>DATFVF010000058.1:0-23912 GCA_035260465.1 Pseudolabrys sp. | reverse complement strand
CAACCGCGAGGACATCAAGGAAGCGTTTGCCGGCGACATCGTCGCGCTCGCGGGCCTGAAAGAGGTTCGCACCGGCGATACGCTCAGTGATCCGCAGAAGACCGTCATTCTCGAAAAGATGGAATTCCCGGATCCCGTCATCGAGATCGCGATCGAGCCGAAATCGAAGGCCGACCAGGAAAAGCTTGGCGTTGCGCTCGCCAAACTTGCGGCTGAGGATCCGTCCTTCCGCGTCTCCACCGACCAGGAGAGCGGCCAGACCATCCTCAAGGGCATGGGCGAACTGCATCTCGACATTAAGGTCGACATCCTCAAGCGCACCTACAAGGTCGATGCGAATATCGGCGCGCCGCAGGTTGCCTTCCGCGAAAAGATTTCACAGCGCGTTGAACACGGCTACACCCATAAAAAGCAAACGGGCGGCTCAGGTCAGTTCGCGCAGATCAAGATCATCGCCGAGCCGACACCGCCTGGCACTCCGTTCGAATTCGAGAACGAGATCGTGGGCGGCGCGGTGCCAAAAGAATATATCCCCGGCGTCGAGAAGGGTCTGGAGTCAGTGCTTGGCTCCGGTGTTGTCGCCGGGTTCCCGGTCGTGGACCTCAAGGTGACGCTGATCGACGGGAAATATCATGATGTCGACTCGTCCGCGCTCGCGTTCGAAATCTGCGCACGGCAATGCCTGAAAGAGGCGCTGCAGATGGCCAAGCCGATTCTTCTTGAACCGATCATGAAGGTCGAGGTGGTGACGCCGGAGGACTATACCGGGTCCGTCATCGGCGACCTCAATTCCCGGCGCGGACAAATTCAGGGCCAGGACATGCGCGGCAACGCCAACGTCGTCAACGCGATGGTGCCGCTGATGAACATGTTCGGCTACGTCAACAATCTGCGGTCCATGTCTCAGGGCCGAGCGACATTTACGATGCAATTTGATCACTACGCAGAGCTACCCGCGAACGTGTCAGCCGAAGTCCAGAAGAAATTCGCGTGATCGAGAACGGATAACAGAAGGATCTGAACGGAGAGTTCCATGGCCAAAGAGAAATTCCAGCGAACAAAGCCGCATTGCAATATTGGCACGATCGGTCACGTTGACCACGGCAAGACGACGCTGACAGCGGCGATTACCAAAGTGCTGGCCGAAAAGGGCGGCGCTACGTTCACTGCCTATGACCAGATCGACAAAGCGCCTGAAGAAAAGGCGCGCGGCATCACCATTTCGACAGCACACGTCGAATATGAAACCGATAAGCGCCACTACGCGCACGTGGATTGCCCGGGTCACGCCGACTACGTGAAGAACATGATCACCGGTGCTGCGCAGATGGACGGCGCGATCCTTGTGGTCTCGGCCGCCGACGGCCCAATGCCGCAGACTCGTGAGCACATTCTGCTTGCCCGTCAGGTCGGCGTGCCGGCGCTGGTCGTGTTCATGAACAAGGTCGACATGGTCGACGATCCGGAATTGCTCGAGCTCGTTGAGCTCGAAGTCCGCGAGTTGCTCTCGAAGTACAATTTCCCGGGCGACAAGATTCCGATCGTGAAGGGCTCGGCGCTCAAGGCACTCGAAGGCACCGACGAGAAACTCGGCAAGGAAGCGATTCACGCGCTGATGAAGGCGGTGGATGAGTACATCCCACAGCCGGAGCGGCCGAAGGATCAGCCGTTCCTGATGCCGGTAGAAGACGTGTTCTCGATTTCGGGCCGTGGCACTGTGTGCACCGGCCGTGTCGAGCGCGGCATCATCAAGGTCGGTGAGGAAGTCGAGATCGTCGGTATCAAGCCGACCATCAAGACCGTTGTCACCGGCGTCGAAATGTTCCGCAAGCTGCTCGATCAGGGCGAGGCTGGCGACAACATCGGCGCACTGTTGCGCGGCACCAAGCGCGAGGAAGTCGAGCGCGGTCAGGTTCTGTGCAAGCCCGGCTCAGTCAAGCCGCACACGAAGTTCAAGGCGGAAGCCTACATCCTCACCAAGGAAGAGGGCGGCCGTCATACTCCGTTCTTCACGAACTATCGTCCGCAGTTCTATTTCCGCACCACCGACGTGACTGGCGTGGTGCATCTGCCGCAAGGCACGGAAATGGTGATGCCGGGCGACAACGTGGCGATGGAAGTGCACCTGATTGTGCCGATCGCTATGGAAGAAAAACTCCGCTTCGCCATTCGCGAGGGCGGCCGCACAGTCGGCGCCGGCGTGGTGGCGAGCATTATCGAGTGATGTGTTGAGGCGTGATGGCCGGGTCAGTCCCGGCCATCCGCGTCTTTATCGAAGTTAGCCATTCCGTGGTTGCCCGCTTGACGGGCGGGCACGACGGACGAGAGAAATGACAATGAACGGCCAGAATATCCGGATCCGGCTCAAGGCGTTCGATCACCGCATCCTCGATGCGTCGACGCGCGAAATCGTGAACACGGCCAAGCGCACTGGCGCTCAGGTCCGTGGACCGATCCCGCTGCCGACGAGAATCGAGAAGTTTACGGTGAACCGCTCGCCGCACGTCGACAAAAAGAGCCGCGAACAGTTCGAAATGCGCACGCACAAGCGCCTCTTGGACATCGTCGATCCGACGCCGCAAACGGTGGACGCGCTGATGAAGCTCGACCTCGCCGCCGGCGTCGATGTCGAGATCAAGTTGTAAGGCCGGGGTGGGATTAGCAATGCGTTCGGGCGTAGTCGCACAGAAGGTCGGAATGACCCGGGTGTTCACCGAGGCCGGTGAACACGTGCCGGTAACGGTGCTGCGCCTTGCGCAGTGCCAGGTGGTCGCTCACCGCACCAAAGACAAGAATGGCTATGTCGCGCTCCAGCTTGGCTCGGGCGCGCGCCGTTCCAACAATATGATCAAGGCCGACCGCGGGTATTTCGGCAAACAGAAGGTCGAGCCCAAGCGCAAACTCGCCGAATTCCGCGTGACCGAGGATGCATTGATTCCAGTCGGCGCGGAGATCACGGCTGACCACTTCATCCCGGGCCAATTCGTTGATGTTTGCGGCATCACCATCGGCAAAGGCTTTGCCGGAGGTATGAAGCGCTGGAATTTCGCGGGGCTTCGCGCGTCGCACGGCGTGTCGATTTCGCATCGTTCGATTGGTGGCACCGGCGGCCGTCAGGACCCCGGCAAGACCTTCAAGAACAAGAAGATGCCTGGCCATCTCGGTGTCGAGCGCGTGACCACGCTTAATCTCAAGGTCGTGCAGACCGATGTCGAGCGCGGCCTCATTCTCGTCGAGGGTGCGGTGCCCGGTTCCAAGAGCGGATGGGTTACCGTCCGCGACGCGATCAAGAAGAAGCTGCCGAAAGAAGCGCCGAAACCCGGCAAGTTCCGGGTGAGCGAGGCTGCTGAGGCAAAGGCCGATCAGAAGCCGGCGAAGGCCGAAGCTGAACAGCCCAAGGCTGCACCGGAGCAGGCACCTAATGCCGCCGCTGATAAAGCTGCTTCCGTTGCGACCAAGAAGGAGGGCGAGTGATGGAGCTCAAGATCATCGCCCTCGACGGCAAAGACGCCGGTTCGGTCAAATTGTCAGACGCAATCTTCGGACTCGAGCCGCGTACCGACATCATCCAGCGCTGCGTGAATTGGCAATTGGCGAAACGTCAGCGCGGCACGCACAAGACCAAGGACCGGAGTGAAATCTGGCGGACCGGCAAGAAGATGTACGCGCAGAAGGGGACCGGTGGTGCACGCCATGGCTCGGCGCGCGTGCCGCAGTTCCGCGGCGGCGGCCGCGCTTTCGGCCCGGTGGTGCGCAGCCATGCCATCGGTCTACCGAAGAAAGTTCGCGTCCTCGCGCTCAAGCATGCGCTGTCGTCGAAAGCGAAGGACGGTGGCATCATCGTGCTCGACAAGGCGACCCTGAAGGATGCCAAGACCAAGGCTCTGGCCAAGCAGTTCGGCAAGCTCGGGCTTGAGAGCGCGCTGATCATCGATGGCGCCGAGATCGAGGCGAACTTCCGCAGCGCCGCGCGCAACATCCCGAATATCGACGTGTTGCCGGTGCAAGGCATCAACGTCTACGACATCTTGCGGCGCAAGACCCTGGTGCTCACCAAGGCCGCGCTCGATGCGCTGGAGGCGCGATTCAAATGAGCACCAGCGATCCGCGCCATTACGACGTCATCCTTTCTCCGGTGATCACCGAGAAGGCGACAATGGCATCCGAGCATAACAAAGTCGTGTTCAAGGTGGCTAAGCACGCCACGAAGCCGCAAATCAAGGAGGCGGTGGAGAAGCTGTTCGACGTCAAGGTCAAGAGCGTCAACACGCTCACACGGCCGGGCAAGATGAAAGTGTTCCGCAACAGGATCGGGCAGCAGTCCGATGTGAAGCGCGCGATCGTGACTCTGGAAGAGGGTCACCGGATCGACGTGACCACGGGATTGTAAGGGGAGCGTTGCGATGGCACTGAAATCCTACAATCCGACAACCCCGGGCCAGCGCCAGCTGGTCAACATTGACCGTTCGTCGCTGTACAAGGGCGCACCGGTGAAGGCGTTGACCGAAGGTCAGCATTCGACCGGCGGCCGCAATAATAATGGGCGCATCACTTCGCGGTTCCGCGGTGGCGGCCACAAGCAGGCTTATCGCCGGATTGATTTCCGCCGCACCAAATTCAATGTGCCGGCGACCGTTGAGCGGTTGGAATATGATCCAAACCGCACCGCTTTCATCGCGCTGATCAAATATCAGGACGGCGAGCTCGCCTACATCCTGGCGCCGCAGCGCCTGGGGCCCGGCGATACCGTGATCGCTTCCGAACATGCCGACGTGAAGCCGGGCAACGCCATGCCGATCGCGAATATTCCGGTCGGCACAATTGTGCACAATGTGGAACTCAAGATCGGCAAAGGCGGCCAACTCGCGCGTTCGGCCGGCAGCTACGTGCAGATCGTCGGCCGCGACCAGGATTACGTCATCCTGCGCTTGAGCACGACCGAGCAGCGCCTGGTACACGGCCGCTGCATGGCCACAGTCGGCGCGGTGTCCAATCCGGACAACATGAACACGACGATCGGCAAGGCCGGTCGCCAGCGCTGGAAGGGCCGCATGCCGCACAACCGCGGCATCACGATGAATCCGGTCGATCACCCGCACGGTGGCCGCACCAAGGGCGGCAAGCATTGGGTTACCCCGTGGGGTTTCCCGACCAAAGGAAAGAAGACCCGCAAGAATAAGCGCACCGAGCGTTTCATCATTGCGAGCCGGCACGACCGCAAGAAAAAGCAGCAGTAAGGACGAGATCTATGACGCGTTCAGTTTGGAAAGGTCCTTTTGTCGACGGCTATCTGCTGCGCAAGGCTGAAGCCTCGCGCGCTTCCGGCCGCCACGAGATGATCAAGATCTGGAGCCGGCGTTCGACAATTCTCCCGCAATTCGTCGGGCTGAATTTCGGCGTCTACAACGGGCAAAAGCACATTCCGGTCATGGTCAACGAAGAAATGGTCGGCCACAAGTTCGGCGAGTTTGCGCCGACCCGGATGTTCTACGGCCATACGTCAGACCGCAAAGCCAAACGGTCCAGTGCGCCCGCAGCGGCAGGTGCACCGGCCGCCGCGCCGGCGCCGGCAGCGAGCTAAGGGATATAGAGTAAAGCCATGGGCAAGCGCCACCGCGAACGCGACCTCGCCGAAAACGAGGCAAAGGCTGTGACCAAGATGCTGCGGATTTCTCCGCAGAAGCTCAATCTTGTCGCGCAGCTGATCCGCGGCAAAAAAGCCGCAAGCGCGCTCGCCGATCTTGAATTTTCGCGCAAGCGCATCGCAAAAGACGTGCGCAAGTGCCTGGAGTCGGCGATCGCTAACGCCGAGAATAATCACGACCTCGACGTCGACGAACTCGTCGTTGCCGAGGCTCATGTCGGCAAGGCGCTTGTCATCAAGCGGTTCACCCCGCGTGGCCGTGGCCGCGTCGGACGCATTCTCAAGCCGTTTTCTCACCTGACCATCGTTGTGCGTCAGGTCGAGGCACGGGCGGAAGCCTGAGGAGTAATCGATGGGTCAAAAAGTCAATCCGATCGGGCTGCGCTTAGGCATCAACCGCACCTGGGATTCGCGCTGGTTCGCCGGCAAAGCGGAATACGGCACGCTGCTGCATGAAGACATCAAGATCCGCAAGGAGCTGATGAAACAACTCAAGCAGGCAGCGGTATCGCATATCGTGATCGAGCGGCCGCACAAGAAGTGCCGCGTCACGATCCACTCGGCGCGTCCCGGCGTTGTGATTGGAAAGAAGGGCGCCGATATCGAAAAATTGCGCAAATCGGTCGCCAAGCTCACCGACAGCGACGTGGTCATCAACATTGTGGAAATTCGCAAGCCCGAGCTCGATGCGCAGCTGGTTGCCGAATCGATCTCCCAACAGCTCGAGCGCCGCGTCGCCTTCCGCCGTGCCATGAAGCGTGCCGTTCAATCGGCGATGCGCCTCGGTGCCGAGGGCATTCGTATCAACTGCTCTGGCCGTCTCGGCGGCGCCGAAATCGCGCGCATGGAGTGGTATCGCGAAGGCCGCGTGCCGCTGCACACGTTGCGCGCGGACGTCGACTACGGCGTTGCCACCGCTTTCACCACCTATGGCACCTGCGGCGTCAAGGTTTGGATCTTCAAGGGCGAGATCCTCGAGCACGATCCGATGGCGCAGGACAAGAAGCTTGCCGAAGCCGACACCGGCCGGCCGCGCCGCGAAACCGCGGCCTGAAGGGACGAATAGAGTTTAAGTCATGCTGCAACCGATCCGCACCAAGTTCCGCAAGGCATTCAAGGGCCGCATTCATGGCATCGCCACGAGCGGCGCCACGCTTGCCTTCGGCCAGTATGGTCTCAAGGCGCTCGAGCCTGAGCGTGTCACCGCGCGCCAGATCGAGGCTGCCCGCCGCGCGCTCACCCGCTTCATGAAGCGGTCGGGTCGAGTGTGGATCCGCGTTTTCCCGGACGTACCGGTCTCCAAGAAGCCGATCGAAATACGCATGGGCAAAGGCAAGGGAACACCCGAGCTTTGGGTCGTGCGCGTCAAGCCAGGCCGCATCCTGTTCGAGGTCGACGGTATTCCGCTTGCGGTCGCTAAAGAAGCACTGGCGCTCGCCGCGGCGAAGCTGCCGGTCAAAACCCGTTTCATTGAACGCATCGCCGAGTAACGCCATGAAAGCCGCCGACGCAAGAGCGATGACGATCGATCAGCTTGATGACGAAGTGCTCAAGCTGAAGAAAGAGCAGTTCAATTTGCGCTTCCAGCGCGCCACCGGGCAGCTGGAAAATACCTCGCGCGTGCGCGTCATCCGGCGCGACATCGCGCGGATGAAAACCATCGCGGCGCAGAAACGTGTCGGGGCGCCTGAGCCCGCGATCAAGGCCGACGCCGCACCGGCGCCTGCGAAGAAAGCCAAGAAAACTGAGTCCGCCAAGCCGAAGGCTGCCGCGAAACCGAAATCGCGCGCCAAGACGAGCAAGACGAACAAGACGAAGTCGAAGGAATAAGGGGTTCGAGATGCCGAAGCGTACGCTCCATGGCGTTGTCGTGAGCGACAAACAGAATAAGACGGTGATCGTGCGGGTTGACCGTCGTTTCGCGCACGCAACCATGAAGAAGACCATCCGCCGCTCGAAGAAGTACCACGCCCACGACGAGACCAATCAATACGCCATCGGCGACCTGGTGTGGATCGAAGAGCGCCGGCCGATTTCCAAGCTCAAGTGCTGGGAAGTCGTCCGCGGCGAGAAGAAGCAGAAAGTTCAATGAGCGCTATGCGCGACCAGATAGTGAGAGCCGCATCATGATCCAGATGCAAACCAATTTAGACGTGGCCGACAATTCCGGCGCGCGCCGCGTCATGTGCATCAAGGTGCTGGGCGGCTCCAAGCGCAAGTACGCCACCATCGGCGACGTCATCGTCGTTTCGGTGAAAGAGGCGATTCCGCGTGGCCGCGTGAAAAAGGGCGACGTGATGAAAGCCGTCGTCGTGCGCATTTCCAAGGACATCAAGCGTCCGGACGGATCGGTCATCCGGTTTGACCGCAATGCGGCGGTGCTGATCACCCCACAGATGGAGCCGGTCGGCACGCGCATCTTCGGGCCGGTCCCGCGCGAATTGCGCGCCAAGAATCACATGAAGATCATTTCGCTCGCGCCGGAGGTGCTGTAATGGCAGCCAAGATCCGCAAGGGCGATAAAGTGGTCGTGCTCACCGGCCGCGACAAGGGCCGCACCGGAGAGGTGATCGAGGTACGCCCCGATCAACACCGCGCTTTGGTGCGCGGCATCAATATGGTCAAGCGCCACCAGCGCCAGACCGCGCAGCAGGAAGGCGGGATCATCTCCAAGGAGAGCACGGTCCACCTGTCCAATTTGGCGGTCGCCGACCCCAAGGACGGCAAGCCGACCCGCGTCGGTTTCAAATTCATCGGTGAAGGCGAAGCGCGCAAAAAAGTACGCATCGCCAAGCGTTCCGGAGTTGAGATCGATGGCTGAAACCCAGCAATCCGCACAAGCTAAAGCCGAAGCCAAGGCGGAAAAGAAGGCGCAGGCCCAGGCGAAAGCCGCCGCGCCGAAGGAAGCCCGGAAGCCGCGCGAGCGCTCCGACTATGTCCCGCGCTTGAAGACGCATTTCGAGCAGGTGGTGAGTGAGCAGCTGTCCAAGCAGCTCAACTACACAAATCGCATGCAGGTGCCCAAGATCACCAAGATTGTGCTGAACATGGGCATCGGCGAGGGCGTCGCCGACCGCAAGAAGGTGGATAACGCCGCCGGCGACCTGTCGATGATCGCCGGTCAGAAGGCTGTGATCACCAAGTCGCGCAAGTCGATCGCCACGTACAAGTTGCGCGACGGACAGGCCATCGGTTGCAAGGTCACGCTCCGCAAAGCGCGCATGTACGACTTCCTCGACCGCCTCGTGAACATCGCGCTGCCCCGCATCCGCGATTTCCGCGGTCTCAATCCGAAAAGCTTCGATGGCCGCGGCAATTACAGCCTCGGCATCAAGGAACACATCGTGTTTCCCGAGATCGACTTCGACAAGGTCACTGACTCGTGGGGTCTCGATGTTACCGTTTGCACCAGCGCGCGAAACGATGACGAAGCGCGCGCGCTGCTCACCGCGTTCAACTTCCCGTTCCGGCAGTGAGGCCAGGCCTCATACGCGGAACCGCAAGGAGCGAAAGTATGGCGAAGAAGAGTTCGATCGAGAAGAATAACAGGCGGCGGAAGATGGCGAAGAAATTCGCCAATCGGCGCGCAAAGCTCAAAGCGATCGCGCACGATAAAAAACTGCCGATGGAGGAGCGTTTCGCCGCCACATTGAAGCTGGCCGAATTGCCGCGCAATTCCTCGAGGGTCCGCGTGCGCAATCGTTGCGAGCTCAGCGGACGTCCGCGCGCTTACTACCGCAAGCATCGCTTGAGCCGTATCGCGTTGCGGGAGCTTGGCTCCAAAGGCCTGATTCCGGGCCTTGTGAAGTCGAGCTGGTAGGGAGGGCGCGATGGCAGTGAACGATCCGATCGGCGATATGATCGCGCGCATCCGCAATGCTCAGATGCGCAGTAAATCGAAGGTCTCGATGCCGGGCTCCAAGCAGCGCGAACGCGTGCTCGAGGTGCTCAAGACGGAAGGCTTTATTCGTGGCTACGCCAGTGTTGCGCACGCCAGTGGCCGATCCGAACTCGAGATCGAGCTGAAATATTACGACGGCGAACCGGTGATCCGCGAAATCGAGCGCATCTCCAAGCCTGGCCGCCGTGTTTACGTGGCGGTCCGCAATCTGCCGCGCATCAATAACGGCCTTGGCGTCGCAATCCTGTCGACGCCAAAGGGTGTGATGGCCGACCACGACGCTCGCGAAGCCAATGTGGGCGGCGAAATCATTTGTACGGTGTTCTAATGTCGCGCATCGGAAACAAGCCGGTCGCAGTCCCCACAGGCGTCACCGCCAATGTGGAAGGCCAGACCGTCAAGGTGAAGGGCCCGAAGGGCGCCCTTCAGGTCGTTGTGCATGACGACGTATCGGTCGCGCTCGACAAAGGCACGATCAAGCTCGAGCCGCGCGGTGAGAGCAAGCGCGCGCGGTCAATGTGGGGCACCTCACGGACCTTGGTCGCAAACCTGGTGTCCGGCGTCACCAAAGGCTTCGAAGAAAAGCTGGAGATCACCGGCGTGGGTTATCGTGCCGCTGTGCAGGGCAAATCTCTGCAATTGCAGCTCGGCTTTTCGCACGACGTGAACTTTCCGATCCCGGAAGGCATCGCGATCGCAACGCCGAAGCCGACCGAGATCGTGGTGACCGGCATCGACAAGCAAAAAGTCGGGCACGTGGCCGCCGAAATCCGGGGTTTTCGCCCGCCCGAGCCCTACAAAGGCAAGGGCGTGAGATACGCGAACGAGTATATCTTCCGCAAGGAAGGGAAGAAGAAGTAGAGGACGCGCGATGTCGAGATTAACTGACCGAACTGCGCGGCGGACGGCGACGGTGCGCCGCAAGGTCAAGCTTGCAGCCGGCACCAGCGGCCGCGCGCGGCTATCCGTGTTCCGCTCGTCGAAACATATCTATGCGCAGCTTATCGATGATGTGAAAGGCACAACCCTCGTCGCGGCGTCCTCGCTTGAGAAGACGATGCGGGAGGGTGCAAAGACCGGCGCCAATATTTCGGCGGCCAAGGCAGTCGGCAAGCTGATTGCCGAACGCGCCAAGGAAAAGGGCATCAAGGCAGTCGTGTTCGATCGTGGCGGTTATCTCTATCACGGACGCATCAAGGCGCTGGCGGATGCCGCGCGTGAAGGCGGCCTCAACTTCTAACGGAGCGCATCATCCCGAAAAGTGGGAACCGGTTTTCGGAGAAGATGATGCGCAAAGGAAACGGACTGTACGATTATGGCACATGAACCTCGACGAGATCGTGAGCGCGGCGGCCGCGAAGAGCGTGACAGCGAGTTCACCGACAAGCTGGTGCACATCAATCGTGTGGCCAAGGTGGTCAAAGGCGGCCGGCGATTTGGCTTTGCCGCGCTGGTTGTTGTCGGCGACCAGAAAGGCCGCGTCGGATTTGGCCATGGCAAGGCGCGCGAAGTCCCGGAAGCGATCCGCAAGGCGACGGATGCAGCCAAGCGCAGTCTAACGCGCGTTCCGCTGCGCGAGGGCCGGACGCTGCATCACGACGTGCTGGGTCGTCACGGCGCCGGCAAGGTATTCCTCCGCGCTGCGCCTCCGGGCACCGGCATCATCGCCGGCGGTCCGATGCGCGCGGTGTTCGAGACGCTAGGCATGCAGGACGTCGTGGCAAAATCGCTCGGCTCGTCCAACCCGTACAATGTCGTGCGCGCGACCTTCGATGCGCTCAAGCACCAGGATTCGCCGCGCTCGGTCGCGGCTCGCCGCAACATCAAGGTCTCGACCTTGCAATCGCGCCGCCGCGAAGGCGACGCGGAAGCGGCGACTGACTAAGGAATTTAGCGCATGGCTCAGGCACAAAAGACCATCAAGGTTGAGCAGGTGGGCAGCCCGCAACGGCGCCATCACGATCAGCGTGCGACGCTGATCGGCCTCGGCCTCAACAAAATCGGTCGCACACGCGACCTGCCGGACACGCCGGCAACTCGCGGCATGATCCGCAAGGTACAGCACCTCGTGCGCGTGGTCGCCGACGCGAAGTAAGAGGACGGAACGATGAAACTCAACCAGATCGCCGACAGGCCGGGCGCGCGAAAGCGGCGGATGCGCATCGGGCGCGGCATCGGCTCGGGCATGGGCAAGACCGGCGGGCGCGGCGGCAAGGGCCAGACCGCGCGCACCGGCGTGCGTATCAAGGGCTTCGAGGGCGGCCAGATGCCGCTGCATCGGCGCCTGCCGAAACGCGGCTTTCGCAATACTTCTTTTGCGGTCAGGCTCAACGAAATCAATCTCGGCAAGGTGCAGGCGGCGATCGACGCTGGCTTCCTTGACGCGAAGGCTACAGTCGATGTTGCGGCCATGGTCAAAGCCGGTTTGATGCGGCGCGCGAAGGGCGGCGTAAAGCTGCTGAGCGACGGCGAACTGAAGACGAAAATCGACTTCTCGGTCTGGCGCGCTTCAAAGTCCGCCATTGCGGCGGTGGAGAAAGCCGGCGGCACAGTGAAGATTCTTGCGCCGGCGAAGGAAGAAGACGCCGAACCGAAGGGCAAGAACAAGCGCAAGGCGCTGGCGGCAGCCAAAGGCGGCGATAAGCCGAAGGGCGATAAGCCGAAGGGCGGTAAGC
The DNA here is from genome assembly GCA_035260465.1 of Pseudolabrys sp. Lineage (GTDB taxonomy): Bacteria > Pseudomonadota > Alphaproteobacteria > Rhizobiales > Xanthobacteraceae > Pseudolabrys. Next base: position 11,692 of record DATFVF010000058.1, on the reverse strand, counting down.
CCAAGGCGGAGGCGGAAGGCGAAAGCAAAAGCGCCGAATAGTCGGTCTGCCGCGTCATTTGTACGCGCGGACTGATGAATGCCCTGGACTACAGTTTGGGACCATCGCCCCTATCTAGAGGGCTGTGAGGACGGGATGCCCCAAATTCACGGGGCATGACAGCGGAAGGGTCGAGGCGGTCATGGTCTCTGCAGCAGAACAACTGGCGGCCAATCTTAATTTCTCGGCGCTCGCCAAAGCCGATGAGCTCAAGAAACGCATCTGGTTCACGGTCGGCGCGCTGCTGGTCTATCGCCTCGGAACCTACATTCCGTTGCCGGGCATTGATCCCAACGCCTGGGAACAGATTTTCAATACCCAGTCCGGCGGCATTCTCGGCATGTTCAATATGTTCTCCGGTGGCGGCATTCACCGGATGGCGATTTTCGCGCTCAACATCATGCCGTACATTTCCGCGTCCATCATCATTCAGCTGATGACGACGGTTTCGCCAACGCTCGAAGCGCTCAAGAAGGAAGGCGAAGCCGGCCGCAAGATCATGAACCAATACACCCGGTACCTCACCGTGGTGCTCGCTGCTTTCCAGGCCTATGGCATCGGCGTTGGTCTGCAAGGAACCGGCAGCGTTGTTAGCAGTCCGGGCGTCTTCTTTCTGATGTCGACGACGATCACGCTCGCCGGCGGCACCATGTTCCTGATGTGGCTGGGCGAACAGATTACGTCGCGCGGCATCGGCAATGGCATCTCGCTGATTATCTTGTCAGGCATCGTGGCACAGCTGCCATCGGCGATCGCCGGCACACTTGAGCTCGGCCGACAGGGCGCACTTTCGACCGGCCTGATCCTCGCTGTTATCGTGATGGCGGTCGCGGTCATCGCGTTCATCGTGTTCGTGGAGCGCGCGCAGCGGCGCCTGTTGATCCAGTATCCGAAGCGTCAGGTAGGCAACCGCATGTTTGAGGGGCAATCGTCGCATCTGCCTCTTAAACTCAACACGTCCGGTGTGATCCCGCCGATCTTTGCGTCGTCGCTGCTTTTGTTGCCGACGACAGTTGCGAACTTCAATGCGGGGCAGGGACCGGGCTGGCTGACCACTGTCACAACGCTGCTTGGCCACGGTCGGCCGCTGTTCCTCATTCTCTATCTCGCGCTGATCGTATTCTTTGCGTTCTTCTACACCGCGGTGGTTTTCAATCCGACGGAGACCGCGGAAAACCTGAAGAAACACGGCGGATTTATTCCGGGCATTCGCCCGGGCGAGCGCACCGCCGAGTACATCGACTATGTACTCTCGCGCATCACAGTGCTCGGAGCGCTCTATCTCGCGATTGTCTGCCTCATTCCGGAAATGTTGATTTCCTACGCGGCCGTGCCGTTCTATTTCGGTGGCACCTCGCTGCTTATCGTCGTCAGCGTCACCATGGATACGGTGGCGCAGATCCAAGGCTACCTGCTCGCGCATCAATATGAGGGCCTCATCAAGCGATCGAAGCTGCGAGGTCGGTCGCGATGAGATTGATCCTGCTCGGCCCGCCGGGGGCGGGAAAGGGCACTCAAGCGCAACGCCTGGTAGCCAAGCATGGAATCGTCCAACTCTCGACGGGCGACATGCTGCGCGCCGCCGTTGCCGCCGGCACGCCGGTCGGGCTACGGGCCAAAACCGTAATGGATCGCGGTGAGCTCGTTCCCGACGACGTGGTTGTGGCAATCATCGCCGAGCGGATTGACCAGCCCGACGCCAAACGTGGTTTTGTCCTCGACGGCTTTCCACGCACCGTGCCGCAAGCGGAAGCGCTCGACCGCTTGCTCATGGAGCGCGGGCTTAAGCTCGACGCAGTGATCGAGTTGAAAGTCGACGAAGGCATCCTGCTTCGGCGCATCGAAAAGCGGGTTGCCGAAATGACCGCTCGCGGCGAAACAGTGCGCGCCGACGACAATCCCGAGGTGCTCAAAGGCCGGCTCGCGGCATACCGGACACAGACTGCGCCCGTGGTCGATTATTACGCTGCCAAGAGCTTGCTTAGGAGCGTGGACGGCATGGCCTCGATTGACGAGGTTACGGCCGCCATCGACCGTTTATCGAGCTCCGCGAGGGTTTCTGGGGCTGGAAGGGCGGCTAAATCGAGCCGGCGGAAGGGCAAATCATCCAAAAAGGCCAAGAGAACCAATAGAACCAAGAGAACCGCCCCAAAAGGGGGTCCCCGCCGGAAGCGGTCCGCAGGGGTCAAACGCAGCAAAAATATGTCTGCACAGCGCAAAAACCGTACCCGGCGGAGGTTGACGAGAGTGCGATGAATCCCTTAATAAGCTGCACATTCAGGAGTTTGACGCGATGCCGGGCCCCAGCGAGGCGGGGACAGGCGTCGTGTTACGCTTTGCGCTATCCCACTCATGGGACACAGGAATTCGGCGCGCTCCGCGCTGCCGGTCGATATAGGAGAGGTTAAGTGGCTCGTATCGCGGGCGTCAATCTACCAACCAACAAGCGCGTGGTGATCGCGCTGCAGTACATCCATGGCATTGGGAACAAGATTGCCCAAGAGATCGTGGGCAAGGTTAACCTGCCGCCAGAGCGCCGTGTGTCGCAGCTCACCGACTCGGAGGTGCTGCAGATCCGCGAAATCATCGACCGCGATTATATGGTCGAGGGCGACCTGCGCCGTGAAGTGCAGTTGAACATCAAGCGGCTGATGGATCTCGGTTGCTATCGCGGTCTGCGCCATCGCAAAGGCCTGCCCGTCCGCGGCCAGCGCACTCACACCAATGCGCGGACCCGCAAGGGCCCGGCAAAAACCATTGCCGGCAAGAAGAAGACCCCGGGGGCGAGTTGATAACAGGATGAGCCCCGCGCCGATTGCGGCGCACGGGCGCGAAAGGATTGAGAATGGGTAAGGAAGCCACCCGCGTCCGAAAGCGCGAACGCAAAAACATCGCCTCGGGCGTCGCGCATGTCGCGGCCTCGTTCAACAACACCATGATTACGATCACCGACGCGCAAGGCAACACGATCGCCTGGTCGTCGGCCGGGACCATGGGCTTCAAGGGCTCGCGCAAATCGACGCCCTATGCCGCGCAAGTCGCTGCTGAAGACGCCGCCAAGAAGGCGCAGGAGCACGGCATGCGCACTCTCGAAGTTGAGGTTTCGGGCCCGGGTTCGGGGCGCGAGTCGGCGCTGCGGTCGCTGCAGGCGGCCGGTTTTACGATTACCTCGATCCGCGACGTGACGACGATCCCGCACAATGGTTGCCGGCCGCGCAAGCGTCGTCGGGTGTGATTTTTCTTCGCGCGGATTCGTAATCCCGCGCGCGTGCTTCCGCCGAGATTTTCCCCACACGGCGGGTGGGGTGCGCTAGGCGCGACAAGGCCGCGCCGCTGAAAAGGTGAAGACGTGATCCAAAAGAATTGGCAGGAATTGATCAGGCCGAACAAGCTCCAGGTTTCCGCCGGCAGCGACGCCGCGCGGGTCGCGACGGTCGTCGCCGAACCGCTCGAACGCGGATTCGGCGTCACACTCGGAAACGCGCTGCGCCGTATTCTGCTGTCCTCGCTGCAAGGCGCGGCGGTACAGTCGGTGCACATCGACGGCGTATTGCACGAATTTTCGTCAATCGCCGGCGTGCGCGAAGACGTCACCGACATGGTGCTCAACATCAAGGACATCGCCATCAAGATGCAGGGCGAAGGTCCCAAGCGCATGGTGGTCAAGAAACAAGGCCCCGGCACGGTCACCGCCGGCGACATTCAGACGGTGGGCGACGTTCTCGTGCTCAATCCGGATCTCGTGCTCTGCACTCTCGACGAGGGCGCCGAGATCCGCATGGAATTCACCGTCAATACCGGCAAGGGCTACGTTCCTGCCGAGCGCAATCGCCCGGAGGACGCACCGATCGGCCTCATTCCGGTGGACAGCCTCTACTCTCCGGTGCGCAAGGTTTCTTACAAGGTCGAGAACACGCGCGAAGGTCAGATCCTCGATTACGACAAGCTGACCTTGACCATCGAGACCAACGGCGCCGTGTCGCCGGAAGATTCGTTGGCCTATGCTGCGCGCATCCTGCAAGACCAGCTCAACGTGTTCGTGAATTTCGAAGAGCCGCGCAAGGCAGAGGCCGCCGAGACCATTCCGGACCTCGCATTCAATCCAGCCTTCCTCAAGAAGGTGGACGAGCTCGAATTGTCGGTGCGTTCGGCAAACTGCCTGAAGAACGACAACATCGTTTACATCGGCGATCTCGTGCAGAAGAGCGAAGCGGAAATGCTGCGCACGCCGAATTTCGGCCGCAAGTCGCTGAACGAGATCAAGGAAGTGTTGGCGCAGATGGGCCTGCATCTCGGCATGGAAGTGCCGGGCTGGCCGCCGGAGAACATCGAGGAGCTCGCCAAGCGCTTCGAGGATCACTACTAAAACGCCATCCTTGTCATGGCCGGGCATGTCCCGGCCATCTCGATAAGGGGCGCACCGCCCGCGTAAGCGGGATCACCGGGACAAGCCCGGTGATGACTGGAAAAGCGAAGAGGATACTGCGATGCGTCACGGCAAGGTTCACCGCAAGCTCAACCGTACTGCGGAGCATCGCAAGGCCATGTTCGCGAACATGGCCCAGGCGCTGATCAAGCATGAGCAGATCGTCACCACTCTGCCGAAGGCGAAGGAGTTGCGCCCGATTGTCGAGAAGCTGGTGACGCTCGCGAAAAAGGGCGGGCTCCACGCACGCCGTCAGGCGATTTCGCAAATCCGCGACGTTGTATTGGTCAAGAAACTGTTTGAGGTGCTTGGCCCCCGGTACAAAGAGCGCGCCGGCGGTTACACCCGCGTGCTCAAGGCCGGCTTCCGGTATGGCGACAACGCCGCTCAGGCGGTTATCGAATTCGTCGACCGGGACGTCGAAGCCAAGGGCAAGGATTCAGGGCCCGTACAAGAGAAAAAGGCTGAGGAAACGGCGACCGCGGCAGCCTAACTCCTAATTGCATCTATCGGAAAAGGGCGGCAGCCGTGTGCCGCCCTTTTTGTTTGCCGGTTTTCGACTGACGGCTATGATCGGGACTTAGCGATCGGCATAGATCGACTTCGCTGGGGGGAACTCATGACAATTCGTACGGCATTGTTGGCAACTTCGCTCGCGGCGGCCTTAGTGAGCACCGCAAGCGCGCAGTCGGCGCAGTCCGACCTGGTCAAGCGCGGCGACTATCTCGTCAACGGCATCATGACCTGCGGAAATTGTCATACGCCGAAAGGTCCGCCTGCGGCGATCGCAGGCAAGGATTATTCCGGCGGACTGTCCTGGGATGAACCGCCATTCAAGGTCACCGCGCCGAACATCACGCCGGACAAAGACACGGGTATCGGCACGTGGACCGATGCCGACATCAAAAAAATGATGCGCACTGGCATTCGTCCGAACGACGCGCACGTCGCGATGATCATGCCAACCGGTTTCTATCACATCATGACCGACCGCGATCTCAATGCCGTCGTTGCCTATCTGCGAACGCTCAAGCAGGTGAGCAACAAGGTTGCGGACCCGGTCTACAAAATGCCGCAGGTCGAGAAGGTGATCCCGGGCGGCGAAAAACCGTTCACCGAAGGGATGATGAGCGACAAGGTCAAAAAGGGTTTCTATCTCGCCACCATCGCGCATTGTATGGAGTGCCATACGCCGATGGAGAAGGGCGTGCGCCGGTGGGACACGCGCTTGGGCGCTGGCGGATTTGAATTCCCCGGGCCGTGGGGCGTTTCCGTTTCGCGCAATATCACGTCGAGCAAGACCAAGGGCATCGGCGCCTGGACCGACGACGAGATCAAGCGGGCGATTACCGCCGGCATTAGCAAGGACGGCAGCAAGCTGAAGCCGCCGATGGGCTACCAATACTACGCAACAGTAACGCCGGACGATCTGGACGCCGTCGTGGCCTATTTGCGCACGGTGCCAGCGCTGGAATAAGGCGTTACCCCGGGCGGGAATAGGGGTATGACGGCCTTCATTTAGACCGGTTAGAAGCCTATATCTCGGCCATTCCCCGGGAAATTGAACCTATGCGCCTTAAAGCCCTGCCTGCTGTCCTGATTGCTGCCATCGCGGCCGGAAATGCGGCCTCTGCACAAGAGCGGCGGCTGCCGACCCAATCCGAACTGCGCTTGTCCTATGCGCCGGTGGTGCAGCACGTGGCTCCCGCGGTGGTCAATGTCTACGCCGCCAAGGTGGTGCAGAATCGCAATCCATTCCTCGATGATCCGATTTTCCGCCGCTTCTTTGGCGTGCCAGGCGGTAGCAGCAGTCAGCTGCAACGTTCTTTGGGCTCCGGGGTGATCGTGGAAGCCGACGGCTTGGTCGTCACCAATAATCACGTCATCGAGGGCGCCGACGAAGTCAAAGTCTCGCTCGCCGACAAACGTGAGTTTGAAGCCACACTCGTGCTCAAGGACCCGCGCACGGATCTTGCGATCCTGCGGATCAAAGACGGCCATGAGCGATTTCCGGTGCTCGATTTCGCCGATTCCGATGCCTTGCAGGTCGGCGATGTCGTGCTGGCGATCGGAAACCCGTTCGGAGTGGGGCAGACGGTGACGCACGGTATCGTGTCGGCGCTGGCGCGCACGCAAGTGGGCATTTCCGATTATCGCTTTTTCATTCAAACCGACGCCGCAATTAACCCCGGCAATTCCGGGGGCGCGTTGGTCGACCTCACCGGCAAGCTGATCGGGGTCAACACCGCCATCTTCTCGCGCTCGGGCGGCTCGCAAGGGATCGGTTTTGCCATTCCCGCCAACATGGTGCGTGTCGTGGTGGCGTCCGCCAAAAGTGGCGGCAGCGCTGTATTGCGACCATGGCTCGGCGCAAAATTGCAGGCGGTCACGCCGGATATCGCGGACAGCATGGGGCTCAAGCGCCCGGCCGGGGCCTTGGTGGCCAATGTCACCGCCGACAGCCCGGCAGCGCGCGCCGGCCTCAAGGCTGGCGATCTCATCGTGTCGGTGGATGGACAAGATGTCGACGATCCCAACGCGTTCGACTACCGGTTCGCCACCAAGGCGCTTGGCGGCAGCGCCCGTCTTGGCGTGTTGCGGGCCGGGCGCGAACAGACAGCGACGATCGCCCTGCAGAAAGCGCCGGAAACGCCGCGCGATGAAATCACCATCCGCTCACGCTCGCCGTTTTCCGGCGTCAAGATTGCCAATCTCTCGCCGGCGCTTGCGGACGAGCTGCAGCTGCAAAATGTCGAGCAGGGAGTGGCCATCGTCGACGTCGACGCCGGCTCTTATGCCAGCAATCTTGGCTTCCAGCGCGGCGACGTGATCGAAGAAGTCAACGGCGAACGAATTACGAAAACGGGCGACGTTGAACGGCTAACCGGTACGCCTAATCGCAGCTGGCGCATTATCATCCTGCGCGGTGGGCAGAAGATTTCCGCGGTGTTCAGCGGATGAGGCCGGGGATGCACGGCACAGTGTCCCGGGCGCAGCGCGGCGCGAAGTGCTGCGCCGCGTCCAGGGCATGTGAGTCATTGCCATGACCTCTCGCGCCAAAGCGAGCGGCCCGAGCCTGTTCGCCGCCGCAGGCCTCGAGAAAGACGCGCCGCATCCGCTCGCCGACCGGCTCAGGCCCCAGAAACTCGACGAGGTCGTGGGCCAGGACCATTTGCTCGGCCCCGATGGCGCGCTCACGCGCATGCTGGCGACGCGGTCGCTGGGCTCGCTCATATTTTGGGGCCCGCCTGGCACCGGCAAGACGACGGTTGCGCGTTTGCTGGCTCAGGCGACCGACCTGCATTTTGAGCAAGTCTCCGCCATTTTTACCGGCGTCGCCGATCTCAAAAAAGTGTTCGAGGAAGCACGCCGCCGGCGCGAAATGGGGCAAGGGACCCTCTTGTTCGTCGACGAGATTCACCGCTTTAACCGCGCCCAGCAGGACAGTTTTCTGCCGGTGATGGAGGACGGCACCATCATTCTGGTCGGGGCGACGACCGAGAATCCGTCTTTTGAATTGAACGCGCCATTGCTGTCGCGCGCGCGGGTACTTGTGTTCAAGTCCCTCGATGAGGACGCGATCGAGAAATTGCTCGCACGTGCGGAGACGATCGAGGGCCGGAGGCTCCCGCTTGATCCAGATGCGCGCGAAGTCCTTAAGCGCATGGCCGATGGCGACGGCCGCGCATCACTCACGCTGACCGAAGAAATTTGGCGCGCTGCGCGCAAGGATGAAGTTTTCAATGCCGCGAAACTACAGGAAATCGTGCAGCGCCGCGCACCAATTTACGACAAGAGCCAGGACGGCCACTACAACCTGATCTCGGCGCTGCATAAGTCGGTGCGTGGTTCCGATCCGGACGCTGCGCTCTACTATCTTTGCCGCATGCTCGATGCCGGTGAGCCGCCGCTCTATATCGCGCGCCGCGTGGTACGCATGGCGATCGAGGACATCGGGCTGGCTGATCCGCAGGCGCTTGTGATCGCAAATGCCGCAAAGGATGCGTACGATTTTCTTGGGTCGCCCGAGGGCGATCTCGCGATTGCGCAGGCTGTGATCTATTGCGCCACGGCGCCGAAATCGAACGCCGGCTATGCCGCTTATGGTGCGGCGATGCGCACCGCCAAGGAGGCGGGCTCGCTGCTGCCGCCCAAACATATTCTCAATGCACCGACAAAATTGATGCAGGAGGAAGGTTACGGCCGCGGTTACGCCTACGACCATGAGGCCGAAGAAGCGTTCTCCGGCCAGAATTATTTTCCCGACGCGCTGCCGCGCCAGATGTTCTACAATCCGCCCGAGCGCGGCTTCGAGCGCGAGATCAAGAAGCGATTGGAGTATTGGGCCAAGCTGCGGAAAGAGCGGGGCGGGGGATGATTGATATCGATGCTTATTGCGCGCGGGTCGGCTACGACGGTCCGCGCCAGCCGACACTTGAGACCTTGCGTGAAGTGCACAGATTGCAGCCGCAAGCGATCGCCTTCGAGAACCTCGACCCGCTGCTAAAGCGGCGGGTGCTGCTCGATCCCGCTTCGCTCGAACAGAAGATGCTGCATGACGGGCGCGGCGGGTATTGCTTCGAGCAGAATTTGCTGTTTGCGCATGCCCTGCGCCAGCTCGGCTTCAAAGTCACCGAACTTGCGGCGCGCGTATTGTGGAATGTGCCACCGGGCGTGAACACGCCGCGCTCGCACATGCTGTTGCTGGTCGATCTCGACGGCGAGCGTTATCTCGCCGATGTCGGTTTTGGCGGCAATGTGCTGACCGCGCCGCTGCTGCTGGAATCGGGCATGGAGCAGGCGACGCCGCACGAGCCGTTCCAGGTGCTCAAGGACGGCGAACACTATCTGCTGCAGTTCAAAATGCGCGGCGAGTGGGTGAAGCTGTACCGCTTCGATCTGTCCGAGCAGCTGCAGCCGGATCACGAGCAGGGCAACTGGTTCGTCTCGACGCATCCCCATTCGATTTTTGTCAACGGTCTGCTGGGCGCGCGTGCGGAGCCCGGCCGCCGTTACGCGCTCGCCAATAACGTGCTGTCCGTGCACGGGCTGAATGGCGGCAGCGAAAAACGCACGCTCAATGCGCGCGAACTGCGCGACGCGCTGGGCGATCTTTTCAAGGTACGGCTCGACGGACTCGAAGGGCTCGATTCCGCGCTCGAACGGTTCGCTGCAGGCCCGGCATGAGTCGCCGCGACCGCGGGCGTTCGGGGCCACGCCAGCCCGGCGGCGGACGGCAACAAGCCGGGCCGCGGCATCGCGGCTCTGGCAAAAAGCGCGGTGCCAATCGCCACCATTCTCAGGGACATATCGACGGCACTCCTCGAAGGAGGAAGCCGCCTGCATCGTCCGAGCCTCGTCCGCCGCGCGTGAGCGCTTTTCAGGACATGGAGGCCAAAAAGCCGCCGGCAATTGCAGTGTCATCGGGCGTCCAGACCGTCACCGTTACTCCGGACGAAAACGGGATGCGCGTCGATCGGTTTTTCGAAGCACGGTTTCCGGGTCTGTCGTTCAGCCACATCCAGCGCATTATCCGCAAAGGAGAGGTGCGTGTGAACGGCAAGCGGACGCAGCCGAAAGCCCGGCTCGAAGCCGGTCATGCGGTGCGTATCCCGCCGCTGAAAGTTGAAGCGCCGCCACCCCGCGATGATGCGCCGTCGGCGCAGAAGGATCGCGCTTTCCTGAAGTCGATCACACTCTATGAGGATGCGGACGTTCTTGTGCTTAACAAACCGATGGGTCTCGCCGTGCAGGGCGGCTCCGGCACGACGCGCCATATCGATGGCATGCTTGGTGCCTTGCGCGGGCCCGACGGCCAACGTCCGCGCCTCGTCCACAGGCTCGACAAGGATACGGCGGGCTGTCTGCTGGTGGCCAAGACACGTTTTATCGCAGCGGCGCTTGCCAAGACTTTCCGCTCACGGGCGGCGCGCAAGGTTTATTGGGCGCTTGTCGTGGGAGTGCCCAAGCCTGCGCAGGGGCGAATTTCGACCTACCTCGCCAAGCAGGAGGTCGAGGAAGATTCGTTTATGCGCATTGCCAAGCACGGCGAGAAAGATGCCGTGCACGCCGTTACATATTACGCGGTGGTTGAGACGGCGGCTCAGCAGCTGGCCTGGCTGTCGCTCAAGCCGGTGACCGGCCGCACTCATCAGTTGCGCGCGCATATGGCGCATATCGGCCATCCAATCGTTGGCGATCCGAAATATTTCAACATCGAGAACTGGCACTTGCCGGGCGGTATTCAAAATAAACTTCATCTGCTGGCGCGCCGTATCGCGGTACCGCATCCGCGCGGCGGCGTGATCGACGTGTCGGCCCCGATCCCACCGCATATGCTGCAGTCGTGGAATCTGCTCGGATTTGACACCAAACGTTACGACCCAATCGAAGAGGCGCCGGAGGAGTAGCGAGCCGTCGGCGGGGTTCCTATGTCATAGACATGATGCGCGCACCCTCAGTCATCCTGCTCCTTGTCCTGACAACAGCGTCGATAGCGCCGGCGCGCGCGCAAGCAGGCAAGGACTACGACATCATGCGGGACGACTACAGCATCATGGTCCCGGAGAGGGGAGCCAGGCCCGAAAGCCCGGAGCCATGGCTCGCTCCGAAATACAAATCACCGCGCGGCACCGTAAAGCACGTGACCATCCCGAAATCGACCATCGTCACGCCGCCAACCGCCACGCTGCCGCCCCCCATTGTTGTGCCGCAGACCGGACGGGTGCTTCCAAACTTGCCGACGGTGCCGGGCGCAGGGCCCGGTGGCCGCGAGACCTTTCAGGATCGCGCCTCGCGTTGCGCGCATCAGGCCGGCGTCTATGGTCAGGCCGCCGGTGACCGCAACACTTATATGGGCACCTGTATCAATCAATGACGCGCTTCAACTGTTACTTGAGATTCTAAGGCCCGCCAAAGTGCCAGTTGAAGTTAAGCTCCCGGTTTAAATTCGACCTTTAAATCTCATCGATCACTTGCATCGTTTCGGTTGCCTCTTCCAGAACCGGCACGGAAACATTGCCGCCGCGTCGTGATCGATGCTGCCCGCCACAGCCAGGGCCAATAGGCCCTGGCTGTTACGTTCAGGCCCCCGCGGCGTCGAGCGCTGCAATGTCCGCGGGTGAAAGCTTGATCTGCGGCGCCTTCAGGATTTCACCGAGCTGTTTCAAGCTGGTGGCGCTCACAATCGGCGCGGTGACGATCGGCTTGGCGAGCAGCCAGGCCAGC
>DATFVF010000057.1:0-2387 GCA_035260465.1 Pseudolabrys sp. | reverse complement strand
TTTTCAATACCGCGAATGAAATCTTCAAGCGCCGCGCGGCCCATCACCCAGGTGTGGAAGTGGGCATACGAGCCGTAAAGAATGAGCCCGCGTGTTCGCTGCGGATAAGTAGCCGCAAATAGAATCGACATCGGTCCGCCTTCCGACGCACCGAGCAGTGCTGCGCGGCCGCTGCCGGCCGCGTCCATCACCGCGCGCAAATCGTCCATGCGCGTTTCCAGGGATGGCAGATGATGTGTATCGACGCGGTCGCTCAAACCTGTGCCGCGTTTGTCGAGCATGATCAGGCGCGTGAACGAGCCAAGCCTGGTCATGAGATGGCTGAAACCGGGATCTTCCCAATGCGCGTCGAGATTGGAAATGAACCCGGGCACGAAAATCAGATCGAGCGGACCATTGCCGACGACCTGATAAGCGATCCGGATGTCGCCGCTCTTGGCGTAACGCGTTTCAGGCAATGTCACGATCGTTGCCCCGCCGTTGCGCATTGCGCCTTTAACGCAGAGGCACGGCATATACCGCAGATGCATCAGGTTAAGACGAATTTGCTATCTGCGCCAATCGAGCGGCGGACCTCTTTGGGCAAGTCTTTAGGCAAGTCTTTGGACACGTCTTAGGGCTTGACCCCCTGCCCGTCTCGGCGCTTCCGTGCGCCGCGATGTCTGAGCCAATGCGTGAGACCATCTATGCGCTCTCATCCGGCCGACCGCCGGCGGCGATCGCCGTGGTGCGCATTTCCGGGCCCGGCGCGGGTGAAGCGCTCAAGGCGCTCATCGGCAAAATTCCTGCACCGCGCCAGGCGGCGCTCGCGCGCGTTCGTCGCCGTGACAACGAAACAATCGATCATGCGATAGCGTTGTGGTTTCCCGGCCCCCATAGCGAGACTGGCGAGGATGTCGCCGAGCTTCAGCTTCATGGTGGACGTGCTGTGGTCGCCGCCGTGTTTGCGACGCTTTCGGATTTGCCGGGCCTTCGGCCCGCGGAAGCTGGCGAGTTTACCCGGCGCGCCTTCGAAAACGGCAAGCTGGATCTTACCGCGGTGGAGGGTCTCGCCGACCTGGTGATGGCGGAGACCGAAGGTCAGCGCCGGCTGGCCTTGCGGCAAATGACCGGCGCACTTGGTGGCCGCGCCGAAGCTTGGCGCGCGCAGCTGGTCCAGGCACTGGCGCTGGTCGAAGCGCGCATCGATTTTTCTGATGAGGCCGATGTGCCGCAGGATCTTTTAGCGCCCGCGTTGCAAATAGCGCGCGCACTGGAAGGTGAAATTGCGTCGGCGCTCGCCGACGGTGGCCGCGGCGAGCGGCTGCGCGAGGGGCTGGTGGTTGCGATTGCTGGTCCACCCAACGCCGGCAAATCAACTTTGCTCAATCGCATTGCGAAGCGTGAGGCAGCGATTGTCTCGCCGTACGCTGGCACGACGCGCGACATTATCGAGGTCCATCTCGATCTCGGCGGACTGCCCGTCACGGTGCTCGATACGGCGGGCATTCGCGAGACTGCCGACCCGGTCGAACGCGAAGGCGTTACGCGCGCGCGCGACCGCGCTTCAGCGGCCGATCTCGTGCTGTGGGTCGTGGACGCCACTTCTCCGTTGGAGTCTCAGCTGTCAGAAATCGGTGCTCCTTCGTCGGCGATTTGGATCGTCAGGAATAAAATCGATTTAGTTCAATTGGTTAGCAGAAAGAATGAATCATCATTTCAAATTAGTAGAAAGAATGAATCACACGACCGAACTAATAGACCTTTAAAAAGTATGGTTAACAAAGAGTTAACACATAACAATGAATTTGAATTCACTAGAAATGAACGGATATTCGATATTTCGGCGACCACTGGCGACGGATTTGACGCGCTCTTGGCCCAATTGGCCAGGTACGCGGAGAGTTTTCTGGCCGGCGCCGAATCGTCTTTGGTCACTCGCGCCCGCCATCGCAAAGCCCTCGAGGACACCGTTTCGGCTCTACGACGGGCGCTGGCCCCGGATTTGTCCGCTCGAGAGGACTTGCTGGCCGAAGAGCTGCGGACAGCCACCCGTTCGCTTGCGCGGCTAACCGGGCGGGTCGATGTCGAGGATATCCTGGACGTGATTTTCCGCGATTTTTGCATTGGCAAATAGGCAACAAATAGACATGTGCGCCGTGATCGAGCCCGCTTCAGCGGCCCCTACCCCACGGTTGGCGGCTGTTTTCGTGCGTTTCGGTCATGCCCAAAACCCCACCAAGGATCCCCTTCGCTAGGCCAAACCCCCGCGCGCTTAATGTTTCACGTGAAACATTTCCCCGAAAACCAATGTTTTTGACCCCTCGCCGCGCCTCCGCTACAACGCGCCATCCGAGGCGAGAAATGTTCAACCGATTCGACGTCGTGGTGATTGGCGGCGGCCATGC
>DATFVF010000056.1:0-14313 GCA_035260465.1 Pseudolabrys sp. | reverse complement strand
CCCTAAAATAAGGGATTTATTAAAAAATGTTCTTGTATTGTTCTCGTGGCCACTTTAGCGTCCCAAAACGTCAATTCGCAGAGATTTCCGATGTCGAAGCGCAATCTGACCTTCATTTGCCAGAACTGCGGGGCCGCATTCAGCCGATGGCAGGGCAAGTGTGAGGCTTGCGGCGAATGGAACACATTGAGCGAGGAAGGCGCCGATCGTCCGGCTGGGCCAGGACGGAAGCCGGGTAAAGGCCGTTTGTTCGCCCTCGAGCCGCTCGCCGGCGAAGCCCATGATGCCCCACGCCTGCCTTCTGGCATTGCCGAACTGGATCGCGTTACCGGCGGCGGGTTTGTGCGTGGCTCGGTGCTGCTGGTCGGCGGCGATCCCGGCATCGGCAAATCGACGCTGCTCATTCAAGCCACTGCGGCGCTTGCCCGCGCGGGCCACCGCGCAGTTTATATCTCGGGCGAGGAAGCGGTGGCGCAGGTACGGTTGCGCGCTGAACGACTGGGCTTGCGCGATACACCGGTTGAACTCGCGGCAGAAACCGCCGTCGAAGACATCATCGCCACTCTGTCGGAAGGCAAAACGCCGCGTCTTATCGTTATCGACTCGATCCAGACCATGTGGACCGACATGGTCGAATCCGCGCCTGGTACAGTGACTCAAGTGCGCGGAAGCGCGCAGGCGCTGATCCGCTTTGCCAAAAAATCCGGCGCAGCCATTATCCTGGTCGGGCACGTCACCAAGGATGGGCAGATCGCCGGTCCCCGTGTGGTTGAGCATATGGTCGATGCGGTGCTCTCGTTCGAAGGTGAAGGCTCGCACCAGTTTCGCATTCTGCGCGCGGTGAAAAACCGGTTCGGCCCGACCGATGAGATCGGCGTATTCGAGATGACCGGCGCGGGCCTGCACGAAGTCGCCAATCCGTCGGAGCTGTTTTTATCGGAACGCGATCTTGGCCAACCTGGCACTGCGGTGTTTGCCGGAATCGAAGGCACGCGGCCGCTGCTGGTGGAAATCCAGGCGCTGGTCGCCCCGACGTCGCTTGGGACACCCCGGCGTGCCGTCGTTGGCTGGGATCCAAGCCGGCTTTCGATGGTGCTTGCCGTGTTGGAGGCGCACTGCGGTGTGCGTCTCGGCGGTCATGATGTTTACCTTAACGTCGCGGGTGGCATGCGCATCCAGGAGCCTGCGGCGGATCTCGCAGCGGCCGCAGCACTTGTTTCTTCGCTCGCGCGCGCGCCGCTGCCGGCAGACGCGGTCTATTTCGGCGAGGTATCGCTTTCGGGAGCGGTGCGGCCTGTTGCGCAGGCGGCCTCCCGTCTCAAGGAAGCCGCAAAGCTCGGCTTCAACCGCGCCGTCGTTCCGGAATCCGCGCGCGCTGAATCGACCGAGCCCGGGCTTAAGGTGACCGATGTCGCAAACCTCGCCAATCTGGTCGCTGACATCGCCGCCCGAGGTAAAGCGGGCGCTTCCGCCAAAATCAGTGGACAAGACCGGTGACGGGGCCGTGACGTCCCGCTATATACGGGGCGCGTCGGCACCCCTTCAGCGGCCCATTCGGCTTACGGTCGCTAGCGCAGAAATGGGCTTAATATTAAGCACTTAAGGTCGCCATTGCCGCCCTTGTCCGGAGCCGCTATGGCTGCGGCAGATTCGGCGCGCTGGCCGACCGTCAGGCGCATCTTTGATCGCCGGAAACTTACGGAGCACATGAGTCTCTGATGCCGATCACGCTGCTCGACATCATTCTTTTGGCGGTCATGTTGATTTCAGGCCTGCTGGCCATGATCCGCGGCTTCATGCGCGAAATCCTCTCGATTGGCGCCTGGGGTGTCGCCGCGCTGGTGACGCTCTATTCGTATGGGCGCCTGCTCCCAATCGCGAAGCAATATTTCAACAGCGACATGGTCGCGACCGGAGTTTCAGCCGGCGGCGTCTTCCTCGGCACCCTGCTGATCGTATCGATCATCACCGCACGTGTTTCCGACATGGTGCTCGACAGCCGGGTCGGCGCGCTCGATCGCACGCTCGGCTTCCTTTTCGGGCTCGGCCGCGGGCTCGTCATCGTCGTAGTCGCCTTCCTGTTCTTCGCCTGGCTCGTGCCTGACCGGAGCCAGCCAGAATGGGTGCGCGGCGCCAAATCGAGAGTGGTGCTCCAAAATACGGGACAATGGCTGATGTCGATGTTGCCGGACGACCCTGAAAGCACCATCTTAAAGAGGCTGAAGAAGCCGAAGCCGGACGATCAGGATACGCCCGATACCACTCCTGACCGACGCTCGGAACTGCCGTTGACGCAACTTAACGCAAGCGAAACGCGATAACGATGGACAACCTCCCGCAGGACGTGGCGCCCATGGCCGATGCGGAGTTCGATCCCGACGCCGACCGCCTGCGCGAGGAATGCGGTGTGTTCGGCATCTTTGGTCACCCTGATGCGGCAGCCATCACCGCGCTCGGTCTGCACGCACTTCAGCATCGCGGCCAGGAAGCGGCGGGCATCGTCTCCTTCGACGGCAAACGCTTTCATTCCGAACGCCGCCTCGGCCTGGTCGGCGACGCCTTCGCAAGGCGCGAGGTGATCGATCGCTTGCCCGGTAATTCCGCGATCGGGCATGTGCGCTATTCGACCACGGGCGAAACTGTGCTGCGCAACGTGCAACCGCTCTTCGCGGAGCTCGAAGGTGGCGGCTTCGCCATCGGTCACAACGGCAATCTTACCAATGGCATCAAGCTGCGGCGCGACCTCGTTCATGAAGGCGCCATGATGCAGTCGACCACCGACACCGAAATGATCCTGCATTTGGTCGCGCGTGCCCGCCGCAACCGCTTCGTCGATCGCTTCATCGAGGGCTTGCGTCAGCTCGAAGGCGCCTATGCTTTCGTCGGGCTTACCAACAAGAAACTCGTCGGTGCGCGCGACCCGCTCGGCATCCGTCCGCTGGTGATTGGCAAGCTCGACGGCTGCCCGATCCTGGCCTCCGAAACCTGCGCGCTCGACATTATCGGCGCGCAATATGTGCGCGACGTGGAAAACGGCGAAGTGGTTATCTTCGACGAAGACGGCGCGCAATCCCACAAACCATTCCCGCCGATGGCGGCGCGGCCCTGCATCTTCGAATACGTTTATTTCTCGCGGCCGGACTCGATTGTCGGCGGCCGAAACGTTTACGACGTGCGCAAAACCATGGGCGCAGAACTGGCGCGCGAAGCGCCGACGAAAGCGGATGTGATCGTTCCTGTGCCGGATTCCGGCGTGCCGGCCGCGATCGGCTTTGCGCAGGAGTCGGGCATCCCGTACGAACTTGGCATCATCCGCAATCACTACGTCGGCCGCACCTTTATCCAACCGACGCAGTCGATCCGCGATCAAGGTGTTCGCATGAAGCACTCCGCCAACCGCGCGGTGGTCGCCGGCAAACGCATCGTGCTCGTCGATGACTCGATCGTGCGTGGCACAACTTCGCGAAAAATCGTGCAAATGATGCGCGATGCCGGCGCCAAGGAAGTTCATTTCCGCATCGCCTCGCCGGCGATCAAGCATCCCGACTATTACGGAATCGATACGCCCGAGCGCGACAAGCTGCTCGCCGCCACCCACGATCTCGAAGGCATGCGTAAATTCATCGGCGCGGATTCGCTCGCCTTCCTGTCCGTCGACGGTATTTACCGCGCCATGGGCCTGCCCGGCCGCGATCCGGCACGGCCCCAGTTCACCGACCACTGCTTCACCGGCGACTATCCAACTCCGCTGACAGACCTCGCCGCGCAAGAAGCGAGCCCAAGACAATTGTCGTTGCTCGCGGAAGCCATCTAGCCAAGCCGTTTATTCCGCCATGCCCGGCCTTGTGCCGGGCATCCACCTCTTTTAAACGCACGCCAGCACAGGGAAGAGACACGTGGATGGCCGGGACAAACCCGGCCATAACAGCACGAATGGCCGACACACCCAGACCCCTTTCCGATCGTGTCGCGCTGGTCACCGGCGCCTCGCGCGGCATTGGCGCTGCCGTTGCGCTCGAACTCGCGCAAGCCGGCGCGCATGTGGTGGCAGTCGCGCGCACAGTCGGCGGACTGGAGGAGCTCGACGACAAGATCAAGGCAGCCGGCGGCTCGGCCACGCTGGTCCCGCTGGACGTCAAGGACAGCGAGGGCATCGCAAGGCTCGCTCTTGCCCTCAACGAACGATATCAGCGACTCGACGTGCTGATCGGCAATGCCGGCATCCTCGGCCCGCTCTCCCCGCTTGTCCATGTCGAGCCGAAAGACTGGGACAATCTGATTGCGGTCAACATCACCGCCAATTATCAACTCATTCGCTGCATGGATGCATTGCTGAAGCGTTCGCTGGCCGGACGTGCGGTATTTCTCACGTCAGGCGTTGCCCACATGGGGCGAGCTTATTGGGGACCCTATGCCGCTTCGAAGGCGGCGCTGGAGATCCTGGCGCGCACTTACGCGGCCGAATGCGCGACCACGTCCGTTCGCATCAATCTTTTTGCGCCGGGACCCACGCGCACGCGCATGTACGCCAGCGCTTTTCCAGGCATCGATCCGCTCACGCTGCCGACCCCGGACGAAATCGCCAAGACAATTGTGCCGATGTGCTCGGCGGAGTGTGCCGAGAACGGCAAAATTTACAATTTCCGGGACGGCAGGTTTCTGGAATTCCATCCGCCTTCGTGATCGGTTGAGTTGCCCGACCAAAACCAGACACGGGCTACTGACAGGATCGGCCAATCGGACGCGACTAGTGTTTTCGCTTCGCGCGCCCCTTGAAGGGATTGTTTTTCTCACGGAGGGCCAGACGAATCGGGGTTCCCGGCAGGTCGAATGTTTCGCGGAGCGAATTCAATAAGTAACGCTTGTAGGCGTCTGGCACGGCGTCGGCGCGCGTACAGAATACAACAAAGCTCGGCGGCCGACTTTTAGGCTGCGTAATGTAGTTGAGGCGCAATGAACGTCCCGATACTGCCGGCGGCGGGTGAGCACTGACGGCGTGCTCGAACCAGCGATTCAGTCCGCTGGTGGGAATGCGTTTGTTCCAAACTCCATAGGCGTCGACGATAGCCTGCATCAGGCGGTC
Organism: Pseudolabrys sp.; assembly: GCA_035260465.1. Taxonomy (GTDB): domain Bacteria; phylum Pseudomonadota; class Alphaproteobacteria; order Rhizobiales; family Xanthobacteraceae; genus Pseudolabrys. Next base: position 9,230 of record DATFVF010000056.1, on the reverse strand, counting down.
AAGCCCTTCGCCGGTGAGGCCCGAAACCGCCACCAACGGCACACCCTTAAGCTGAGTCAATTTTTCCTCGGCTTGCTCGCGCAGCTTGCCGATGGCGCCTCCGGTCTTTTCCTTCAAATCCCATTTGTTGACCGCAATGACAATCGCGCGGCCTTCTTGCTCGACCAGGTCGGCGATGCGCTGATCCTGTTCCTCGAAGGCATTGTCCGCGTCCAACAACACCACGACGACCTCGGCAAAGCGGACGGCGTTTAGTGCGTCGGCGACCGACAGCTTTTCCAACTTTTCGTCCACGCGCGAGCGGCGGCGTAGTCCGGCAGTGTCAAAGATCCGAAATTTTTGGTTTTGCCACTCGTGCTCCACCGCAATGGCGTCTCTGGTAATGCCGGCCTCCGGCCCGGTGAGCAGCCTATCTTCGCCAATCAACCGATTGATCAGCGTAGACTTGCCAGCATTGGGCCGACCGACAATGGCAACGCGGATCGGATGGCCCTCATCCGCTGAAGCTTCGGCCGCTTGCTCTGCGGTTTTTTCAGGCAGCGCGGTACGCAGCGCGTCATAGAGGTCGGATAAGCCCTCGTCATGTTCCGCTGAAATGGCCACGGGTTCGCCGAGACCAAGCGCATAGGCGTCCAGCCGTCCCGATTCGCCCGCCGTGCCTTCACTTTTGTTGGCGATAAGCACAATGGGCTTGCCGGACTTACGCGCGACATCAGCGAATGCGTGGTCGGTAGGAATCGCACCTGCCCGCGCGTCGATCATGAAGAATATTGCATCGGCCTGTTCGATTGCCGCTTCAGTCTGAATACGCATGCGGCCGGAAAGACTTTCCGGTGCCGACTCCTCGAAGCCCGCCGTATCGATGACCGTAAAGGCAATATCGCCGAGCCTCCCCTCGCCTTCGCGGCGGTCGCGAGTTACGCCAGGGCGGTTATCGACCAAAGCCAGGCGCCGGCCGACGAGGCGATTGAATAATGTCGACTTCCCGACATTCGGCCGGCCAACAATGGCAATGGTGAAGCTCATCAGGTGTCAGTGCCGGGCCAAGCCCGCCAATCCATTAAAAGAAATCCGAAGAATGTCTTCGCCAGATGAATGTGCCGGTCAAGCCCGCACATGGCGCGGGTCGTCAGCGCGAGAAGGTTCCCGGCTGCGGCGATGATGGCCAGGGCGCCGTGGCGTTCGTCTGCCCCTGTGCCGGCCAAGGGGATTGACCCTGCTGCGGCGCCGGCTGCTGATCTTGCTGCGGCCACGGCGTTTGTTGCTGTTGTGCGGCGTCCTGAGGCGCCCGCGGCACGGTAATTTGCGTCGGCGGCCGCGAAGCGGTCTGCGGCTTTGGCGCGCGTTTCGGTTTGGGCTTTTGCTCGGGCTCGACTGCGGCGGTCTTCTTGTCTGCTTCGGCAGCGGCCGCATCAGACGGCAGCGCTTGAGCTGTATCCGGCGGCGGCTGATTGCCCTTTACAAATTCAGGCGGAATGCCTTGCGTAACGCCCGGAACGCCACCGGGGAACAGCTCCTTACGTTCGCCCGGAAGCTTTTTCTTCTCATTGAGGCCGAATACGTCGAGCTTGTCGGTATCAAAGTCTGAACATGCCGCCAACGCCGACGTAAATGTCGCGAGGACAGCCAGCATCACAATGCGACGGACTGCTCGCATGCCGTTCCTCAGCTCTTTCCGTCGGCGGCGATCAGCGCCGACAACACCTCCGCGCGTGCGCGCGTTCCTGCCGGGGTGTCGGCGTCGGACACGATCATATCGACATAGCGTCGGGCCGCGGCAAGATCGTGATTGCGCCAGGCCGACAGCGCAAGAAGCTCGCGCGCCGTGTGACGGAAGCTGCGCGCCGGCTCGGTGAGCGGATCGAGCCGGCGTCGCATATCCGCCAGGGGTGCTGTGTCCACGAGCAGCATGCCGGCGCGGACGCCGGCGAGATCCTGTAGGGCCGCGCCCAGCGAGGCGTCGGCGGAAAGTTCGTCGTATGCTTTTATCGCGTCGGCCGGTTTCACCTGCGCAAGCGCGCCAGCCGCGCGAATGCGCGCCAAGACCCGGTAGCCCTCCGGCGCTTCGGCCGCCACTTTGTCGAAGGCAGCCTCCGCTTCGCTGTATTTGGCCTGTTCGCTCAAGGTCATTGCCGCTTCGAAGGCAGCACCGGCGGCAGCAGCTTTTTTGGCGACCCAGTATTCGTAGCCGCGCCAGGCCCCTATGGCAGCAACGATCAGTACCGCAAGCGCGATTAAATGGACGCTGTAGCGATCCCACAGCTTCTTGAGCCGCTCACGCCGGACTTCTTCGTCTACTTCATGGAAAATGTCAGCCACAAACGGCTCCAGACCCGCCCACAGCCCACCCCCGGGCCGAGTTGCGCGGTAACCTAACGATGTGGCGCGCCTAAGGCAAAGCCAAAGCCGACAAACGTTAATATTTCAGGGCCTTAGCCCTTCTTGTTTTTCATCGGATAGACGTGTTCCGGACCGGGGAAAGTGCGCGACCGCACATCTGCGGCGTAGTCTGCGATCGCACGTTCGATGCCGGGGCCGAGCGATCCGTAGCGTTTGACGAATTTCGGAACCCGCGGCGACAAGCCGAGCATGTCTTCCAGAACCAGAATTTGTCCATCGCAGGCCACGCTCGCGCCGATGCCGATGGTGGGGATCGGAACCGCAACTGTCAGCTTGCGCGCGAGCGGCTCTGCGACTGCCTCGATCACGACTGAAAAGGCGCCTGCCTGCGAAACGGCGACGATGTCTTCCTCAATACGTGCCCAATCGGCTTCGTCACGGCCCTGAGCGCGAAACGAACCAATCGTATTAATGGCCTGCGGGGTCAGGCCGACATGCGCCATGACCGGCACGCCGCGCTCAGCAAGAAAGCCGATCGTTTCCGCCAGGCGTTTGCCGCCTTCGACCTTGATCGCACCGCAGCCGGTTTCCTTCAGCACGCGCGCCGCATTCATGAACGCCTGTTCTTTCGAGGCTTCGTAGGTGCCGAACGGCATGTCGACAACGACGAGCGCCTTCTTGGAACCGCGCATCACAGCGTGGCCTTGCAGGATCATCATATCGAGCGTGACGGGAACGGTGGTCTCAAGCCCGTGCATCACCATGCCGAGCGAGTCACCAACGAGAATCACGTCGCAATGCGCGTCGACGATGCGCGCGGTGTGCGCGTGATACGAGGTCAGGCAGACGATCGGCTCGCCGCCTTTGCGCGCGCGAATGTCGGGTGCGGTGAGCCGCCGGATTTCATCCTGGACCGACATGGCTATTTCCCGAACACCGGCACGCCGATCACGGCCGGATGAAATGCGTAACCCAATGCAAGATAAACCACGACGCCGAGTGCGACGACGATTGCATCATTGGTCCAGCCCGTGGGCGCGGTTTTGGGCCCGAGGTCGCCGCGGCGTTTGGCGGCGATACGGGCATACACGCCCCACGCCAGGAACGCTCCGAACAGCAGGATCGAGCCGAGGTCGCCATTGGAAAGCAAATGCGCGAGTGCCCAGATTTTGATACCAGCCAGCATCGGATGTTTGAGTCTGGTTTTGATGTGGCTCGGAATAAAGGCCGCGGTAACAAAGATCACCGCGAACAGCATCAGGCCGATGGTGATGTGCCGCATAAATGTCGGCGGCGACCACACTTGAATCCATTCATGCGCACGATATTGGCCGTAACCCCAAATAATCAGCGCGAGGCCGGCGAGCGCTGTGACTGCAAATAGCGCGCGATACCCATGGCCAAGACGCGCGATCGCACGCGCGCGCGCGTCGCGAAAGGTCACGAAAGTGTGAGCCCCGATGAACACGGCCAGCCCTAGAACAAGAACCGCCAAACCCATGTTACACTCTCATCAGAATGCCGCCGCAGTAGAGGATAGCGTCCGCCATTGCAAGCTGAACTCTCTCAGTGAATGTCGCCTATGACGCCCTTTCGAGACACTTCCATGCTCAAACGCATTGCATTCTCGCTTTTCCTGCTCTGGCCAGCGTTGCCGGCACTGGCACAAGACTGGCCGACGAAGACCGTGCGGATCGTGGTCCCGTTCGGCCCCGGATCGACGCCCGATATCGTTGCGCGCTTGGTCGCCGACGGACTCCTCCAAAAATATCCCAAGAGCAACTTTCTCGTTGAGAATAAGCCCGGCGCGAGCGGCAATCTCGGCACCGATGTCGTCGCCAGGGCCACGCCAGACGGTTCGACACTCGGCGTGAGCATCGGCGGCCCACTCGCTATCAATACCTTGCTGTTTTTAAGACTGCCCTATGATCCACGCACCGACATTGCATCCGTCACGCAATTGGTCACGCAACCGAGCATACTCGCCGTCAATCCTGGCCTCGGAGTTAATTCTGTCGCGGAGTTGATTGCACTCCTGAAACAAAACCCCGGAAAATACAATTACGCGTCGATTGGAATCGGATCGTTATCTCACCTCGCTATGGAGGCGATTTCTATCAAGGCGGGAGTCAAAATGGTCCACGTCCCCTATACGAGTTCTCCGCAGGCAATCACCGCGGTCATCCGCAACGACGCGCAGATCGCATGCCTGCCGGCGATTTCGGTCACTCCGCAGGCGGCATCGGGCAAAGTTAAAATTCTCGCGGTATCGACTGCCGAGCGATCGCCATACCTGCCTAACGTTCCGACGCTGAAAGAATCCGGCGTCGATGTCGAAGCTGACGCCTGGAACGGCTTGATTGCACCGGGTACAACGCCAGAGCAGATCGTCGCGCAGATCAGCCGGGATGTGGCCGAAATAATAAAACGGCCCTCGGTGCGCGAGAAGCTGGCGAGCCAGCTCATGCAACCGGTCGGTTCCTCGCCCCAAGAATTCCGCGCACAAATTGACAGAGAGATGGCGCGGTGGGCGCCCGTCATCATCGCTGCCGATATCCGGATTAATTAGGCCGGTTCTTGACGTCCTTGATGTCCGTGAAGGACATGCCCGGTGCCCGCTCGCGGGTATAGTCGAGGATGAACTGATTGCGGGCCATGAACACTTTGTCGCCGTCGAGATCCTCGGCACAGCTCGAATAGTTGGCTTGCACGAAATCATCGAGCTTTTTTGTGTCGGTCGCGGTAATCCATCGCGCCAACTGGAATTCCGGCTGTTCAAACCCAATGTCGAGGCCGTATTCCTCCGACAGCCGCACCTTCAGCACGTCGAGTTGCAACGGCCCGACCACGCCGACGAGCGCCGGCGCGCCATCGAGCGGACGGAAAACCTGAACAACACCCTCTTCCGCCATCTGCTGAAGCGCTTCCTTCAGTTTCTTGGCCTTCATCGGATCGCCAAGCTTGACCCGCCGCAGGATTTCCGGTGCGAAGTTCGGAACCCCGAGAAAAGCGATGTCCTCGCCTTCCGTCAGCGTATCGCCGATTCGAAGAGTGCCGTGATTGGGGATACCGACCACGTCGCCGGCATAAGCTTCTTCGGCCAGCGCACGGTCCTGTGCAAAGAAGAATTGGGGGGTCGATAGCGTTATCGGTTTAGCGGTACGCGTAAGTTTCGCCTTCATGCCGCGCCGCAGCTTGCCAGAACACAAGCGCGCGAAGGCAATACGATCTCGATGGTTCGGATCCATGTTCGCCTGGATCTTGAAGACGAACGCAGTCATCGCATTTTCGTGCGCATCGACCGTGCGCGTGTTGGAAACCTGCGCACGCGGAGCCGGCGCGAACACCGCCAACGCATCGAGCAAATCCTTCACACCGAAATTTTTCAGCGCCGAGCCAAAGAAAACGGGTGTCAGATGGCCTTCGCGGAAGGATTTGAAATCGAAGGTTCGGCATGCATCCTTCACGAGCGCCAATTCATCCGCAGCCGCCTTCGCGTCGAGCATCGTATTTTTTGCGGCGAGCGCGGCCAGATCGAGCGGTTGCGGTTCGACGGTCATTCCGTCCTCGCCGACAAGCCGCATTTCGCCAGTCGCAAGATCGTAGGTTCCCGCAAAGTCTCGGCCGCGCCCGATTGGCCACGTCATTGGCGCAGTATCGAGCGCCAGTGTTTTTTCGATCTCATCAAGCAGCTCGAACGGATCTCGGCTTTCACGATCCATCTTGTTGATGAAAGTGACGATCGGAATATCCCGCAGTCGACAGACCTCGAACAGCTTGCGCGTGCGCGCTTCAATGCCCTTGGCCGCATCGATCACCATCACCGCCGAGTCGACCGCGGTGAGCGTACGATATGTGTCCTCCGAGAAGTCCTCGTGGCCCGGGGTATCAAGCAGGTTGAAGACACGCCCGTCGTAATCGAAAGTCATCACCGAAGTGACGACTGAAATGCCGCGTTCGCGCTCGATCGCCATCCAGTCCGAGCGAGTTGAGCGGCGATCGCGCTTGGCCTTCACCTGACCGGCCAGATTGATCGCACCGCCGAACAGCAAAAGCTTTTCCGTCAGCGTGGTTTTGCCGGCGTCGGGGTGGGAAATAATCGCGAATGTCCGCCGCCGGTCGACTTCTGCAGCGAGCGGCGCCTGCGGCGTAGAATCGGCGTTGGCCAAAGGCTTATTCATGGGGCGCATGTGGCAGGTAAAAGCCACCGGATCAAGGGCGGGCCCAGCTAGCCAAAGAGTGCGGCGTATTGTTCCGGTTTGAAGCCCACCAGCAACTTACCGCCGCCCGTGTCGAGCACCGGCCGTTTGATCATCGACGGCTGCTTGAGCATTAGCGCAATAGCTTTCGCCTCCGTGACACCGGCCTTATCCTTGTCGGGCAATTTTTTGAAGGTCGTTCCCGCGCGGTTGAGCAGCGTTTCCCAACCCACTTTCTTGGCCCAGCGCTCCAGGCGCTCCCGCTCGATTCCAGCGGCCTTGTAGTCATGAAAGGCGTAATCGACTTTGTGCTTGTCGAGCCAGGCACGCGCCTTCTTCATGGTGTCGCAGTTTTTGATTCCGTAAATGGCGATGGCCATGGTCCCTCCCACTCGATTGTTTTGAGCGATCATAATGCGTTGATCTCACGGAGACAATTTTTCCGCGCATGATGAAGAACCGTCTCCCGATCGCGATTGATGTCTCTTCGGCAACGATCTGCCATCGCGGCGACGATGGACGTCAGCGATGGCAGAGCAATCTAAGATACGGCCGCATCGCCGACGAGGGCCTGAGCCGCCTTGGACTGAGGACGTACCAGAAAATAGAATGCGGTGATGTGCGTGATCATCAGCAGCGGTACGTAGATGATCGGGATCGCGTAGGTGGCGCTCAGCCACTCCGCGTGCGCAGGAAGGCCGACCTGGATGGCGTGGTAATAGTCGACGATGAGGTCGACCATCCCTACGAGATTGAAGGCGACGACGAACAGCCAGAAGAGCGGGCGTATCCTCACCGTGAGAAGCGCCAGCATGGCCAGCACCCCGGTTGCGAAGTCGCCGTAGGCGGCGAACACGGCGAAGTTGGCGGGCAGATTGGGGCTTACGATGCCCGGAAGGACGAAGACGAGCCCGAAGAAGCGGAAGCTGTGCAGAGTGGCGATGGCGCGTTGCGCTGCGATCCGATCCATCGACTTGAGCCACGGCAGGATGTAAGTGCCGAAGCAAAGCAGCCACGCGACATAGCCTAGAACAAGATGGGTTTGGAACAGGATTTCCGTGGGCATTTGGCCTCCTATCAGCAGTTGGTTCACGCGGCCTCGCACACCGCACTCAGGACGCCGAGCCGGGCGGTCGCAGCCGTCGCGGGATCGCGGCGGAACTCGGCCGTCCGGCTTCGGCGATCTCGCGGGAAGTGGTGCGCGTCTAGCGCCCAAGAGCCTCCGTCCGACTACGGCGGCGCAGTTGGCGCAGCGACAGCACATGCAGCAGGATCGAGCCTGGCACCACGAAAGCAGGGGTCAGCACATTGGGATAACCGTCTAGGCCGATGCTCGGGCCATTCGGGACGATCAACTGGAACGGGCCGGGCGAGATGATCATTCCCAAGATGATCGCGACGGCGAGGTCCGCGAAGCCGAAGATGTTCCAGAGGATCGCCGCTTTCCGCCCCTCAGCTGTGCCGGTCGCCAAGGCGATCGCCGCCGGCGCGGCGAACAGGCCGGTCAGCACATCGCCAGTTCCTGCCGGCACCGCCCATAGGCCGGGCAGCAGCGCACGCAGCCAGTAAGCGAGCCATTGGCTGCCGAAGACGCGGTAAAGCTGAAGAGCGACGAGCCACGTCGGCGGCATCGCATCGAGCAACTGTCCCACCCGCTTCGACAACAGCAACAGCGGAGCGCCGATGATCACCGGCAGGAAGATCGCCGATGGCAGCAACGGTAAGGGGGAGACGCCCGTGCGGAAGACACCATTGATGGCCGCTGTCCAGGCGACGGCGGCCCACAGCGTGAACGGGACCATGATCGCAAGCCAAGTCGTGCGACGCTGGCCCGGAGTCAGGTCGGTGCGTTCAAGGCCGTGCCACAAGCCGACCGCGATGAGCCCATGGACCATCAGCCGAACGGCCAGGGCCGGAAGGCCGCTCTCCGGAAGCACCGGGAGCCAGTAGATCAAACACGTCCACAGTACCGTGAATGGGACGGTCCAAAGCAGGCTACGCCAAGCGGGACGCGGCGGGACGATGGCAGCGCGAACAGCATCGGTGGTCATCGGCGGTCCTCTTTGTGAGGCGTGTCCTTATTGCGGGCGCTCAGGGATTGGCCATGAGCAAGCGGAGCGGCAAAAGCGGACCAACTGCGATGTATTCGTGGTCCATAAGATTTTGCTTGGCCAACGGTAGGCCCTCCATAATCGTCCGCGCCTCTGCGACATCCCTGGAATCCATTAGGAAGATGACTCCGCGCCCATCGCCCCGCGAATACCATTCACGAATCCTCCCACTGAGATAGAGCTGCACGGTCTGCCGGATTTCAGCTGGCATGACGGCCATGACTTGTTCGCGTGTGACGCCCGTCTTCACAGTAAGGATGACCATCACCCCAGTGGTTGTGGGTGAGATGGCTTGCGCTTGGGCAACGGATGGATGGATCATGCAAGTAGCGCCTATCAGAGTTAGGGTGAGTGCCAAGACGACGTTACGGATTGCTTTCATCGGTCTCGTTTCTCCGATCACGGCGGTCCCCTTTGTTCTTTGAGATAGCCCATGATGTCGCGAATGTTGGGGTTCGACATCGGTGGCACTCCTGATTTGCAACTCAGATGTAGGACGGCTTTCCGCGAGCGACTATTCGCTATAATGTTGACGGGCCATGAAGCAGAACTTCACAGTCAGGCAAGGCGCGCTCGACGG
>DATFVF010000055.1:0-7437 GCA_035260465.1 Pseudolabrys sp. | reverse complement strand
GACGCCGTCGAGCTTGCCCTTCAGTTCCGGCAGAACCAGGCCGATCGCCTTGGCAGCACCGGTGGAGGTCGGGATCATCGACATCGCCGCGGCGCGGCCGCGGTAGAGATCCTTGTGCAGGGTGTCGAGTGTCGGCTGGTCGCCGGTATAGGCGTGGATGGTCGTCATGAAGCCGGTCTCGATGCCGACCGTCTCGTTCAGGACTTTCGCGACCGGGGCGAGGCAGTTCGTGGTGCACGACCCGTTGGAAACCACGAGATGCTCCCTGGTCAGCGTGTCATGGTTGACGCCAAACACGATGGTCGCGTCGGCGCCATCGGCGGGCGCGGAAACCAGCACGCGCTTGGCGCCCGCGGTCAGATGCGCGGCGGCTTTGTCCTTGGCGGTGAAGATGCCGGTGCACTCCAGCGCGATGTCGACGCCGAGATCCTTCCACGGCAGCTTTGACGGATCGCGTTCTGCGGTGACCTTGATTGCGCCGTTGCCCAGGCTGATGGTGTCGCCCTTGACGGTGACCGTGCCTGGAAATCGCCCGTGCACGCTGTCATAGCGCAGTAGATGGGCATTGGTTTCGACCGGGCCGAGATCGTTGACGGCGATCACCTCGATGTCCTTGCGATCGGCTTCGGCGATGGCGCGCAGGATGTTGCGGCCGATGCGGCCAAACCCGTTGATGGCAACGCGTACTGTCATATGAATCACTCCCGGCTCGCTCGGTCTGCCGCGGCAACGATGTACCACGACACATATAGTCTTCCGTTACATCTTCCCAAGTTTGGTTAGCGCCGCGTGGGCAATCGCTTCGGCGGAAATCCCGAACTTCTTGTATAGTTCCTTGTAAGGTGCGCTGGCGCCGAATGACGTCATGCCGACAAAGATCCCGTCGGAACCAATAATTGCGTCCCAGCCTTGGCGGATAGCAGCTTCGACCCCGATTTTGACCTTGGTGTCGCCAATGACGGCGCGGCGATGCTCTTCCTTTTGCTCAAGGAACAGTTCGAAGCAGGGCACCGAGACCACACGCGCCGCGACGCCACGCTCTGCCAGTTGCTGCGCGCTTTCGACTGCGATCGCCACCTCGGAACCGGTGGCGAAGATCGAAACATCTGAGCGGCCGTCCGGCCCGGCGATTTCGTAGGCGCCGGTTGCGCAGATATTCTCGTTGTCGAACCGGTTGCGCAGTTGCGGTAAGTTCTGTCGCGTGAGCGCGAGTACGCTTGGTCTGTTCTTGGCTTCGAGCGCGAGCTGCCAGCATTCGGCAGTCTCGATGGCATCGCAGGGACGGAACACCATCAGGTTAGGAATTGCGCGCAGTGCCGCAAGATGCTCGACCGGCTGATGCGTGGGGCCATCTTCGCCGAGTCCGATGGAGTCGTGGGTCATCACGTGAATGACGCGCTTGCCCATTATTGCGGCGAGCCGGATCGCTGGCCGGCAATAATCGGAGAACACCAGGAACGTGCCCGAATATGGGATGATGCCGCCGTGAAGCGCCATGCCGTTCATGGCGGCGGCCATGCCGTGTTCGCGCACACCGTAGTGAATGAAGCGGCCGGAAAAATCGGCCGCTGAAATTGCCTTCATGCCTTTGATGCGCGTGTTGTTGGAGCCGGTGAGGTCGGCGGAGCCACCGATCATCTCTGGCAGCGCGGGGATCAAGCTTTCGAGCGCGAATTCGCAGGCCGTGCGGGTGGCCATTTCCTTCGGCTGCACCGCAAGTTTTTCTTTGATCCCGCGCACGGCGTCTGCGAGTGCTTTCTTGGGAAGGTCGCCCTTCGTGCGCCGCTCGAACTCGGCGCGCTTTCCGGCGTCGAGTGCGCCCAGTCGCGCTTTCCATTCAGCATGCGTCGATTTTGATCGCGCACCGGCCGTGCGCCAGGCTTTCAGGATATCGGGGGGCACCTCGAACGGCGCAGAAGTCCAGCCAAGCGTTTTGCGCGCACCGGCGATTTCGTCTGCGCCAAGAGGAGAGCCGTGTGATTTCTCAGAGCCCTGTTTGGTCGGTGCGCCGAAACCGATTTTGGTCTTGCAGGCGATCAGCACAGGCTTGTCGGACGTCTGCGCGTTTTCAAGAGCCGCATTGATCGCCGCCGCATCATGCCCGTCGATGCGGGACGCAGCCCAGCCGGCCGCTTCGAAACGCTTCACTTGATCGACGCTATCGGCGAGCGACAGTGCACCGTCGATGGAAATATTGTTGTCGTCGAACAGCACAATCAGTTTGTTGAGCTTGAGGTGGCCGGCAAGCGCAATCGCCTCATGGCTGATGCCTTCCATCAGATCGCCGTCAGAGGCGATGACGTAGGTCTTGTGATCGACGGCGCCGTCACCGAATTCGGTGGCGAGATGCTTTTCGGCAATCGCCATTCCGACCGCGTTGGCTAATCCTTGCCCAAGCGGGCCGGTGGTGGTCTCGATGCCGGGCGCGTGACCGTATTCCGGATGACCGGCGGTGATCGAACCGAGCTGCCGGAATTTTTTGATCTGCTCAATCGTCATCGCTTCGTAGCCGGTGAGATAGAGCAGCGCGTAGATCAGCATCGAGCCATGGCCGGCCGAGAGCACAAAGCGGTCACGGTCGGGCCAATTCGAGTCTGTGGGGTCGAATTTCAAAAAGCGCGAGAAAAGTACGGTTGCCACGTCGGCCATGCCCATCGGCATTCCCGGATGGCCGGACTTCGCCTGTTCCACGGCGTCCATGGCCAACGCACGGATCGCGTTGGCCATGCTCGCGTGGGCAATGGCGGGACTACCGGCCGGTTGCTCGCGACGCTCTGCGGGCGCCACGGTTGCCGTCGGCGAGGCTTTTGCGCTCATGGAAAGGCCTTTTGGCGGGTGGATAGCATGTGAGCCCTTTGAGTCAATGTGACCGCCTCGCCCTCCGTCGGCCATGCACAGGACCGCGAAAACAGCTGGGCAAATCGTCCACCGAGCGTTGACGCCACCGTCGTGCAGCACGTAAAGTTCTTTGCCTAAATATCTGCCGCTGCAAGAGTTTTTGTGCGGGCCAAGGCCGATGACAGAGCAAAGCGCAATCGACGCCGCGGTCAAGCGTTTGGCGCTCGCGCTCGACGCGCTTGACGGTGCAGTCGAGCGTCGCAAGCAGGCCGACCGCAGCGAAGAGGGCCTGGTTGCCCAAGTCCAGGCGCTGGGCGTCGACCGGACGCGACTGGCCGCCGCATTGGATGGCGAAACCGCACGCTCCCGTCGGCTAGAGACGACAAATCGTGAAATCGGCGAGCGGTTGGATGCCGCGATTGCCTCCATTCAATCGGTTCTCGACTTGAACGAGTAAAATCATGTCCCAGGTCAACGCCACCATTGCCGGCCGCCAATTCCGCCTCGCTTGCGAGGATGGGCAAGAAGATCATTTGCAGTCGCTCGCCAGGGACATCGACCAGCGCATCATCGACCTGCGCCGCAAATTCGGTGAGATCGGCGATACCCGTCTTACGGTGATGGCAGCTTTGATGCTGGCGGATGAACTTGCTGAAGCCACGCAGAAGATGCGCCGCCTGGAGGACGAAATCGCCGCTTTGCAGGACGCCCGTCTTGTCGCCGGTGATCGCGCCAAGGCCGCATCCGATGCTGTGGTGGGCGCGTTCAATTCGGCAGCTGAACGCCTCGAAGGCATCACCAAGAAGCTTAACCAAACGGTCGGCAACGGCGGCGTGGCGATCGGATAAGGCGGCTTTAACCGCTCCACGCGAGTAGCGACGGGCGCTGTGGCGCCCGCCCTGCTTAACGACTACATTAGTGGTGCGGGGCTGCGAGGTGCGACGGAGATAATTCCCCGGGGCCTTACGATCCTATCGGGAGCTGTCCCTGGCCGGGACCGTGGTTTCGGTCATATGGCGCCCACCTACTTATGTAGGTTCCCGGGATCACACTCCGACGGCCATTTGCGGCTCCGCACTTTTTTGGTGGCATTGCGCTTCAATTATCATGGCCGGGCTTGTCCCGGCCTTCCACGTCTTTGATGATACTAACTCGTGAAGACGTGGATGCCCGGCACATAGGCGTGCGAAAGCACGCCGTCCTTCGGACGGCTGTGACCAGGCATGACGGAGCATGTGGTGAGCGCACCCGACTCGACGTTCGCCGACCAAAAAGCCCGACTCCGCGCTGAAACGCTAGCGCGGCGCGATGCATTGCCGGCGGCGATGCGTGCGGCCGCTGCTGAGACAATCGCTGCTCGGGCGTTCCCGCTGCGAATAGAGCGCGGCGCGGTGGTGTCCGGCTTCTCGCCCATGAAGACCGAAATCAATCCGATCCCCCTGATGCGCAAGCTCGCCGATGCTGGCGCGCAGCTCGCGCTGCCCGCAATCGCCGGCCGCGGCAAGCCGCTGATCATGCGTGCGTGGAATTTCGGCGACCCATTCAAGGCAGGCCAGTGGGACATCCGCGAGCCGGTGGCGGAAGCGCCGGAGATCGCGCCCGACATTCTCATCGTGCCGCTTGCTGCTTTTGATCGTTTCGGCCACCGCATCGGTTATGGCGCCGGATATTATGACATGACGATCAACGCGCTGCGCGCCAAGAAGCCCGTCACAGCGATTGGCATTGCTTTTGCCACCCAGGAAATTCCGCAGGTGCCTGCAAGTGAGCGCGACGCGCGGCTCGATCTCGTGCTAACGGAGCGCGAGACAATTGATTTCCGGGAACGGTAAAGAGCCCTGAGAGCGCATGCGTATTTTATTTATCGGCGACATCGTGGGACGATCCGGGCGGGCAATTTTGGCCGAACGGCTGCCGGGACTGATTGCCGACTGGAAACTCGATCTGGTCGTCGTCAACGGTGAGAATGCGGCCGGCGGCTTCGGCATCACCGAGATCATATACAACGAGTTCATCGACGCCGGTGCTGATGCTGTCACGCTCGGCAATCACGCCTGGGATCAGCGCGAGGCGCTCGTGTTCATCGAGCGCGCACCACGGTTGATCCGCCCGCTGAATTACCCCAAAGGCACACCGGGCCGGGGCGCCGCGCTGATCGACACCAAAAACGGCAAACGCGCGCTGGTGATCAATGCCATGGGTCGCATTTTCATGGACCCGCTCGACGATCCATTTGCGGCGATCGAGCGCGAACTGTTCGCTTGCGCGCTCAAATCGGGCGCGGATGCGATCATTATTGACTTCCATTGTGAGGCGACGAGCGAGAAGCAGGCCATGGGCTATTTCACAGACGGGCGCGTTAGCCTCGTTGTTGGAACGCACACGCATGCGCCAACTGCCGACGACCGCATCCTCCCGGGTGGTACTGCATTCGTATCGGATGTCGGCATGACCGCCGACTACGACTCCATTATCGGCATGAATAAGGACGAACCGCTCAATCGCTTTCTGCGGAAACTGCCGGGCGCAAAATTCGAGCCTTCAAATGGTCCGGCAACGCTGTGTGGTCTCGCGGTCGAGACCGACGATGCTACCGGCCTCGCCCGACAGGTTGGCGCCGTGCGCCTCGGCGGCATTCTGCGAGAAACACGACCGAAATTCTGGAACTGAAGGTTTTTTGACCTGTGCAGGTTGACCGCGAATCGCGTCGGTGATTCGTTAGGTGAGGTGATTCGCCGGCATGTGCTGGGTCCGGCATAGCGACCTCGGCACAGGTGCCCATGAACCTTTTCGTCAATAACAATCTGGCTCTGGAACTGCCGTCCGGTCTCGCGCCGCAATCGGAGGCGCACGAGAAAAAGAAATCCGACCCGCGCGCTGAGCTTGCTGCTCAATTTATCCCCGCAGGCGCGCGGGTGCTTGATCTCGGCGAAAACGCGACGCTGCAGGCTTTGTTGCCGAGCGGCTGCAGTTTTCGCGACGTCGATCACGGCAACAAAAAACGTCCGGCACGTGACTGCGATCTAAACATCGAATTTCCAACGGACGCCGCATCACAAAGCGACGTTATTGTCATGCTCGGCACGCTCGAGCATGTTGCCGACATCGACAATCTGTTTACCCATCTTCGCTTCTGCAAACGCGACATCATCTTGAGCTATTGCGCGACCGACCTGGCGAAGGATCTCGACCGGGCCGCGCTCGGCTTTGCCAATCACCTGAGCTTTTATGATCTGGCAATGCTGTTCGACCGCTACGGCTTTCGGATCGAGTGCACGACGCCGGTTGACGAAACGCAGGTGCTGATGCGGCTGACGCCGACCGAATGGCTATCTCCAGTGGCGCCCTGCAGCGTCGCCGTTATTTCCGGCGACGACGGGGCTAGTTTCGGGACTCGTCTCGGCTGTCACATGATCAACGCCTTGTTGCCGGGCGAGGCGGACGTGCACCATCTGACGCTCCGCACTCTCAATGAAGCGCGCGGCAACTACGACCTGGTTGTTCTCGGGACCGGCAGCGGGCTGTTTCCGCCGCTCTTCGGTGACGAATTGCTCGACGTGATTTCCGGCGCCAAGGCGTCGATCGGCATTTTCGGCACGCAATGTCGAGAATTGGTCTCCCGCCCGGCGATCGATCGTGTGATCGACCGGCTCGACACATGGTTCGCCCGCTATGAGGACGACGTGCTGATGTACGCGCGCGGCCGCAGCAATGTCATCCATATTGGTGATTGGCTGATCGACCAATTTCCGCTGACACGCCCGGTGAAAGACGAGCCGCTGGTGGTCAATGACGAGCTTGGCCAGGATTTTGGCCTCGACCGCGCCATCCGCACCATACAGAAGTACAAGCAGGTTTATGCGACCGTTCCGACAGCGCTGCTGTGTGCGCTGAGCTCGGCGGAGCTCGCAGCCTACGCGGAAATTCCGGTGCAGCAGCCCGACCTCGCGTCGGGGCAGTTCCGCAGCATGTTGATCGATGTTTTCGGGCGCACCTATCCGGAAAAAAAGTTCTTCATGGTCGACCGCGACGCGGTCGTCCGCTACAAGGCGCGCGTTCATCGCAATGTGGGCAAAGTCGGCGCGCGGATCGGCTCGATCCTGCGCAACGTCGCGGTCGCGGCGGCCTAGTCGTCCCGCTCGTCCCCGCGAAAGCGGGGATCCCGTGGCCGCTGTAACTCCGCAAGCTCGGCTCTGGTTTCCCGCTTACGCGGGAACGAGCGGAGTCCGGTTCGATGCACTTCAGATATTTATTTTCCCGCGTGGGCGGCCTATATAACCGCCGGCATCAACTTCTGGCGTAGTGTGCGGTCATGGCCGGTCATTCCCAATTCAAGAACATCATGCACCGCAAGGGGCGCCAGGATAAGGTGCGCTCCAAGCTGTTCGGCAAGCTCGCGCGTGAAATCACGGTATCCGCAAAGCTCGGTCTGCCGGATCCAGCATTCAATCCGCGGCTGCGCGCCGCCATCGTCGCTGCCCGCGCCGAGAACATGCCGAAGGACAATATCGAGCGCGCGATCAAGAAGGCCTCCGGCAACGACGCGGAAACCTATGACGAAATCCGCTACGAGGGGTACGGGCCGGGCGGCGTGGCGGT
>DATFVF010000054.1:0-22071 GCA_035260465.1 Pseudolabrys sp. | reverse complement strand
AATGCCGGGCAACAGCGCCATCACCATCATCACCGCGCCTGACATGCCCAGCGCCTTGGGGTAGCCCGAGAGTTGCCTGAGGAGCGCCTTGTCGGCGGCGCCGGACACACCGGCTTTCGATACGAGCAGGCCGGCTGCGGTCGATACAATCAGCGCCGGCACTTGCGTCACCAGGCCGTCGCCAACGGTGAGGATCGTGTAGGAATGCGCAGCATCCGCGAACGACAGGCCCTGCTGGACAATGCCAATGATCATGCCGCCGATGACGTTGATGAACACCACCAAGAGGCCGGCGATCGCATCGCCGCGCACGAACTTGGAAGCGCCGTCCATCGCGCCGAAGAAACCGCCTTCATCTTCGAGTACCTGACGCCGGCGGCGCGCTTCTTTTTCGTCGACAAGGCCGGCAGATAAGTCAGCGTCGATCGCCATCTGCTTGCCCGGCATGGCGTCGAGGTGAAAACGGGCCGCCACTTCGGCGATGCGGCCTGAGCCCTTGGTGATGACCACGAAATTCACGATCACCAGGATCGTGAACACGATGATGCCGATGACGAAATTGCCGCTCATCACGAAATTGCCGAAGGCCTCGATCACGTGACCGGCGGCATCGGTGCCTTCGTGGCCGTGCGCGAGGATCAGGCGCGTGGACGCGAGGTTGAGCGACAGCCGAAGCATGGTCGCAATCAGCAGCACGGTCGGAAACGAGGAGAATTCCAGCGGCGTGTGGATGAATAACGCCGTCATGAGGATCAGGACCGAGATGATGATCGAGATCGCCAGCGCCAGATCGAGCAGGATCGGAGGCAGCGGCAGAATCAGAACGACGAGGATCGTGAGCACGCCGACGGCGAGCGCGATATCGCCGCGCCTGAAGAAGGCGCCGATGTCGCCGATGCCGGGCAGCTTGATGCCGCTTGCGGCGCTTGCCGGGGCGGCGGTGATGTCGCTCATGCCTGACGCTTTGCTCGGCGCATGATCTTTTCCGAAAAGAGGTCCCCAATTTTCGGGATCATGCGCTACCGCCATTCCCCCGGCGGCGCGGACGCGAAGACAATACGAAGGTCATCAAACCGGAAGCAGGCACCATTGGTGGTGCCTGAGTACAAAGTTGCGGTGGGCAATTACCCCTTCCCCAGGCAATATTTGCCTCTTTTATGGTTAGCGGGTGGTTAACGGGTAGGGGTCATCGCGCCTAAAACGCAGCGGTCCTCTCCCCGGGGAAAAGGGAGAGGACCTTCAGGGGCACTCTCGCAGCGCCCATTTGCCGAACTTCAGAAGACGTCAGCCCGGCAACAGCACGGTGTCGATCACGTGGATCACACCGTTCGACTGCATCACGTTGCGGATGGTGACTTGGGCGGAGCCACCTTTGGCATCCCAGATCCACAACTTGCCGTCCTTTTCGGCGACGGTGAGATCGGCGCCTTCGACGGTCTTGAGCATGGCTTTGCCGTTGCCGGCCTGGACCTTCTCCATCAGATCCTTTGCGGTGAGGCGGCCAGCGACGACGTGATACGTGAGTACGTTGGTCAGCGTCTTTTTGTTCTCGGGCTTGAGCAGAGTGTCGACCGTGCCGGCTGGCAGTTTCGCGAAGGCTTCGTTGGTCGGCGCGAAGACCGTGAACGGTCCGGGCGATTGCAGCGTGTCGACGAGGCCTGCGGCCTTCACGGCGGCGACAAGCGTGGTGTGGTCCTTCGAATTGACCGCGTTCTGCACGATGTTCTTCGAGGGATACATCGGCGCGCCGCCGACGGTGACAGTCTTTTCATTCATCTGCGCGAAAGCCGGGCCCATCGCCCCGAGGCTGATCGCGAGCGCCGCGGCGGCAAAACCGGCCAAGGCGACCTTGGTGATACGTTTCATGGCTGTAACTCCGTTGCTCTGTATGACGTCCCCATGCCGGAGACATCAGAGCTACGGGGCGCCGCAGGTTACGGATGCACGCTCACAGAGACGTGAGTTTGCCGGTCGCGATCACCGGTCCGGTTGGCAGCCCTGTCGTTGAACCGCCGGGCGGCTCGAGGGAGACGGCCAGAACGGCGTCGCTTTTCGCGAAGGCCGCAAACTCGGCGGGGAGGGTGAGGGTTACCGCCTGGTCGGCGCGGAGTAGTCCCAGCGGGCGCGGCTTGCCGTCGGGCGGAATGAGCCAGAGCTCCGGAACACGTGTGGCGTCAGCGCTGAATGCTGCCGGCACGACAGCAACGGTGCCGCGTTTGGTGTCGACAGTAGCGACGAAATGCCGGTGCCCGCCACCTTCAATTGTTGCGACCAGCGGCTGCTGCGGCGCCAGCGTGCCGAGATAGATAACCGCCGCAAGACAAACGGCGGCCAATGCACCCGCCGCGAAACTGAACCCACGCCAGAAGGCGAGACTCCGCCAAAGCCCGCGGTCTTGCCTTTGCGCGGGCAGGGCGCTGGCAATGCGATCCCATACCTCGGGCGAGGGCGAAACTTCTGCAATTTCCGCAGCCCAGGGCGCCAGTCGCTGCTCCCATTCATTCACAAGCTGTGCAAAGGCGCGGTCGCGCGCAAACCGTTGTTCTGCCGCGACACGATCAGCGCTAGCGAGTACGCCAAGCGCGTACTCGGCGGCGAGCAGCTCGTCCTCGGGCAGTCCGCTATGGTCGAAAGTGTCGCTCATTGCTCCAGGCATGCCTTCAGCTTGATCATCGCGCGTCGGATCCAGCTCTTCACGGTGCCCAACGGCACTTTCATGCGTGCCGCCAGATCCTCGTACGTATTGCCGTCAAAAAATGCGCTGCGCAGGGCGGTGCGCTCGCGCGGAGCGAGGCCGTCAAGGCAAGCATGCAGGCGTCTATAGTCCTGCGAAGCCTCCAACGCGCTATCCGCACCGGGGGCCGCGTCAGCGATCTCCACAGCCACATCGATAGAATCCATGTTCCGGCTCTGCCGGGACGCGCGCAGCCGGTCGATCGACCGGTTGCGCGCAATAGCGATCAGCCAGGTCATCGGGCTCGCCCGGCTGGCATCGAAATCGGCGGCCTTGCGCCACACGGTCACGAAAACCTCCTGCAGCACGTCCTCCGCATCGCCGCGCTCTCCCAAGATACGAAGGCAAACGCCAAAAAGCTTCGCCGAAGTGAGGCGATAGACCGTTTGCAGCGCCGCGCGGTCGCCGGCCGGAATCCGGCCAAGCGCGGCGGCGATCAAGCTACGATTGGCATCGAGGTCCATCGCTAAGGGCGCACGTTTTGCAGTGGTCAGGAGTAACTTTAGGGCCTAGTCGGCATACCGACAATTACGGACGACGGGCGACGGCGGATCATCCCTCGAGCGATGGAAATGCATGGCGACCGTCGGCGCGAAGCGGCAGCGGGTCCACACGCGTCACCGCGACAAGATCGAGGTGCCCGTAGAGGTGAGGAAACAGCGCGCCGCCGCGCGACGGCTCCCATTTCAAACGGTCGCCGAGCTTGTTGGTATTGACACTCACTAGCAACAAATCGGACTGACCGGCGAAATGCTTCGCCGCCGTTTCGGCGACCTGCGCCGCCGTCGAGAAATGGATGAAGCCGTCGTGGCGATCCACGTCTGACCCGCGGAACACGCCTTCGCGCTCGGCCTCACGCCATGAAGGTGTTCCGCAGATTTTGTAAACTGTAGGCATCGTGGCGTATCTATGTAGTTGGACTCCCAACGATTATCAGGCCGGGCACTTTTGCGCATAGCCCCATGCCGAAAACAACCTTGAATTGCTGTAGATTTCTATGCATATCCCGGTCAAATCCATCACGGAGTGATCATGCTGAAGACTGAGGAATACTTGATTGACACGGCAGACCAGTGCAACGGGCTTGCGCGCGAAGGCCGCATGCTGATTGATCGCCTGGAAGCCCTCGGCAACGAGCTCATGGCAAAGGCGGTCGAGCTCAATACGACACGGCAAAAAGAAGCAAAATTGTCCGGCGACACGGGCAACGAAGTTTAGTCCGATCCAGTCTCGTTGGATGTACAAAGCCCGGCGTGCGCGCCGGGCTTTTTTTTGCATCATCGTCAGGCCGTCAGCGGATCGGGGCCGTATTGGTTTGCCCCGGCGGTGCGGCGAAGGAAGCTTGATGCGGCCTTGAAAGCTGAATAGCAGCGAAACAAGACTGATATTCATGGCAACCCCCAAGCCTGATTGACCATGAAAGGCTAGGCGTTTTGCGATGGTTTCGACAGCGGCCATGCGGCCGCCGTCACAGGAAATTAAGCAGCACCCCTGAGCTCCGAGCCGCCGTGCGGCGGCGGAATCGGCGCGCCGTCGGCAGCGTATTCGTTGAGCTTGTTGCGCAGGGTTCGGATCGAGATGCCGAGAATATTCGCGGCATGCGTCCGATTGCCGAGGCAATGTTTGAGCGTCTCTAGAATGAGGTCGCGCTCGACTTCGGCAACTGTACGGCCAACCAAATTGCGGGTGACCTGGTCGGCAGCCATGGCCGCATGGGCGGCAATGTCGGTTCCGCGCGCCTGATCGAGCCGTGCGCCGTCCGGTGAAAGGATTCCGTCGACACCGATCTCGGCACCGCTTGAGAGCAGCACCGCACGGTGCAGCGTATTTTCCAGCTCGCGCACATTGCCCGGCCAGCGATTGATGCTGAGCGCGCGTCGCGCCTCGGCCGAGAGCGGACGCAATGCCAGCCCATTGGCTTGCGAATATTTCTTGATGAAATGGTGCGCCAACTCGCCAATATCGGCTGCACGCTCGCGCAAGGGCGGGATCTTCAGGTTGACCACGTTGAGGCGGAACAACAAATCTTCGCGGAATTTGCCCTCTCGCACCGCGTCCGTGAGATTGCGATTAGACGTGGCGATGATGCGGATGTCGACCGGCACCGGACGATTGCCGCCGACACGGTCGATGACCCGCTCCTGGATCGCGCGCAACAGCTTGGCCTGCAGACGCACGTCCATTTCCGAAACTTCGTCGAGCAGGAGCGTACCGCCGTTGGCTTCCTCGAATTTGCCGATGCGGCGTGCGACCGCGCCGGTGAAAGAGCCTTTCTCGTGGCCAAACAGCTCCGATTCGAGCAGGTTTTCCGGGATCGCTGCGCAGTTGACGGTAATGAATGACTTTTTCGACCGCGTGCTGCGGCCGTGCACGAAGCGCGCCAGCACCTCTTTACCGGTACCGCTTTCGCCGGTGATGAGCACCGAAGCATCGGACCCGGCAATCTGCTGTGCCAGCTTGACGACCTTCGCCATCGACTCGTCGCGATAGACCATCTCGCGCGTATCGTTCGTGACCGCGGCGAGCACCGCAGCGATGAGATCGGGATCAGGCGGCAGCGGGATGTATTCTTTGGCGCCGGCGTGAATGGCATTGACAGCCGCACGCGCATCGTTGGTGACGCCGCAGGCCACGATCGGGACGTGAATACGCTCCGCGTCGAGCCGTGCGACCAGGTTGCGGATGTCGAGGCTGACATCCACCAACAGCAAATCCGCACCACGACCGGAGCGCAGGACAGCGAGCGCCTGCTCATTGCTTTCGGCGTGGGTGACGTTGGCGCCCTTGTCCATTGCGATCTTGCTCGCCGTGGTGAGCTGGCCTCCGAGCGTGCCGACGATCAGGAGTCGCATGGCTTAGCTCCGTATCTTTAAAGAGAAATGGCGGATGAGCGTGTGCATCAGTTGTGGTCCGCCTTGATGATTTCCGTCATGGTCACGCCCAGCTTGTCCTCAACGAGGACGACTTCGCCGCGGGCAACCAGTCTGTTGTTGACGTAGATGTCGATGGCCTCGCCAACCTTGCGGTCGAGCTCGAGCACCGCGCCGGGGCCGAGCTTGAGGAGATTGCCGACGTCCATATGAGCGCGGCCCAACACCGCAGAGACCTGCACCGGCACATCGAACACCGCTTCGAGATCGGCAGCGCCACGATTGACCGATTCGGAATCCGACGGAGCTAGCGTGCCTGCATCAGGCACGATTTGCACATCGCCGCCGTTTTCGAGGTCGGGAAGCGGTACTTTGGTGTCGTCGTCACTCATTGCCTGGGTCTCCAAAAATTCTATGCGGCAGGCGCGTTGCGCGCCGAGATATATCGGCCGACCATTTCATCGATGGATGCTGCGGTGGTGGTCTGATCGCGGATGACGCCGCCGTCGGCCCATTCGATGCGGCAATCGCCCGGCGCGAGGGACTCGTCGGAGGTGACAGCGAGCCGCCCCTCGAAACCGCACGCACGCGCGATTTCTTCGATCTTTTCCTTCGCCATATCGTAAATCCCGGCGCCGACGCGCACGGCGACGTGCGGGGTCGATACCAGGTGGTGAAAGCATTCGGTGGCCAAGGCCGAGATCTCTGCAAAGGGCTCGCGCACAATCAATGCAGGGGCAAGCTTGGCCGCGACGGCCACCGCCACTTCCACAGCTTCGGTTTCGAGTCGTGTTTCGATCGCCGTCAGCGCGCCATCGAGCCGGCCGAGCCCATCGGCAATCACCGCAAGGGCAGCTGCGATGCGCTGGGCGGCTTCCTGTTGGGCCTGCGCCTCGCCGGCGGCAAAGCCGGTGCGATGGGCCTGCGACTCGGCGTCCGCGCGGCGGCGCTCGTGCTCGACCATCGTCATGGTCGGCTTCTCGCCGGAAGCGAAGTCCTCATCGAACAGATATTTGGCCGTTGCTTTCATTATGCTCTCAATAGATCAGTTCGTCTTCGCCGCGGCTCTTCGAGATCATGATTTCGCCCTTGGCCGCCAGGTCCTTGGCGACGTTGACCAACAGTGCCTGCGCCTCGTCGACATCGCGAAGCCGTACCGGGCCCATCGCCTGCATGTCTTCGACGAGCAACTTGGCGGCGCGGCTGGACATATTGGTAAAGAAGAACTGGCGTACTGTTTCGTTGGCGCCCTTGAGCGCAACGCCCAGCTTGTCCTTGTCGATATTGCGCATCAACGTCTGCGCCGAGCCGGTGTCGAGCTTGACCAGATCGTCGAAGGTGAACATCAGCGCTTTGATGCGCTCGGCAGCGTCCCGGTTTTCCTCTTCGAGGGCGGTGAGGAAGCGTGTTTCGGTTTGCCGATCGAAATTGTTGAAGATTTCCGCCATCACCTCATGCGCGTCGCGCCGACGGGTTTGCGACAGATTCGACATGAATTCCGTGCGCAGCGTCTGCTCGACGCGTTCGATGACTTCCTTTTGGACTGCTTCCATCTTCAGCATGCGATTGACGCAGTCGAGCGAAAGGTCTTCCGGAAGAATCGAGAGCACGCGCGCGGCGTGTTCGGGGCGCAGTTTCGAGAGAACGACCGCGACTGTCTGCGGGTATTCGTTCTTGAGATAGTTCGCCAGCACCTCTTCCTGGACGTTCGCGAGCTTCTCCCACATGTTGCGGCCTGCGGGACCGCGGATCTCGTCCATGATGCCGCCGACGCGCTCGGCGGGGAGGTATTGCTTGAGCAGCCGTTCGGTAGCGTCGTAGTTGCCGAGCAGTGCACCGGAGGCCGACATGCGGCCGACGAATTCGAGCAAGAGTTGCTCGACGGAATCAGCTTCGATCGTGCCGAGCGACGACATCACGATGGAGATTTCTCTCAATTCGTCGTCGTCTAGCAGGCCGAAGATTTTGGCGCCGTACTGCTCGCCAAGCGAAAGCATCAGCACAGCTGCGCGTTCCGGCCCGGTGAGCTTCCGGATGCGGTCGGGCGGTTGCGGGCGGCGCGAGAGTTCGACCATCAGTCCGCCGATGTCCTCGCGAACCACCTTTTCCTTGTCTTTTTTCGTCTCTGCGTAGGCTGATGGCATGGCTTAGGCTGCATCTTCGTGGAGCCAGTTACGGATAATGGAAACGGCCTCATGCGGGTTCTTATCGGCGAGCTCCCCCACCTTTTGCACCGACTGCGCGTGCACCTGTCCCTGCACCTTTGCGATATCGATCATCGCGGATGTTCGGTTTGAGATGGCGACGGCCTCATCGCCACCGACGATCGAGACGTTTGGGCCGCCGGTCGAGGTGATGCTGCCGTGAACGCCCGGTATGCTCACGCCGCCGGCTTCCGGCGAAGCTGTAACGGCGGCCGGTGCCAGGGCCAGGCCCGGTTGCATGCCGTCCGGCGTGATGATGCGGCGCACCAGCGGGCGTACCACCATGAACATCACGACCAACCCAAGCAGCGCCATTACGCCGACTTCGGCGGCGCGCATGATGTCTTCCTTGGTGAACTGGATGAAGCTCATCCAGCCGGTCGGCTCGTTGATTGGCGACGGCGCGATTTCGGCGAAGCGCAGATTGACCACTTCGATTTGATCGCCGCGCTTGGCGTCGAATCCGATAGCCGAGCGTACCAGCGCCGAGATGCGATCGATTTCTTCCTTGGGTCGCGGCTGATATGCCACCTCGCCCTTGTCGTTCTTGGTGTAGTTGCCATCGACCAAAACGGCCGCCGAAATGCGGTTGACCCGTCCGGCTTCGATCACCTCTGTTTTGGTCGTGCGTGAAATTTCGTAGTTGACGATTTCCTCGGTCTTTTTGGTTTGGTCGCCTCTGCTGGCGCCGTCGGCCTGCTGCCTGCCGCCCGGCAATTCGTTGCCGGCCGACACCGCGCCCTCTTTGTTGTCGTTTGTAGCCGATTGCTCTTCGCGGGTTTGGCTGGATCGCACAACGCGGCCATCCGGGTCGAATTTATCCGAGGTCTGGGTGATGCGATTGATGTCGAAATCGGCGTTGATCTGGACGCGCGCATGGCCGGGGCCAACCACCGATGAAACGATGGTCTCGACCTCGCCGCGGAGACGGTTCTCGTATGCGAGCTTGCGCTCGTCGGAGCTTGCACCATTGAGCTGATTGTCTTGCGTTGCGCCGTCGGCGAGCAGTTTGCCGGTTTCGTCAATCACCGAAACGCGTTCGGGTTTGAGCCCGTTGACCGCCGTTGCAACCAGGTGGCGGATGGCACGAACCTGCTGCGGCTCCAGTGCGCCGCGAACCTTCAGAACGATCGAAGCCGAGGCATCGGCTTTGTCCCGAGAGAATAGCGGCCGCTCCGGCAACACCAGGTGCACGCGCGCAGCCTGCACACGATCGATGCCACGTATGGTGCGTGAGAGTTCGCCTTCGAGAGCGCGCAGGTGATTGATGTTCTGGACGAAGGTGGTTGAGCCAAGCGCGTCGGTCTTATCGAAAATTTCGTAGCCGACGCCGCCGCCCTTAGGCAGGCCGGATTCGGCAAGCTTCATGCGCAAACGCGCGACCGCCTCCTTCGGCACCATGATGATCGCGCCGTCGTTCTTGAGCTGGTAAGGGACAGCCTGCCGCTCCAGGTCTTTGATGATCGATGCGCTGTCGTCGACCGGGAGGTCGGTGAATAACGGCACCATTTGCGGCGTCGTCATTTGGATCATCAGGAAAGAGAAGAAGCCGACCAGAGCCAGCGTCACCGCGGCCATCGCCGCCATTCGCGCCGCACCCAGCGACTTCACAAAATCGAAAAAACCTTGCACCGGTTTTGTCCTGCCCGCAGGGCGCGAAGCGCGCGCCTCACCCGGCAAGATTTGCCCAGTTTAAGGTTAGCGTCCGGTTAATTCCGGAAGGAGCCGGTCCGAAGAATAATTACATCCGCCACCGCGAAGGCAGCGACAGTGGACGTGCGAATGAATCGCCAGCCCAGGAGAGGCCCGCGTTCCAAACGCGAAATGAGAGGAGCGATTACTGGCGGTACTGCTGAATGCGCGTCGTGCGCAGCCCGGCGAGCCCGTGCTGGTCAATCGAATATTGCCAGGAGAGGAATTCCTCGACCGTCAGCGTATAACGGGCACAGGCCTCTTCGAGGGACAGTAGGCCGCCACGGACAGCGGCGACGACCTCCGCCTTTCGGCGGATCACCCAGCGTTTGGTCGTTGGTGGCGGCAAATCCGCAATGGTCAGCGGACTGCCATCAGGCCCGATTACGTATTTGACCCTCGGGCGATGGGGTTCGGTCATTGGTACACTCACAAAACAAGACTCGACTGACAGTTGCTGGAGAAACGCTACAAGCCCCGGCTTAAAATTTGCCTAAGCATGGCAAATGGACAAGGCAAGGTTTGCCCGGTTTCCGCTAACCTTTTGGTTACGGATGGCAGGGCCCGGATCGCGGCGGCGCCTCCGCAAGGCGTTTCAACAGCTGGTATCAGAGGAGTGGGCGAATTCCCTGCTGTTTCACGCGCTTTGGCTCACGTGGTCGACCGAACGATGCGCTTGATCTTGTCGAGTGTGAAGTTTTGGCCGTTGATCGACAGCTGCGGTGGATCTTGAGTGAGATCGACTGAATCGACCACGGCCTGCACCTCGGTTGAAATTCCAACCGACTGATTGTTGGCGTCCGCCGCTGTGGCGCTAAGCGTGTAGCTGCCATCCGGCCATTGGCGGCCGTCGTTGCCGCGGCCGTTCCAGGTGAAAGGCTGCGTTCCCGGGTTGACCGAGATCGTGCTGGTAAAGGCATTCTGGCCGGTCGAATCCTTGATGGTAATCGTTGCAGTCGACGGCTTGGTAACGTTGAGATTCCATTTTGCGGTGCCGCTGGCCAGCTGCCCCGTCGCGCCGTCGACCACGACGGTGGCGCCGACATAGGCAAGCGCCGTGCTCGCGACCGCGCTCTTTTCCAGCGATACCAGGCTCGTGAGTTGATCGTTGGACTTCATCTGCTGCTCGACCTGCGCGAATTCCACCAGCTGCTGGGTGAACTGGTTCGTATCGATCGGGCTGAGCGGGTCCTGGTTTTTCAACTGCGTCGTCAGCAATTGAAGAAAGGTTGTAAAATTGCTGGCAATTTCGGTGTTATCGAGCGCGCCGGAAACGGAGCTCGCGCCTGTTGTCTTCGTGGTGGAAACGGGATTGACCGTCGTCATGGCTTGATCCTCAAACGCGGATATCGAGACCGTTGCCTTGTCCGGCGAGGCGGCCATAGTTTTGTGGGATGACATCGATCGATGGCAACGCTTCGTCCTTCACCACAATCTGCGCGGTGTCGGCGCCGGTATTTGTTTGCTGCTGACTCATGGATTGATCGCGAAGCGAAAATTGCAAACCGTTGTCAGCCGTTTTCAAGCCTGCATCCTGCAACGCGCGTTCGAGTCCCGAGGCGTCGCGGCGCAACAAATCGAGCGTATCGGCACGGTCGACGGTCAGCCGCGACGTGACGTTGCCATCGCGGTCGACGTCGAGCCGGACCTCGATGCGGCCGAGTTCGGGCGGATCGAGGCGAATTTCAAAGCGATTCTTGCCCGCGAACGCCTTGCCGGCGATGTCGATAGCCAATCCGGCGAGCGGAACGGCCGCCGCCAACGGTGCGGCCGGAACGGCAAAAACAGGGTTTGATGTTGCCGGCGCGGTCGTTTGCGTCGTGTTGACGATAGCCGGCTGCGTGACGTCGGCGCTTAATTTCGGAGCTGCAACATTAGCGTCGGCAGGTGCCGAGGTTGGCGCATCTGTCTCGCCGCGATGGCTATTGGTCGGGGCCTCTCCGCGCGCCTCGGCAACTTGCTCCTTGTCATTCTCACTTGGGCCGCTTTGCGGTTTGTCGGCGTGCTGCTGCGGCGCGACTTTGGCCGTTAGCGGGGACTCTATTGTCGCGTCATTGGTGGATTTATCGGCGCCGGCTTGCGTATTGTCGCCTACCTTTTTCGCACCGTCAGCGAGCTTTCCGGTGCCGCCTTTTAACGCAGCGGAATTAGACGCACCAGCTGCGAGGATTGCGGCGGCGTCCGCAGGCTGGATAGTTTGGTCGATCGCATTGGGCGCCGGCGTCTGGTCGGGTATTGGCGCACTCGTGGGCGCAACGACGACGGCATCAGGTGTTGTCAGCGTTTGAATATTGCCGGTCGAAGGCATGACCGCCGGAGCGTCGGTTTTCGATCGGTCCGTCGGCTTGTCGTTATCGTCCGCCGTCTTGATACGGTCGCCGGTGGCGGCAGTGGCTTTTGCTTTTGCATCCGTCTTATGGTCGCCGGCGGGCTTTTCGTTTTGGTCGGGTTTGCCGTTTGCGCCGGCTTCCCCCGCCTTTGTCGTGGTCACGGTGTTGTCGTCCGCTGGGGCCTTGCTGTCATTGCTCTTGGCCGGTGCTTGTGAATTGTCGACAGGCGACGTCTTGTGATCGGGTGGCGGCGGAGTGGGCTGCTCGGCGCCTTGCGCGCTGTCATCGAGCAGGCTTTCAAACGGGGAAGGCGCGCGATCGGACTGTTGTGGTGGGCGAGCGACGCGCGGCAAAGTTTGACTATGCGCGTAAATCTTCGGGTCTGACGCAACTTGCGGCACTGGAGGACCTCCGGAATGTCCTCCGTTTGATCTGCAATCGCCAGGCCAGCCTCGGAAAGACCCAATTCATATGTCCCTTCAGCAACTTGAGGATGGAGGCCAGGGCGGCGAGTGCGTTTGGCCCGGGCAGCCCTGACTGTAAAACGGCAAGTTTTGCC
Organism: Pseudolabrys sp.; assembly: GCA_035260465.1. Classification (GTDB taxonomy): domain Bacteria; phylum Pseudomonadota; class Alphaproteobacteria; order Rhizobiales; family Xanthobacteraceae; genus Pseudolabrys. The sequence continues at coordinate 9,682 of DATFVF010000054.1, read as the reverse complement.
GGGTCGCGCGCCTCGCATTGCGCGCCTTCCGTCGCTACCTATAGTAAGAAGCGCCATGCCGAACAGCCTCGATCTCGACCGCCGGCCGGAAGATACGCGCGTTGTCGTCGCCATGTCCGGCGGCGTCGATTCGTCGGTGACGGCCGCTTTGCTCAAGGCAGAGGGCTACGATGTGGTCGGTGTGACGCTGCAACTCTACGACCACGGCGCTGCAATCCACCGCAAGGGCGCCTGCTGCGCCGGCCAGGACATTTATGATGCGCGCAGCGTGGCCGAGCGCATTGGCATTCCGCACTACGTGCTCGACTACGAAAGCCGTTTCAAAGAAGCGGTGATCGACCGCTTCGCCGAAAGCTATATCCACGGCGAGACGCCGGTGCCCTGCGTCGATTGCAATATGTCGATCAAGTTTCACGATTTGCTCATCACCGCGCGCGAGCTCGGCGCTGAAGTGCTGGCGACCGGCCACTACGTTGCCTCGAGGCCTTTGCCAGGTGGCGGGCGCGCACTTTATCGCGCACGGGACGAGGAGCGTGACCAGAGCTACTTCCTGTTTGGCACCACGCGTGCGCAGTTGGACATTCTGCGCTTTCCACTCGGTGAGCGAACCAAGGCGGAAACCCGTGAGCTTGCCCGTCGTTTCGGCTTGGCGATTGCGGACAAGCATGACAGCCAGGATATTTGCTTCGTACCGACCGGCCACTATGCCGACATCATCGAACGTCTGAAACCGGGTGCGGCGGAAGCCGGCAAGATCGTCGATCTGGACGGAAAGGTTCTCGGCGAGCACTCCGGCATTATTCATTTCACAGTGGGTCAGCGGCGCGGCTTGGGTGTCGCGATTGGTACGCCGCTCTATGTGGTGCGTCTCGATGCGGAGGGCCGGCGTGTGGTGGTCGGCCCGCGCGAGGCATTGCGGACAAGTCGTATTGTGCTGCGCGACGTCAACTGGATTGGGGACGAGTTGCTGGGCGAAGCCCTTGCCGATGATCGCCGCGAGGTCTTCGTAAAGGTGCGTTCGACCCGCCCGCCGCAAGCGGCCTGGTTGCGGCATGGTCCCCAGGGCTGCGAAGTCGAGCTGGTCGACGGCGAGCACGGCGTATCGCCCGGACAAGCTTGCGTGTTTTACGATCTGGGCAAGGGGCAGGCGCGTGTGCTTGGTGGCGGGTTCATCAAGAGTGCGGTCGCTGCGGCGGATTGCCGGCGCGCCGACAATGAGCAGATAGCAACGCCTGCCATGCGCGGTTAAGTTCGGCCGCATGGGGGCGGACATCGATAAATCGAGCGTCGAACGCGCCTACGCACGGTGGGCGCCGGTCTACGACCTGGTGTTCGGCGCTGTATTCGATGCCGGCCGTCGCGCAGCGATCGACGCAGCGGAGCAGGTTTGCGGCTCAACGGGTGGCCGTATCCTAGAAGTCGGTGTCGGTACCGGAATATCGCTGCCCGACTATGCACGCCGAAATCGGCTGGTGGGCATCGACTTGTCGGAACCGATGCTGCGCAGGGCGCAGGAACGCGTGGCGGACCAAAATCTCAGGAACGTTGAGGCGCTTGCGGTGATGGATGCCGAGCGTATGGCGCTTCCGGATTGCTCATTCGACGTGGTGGTGGCGCAATTTGTTATCACTGCGGTGCCCAACCCGGAAACCACGCTTGATGAATTCGCACGCGTTATTCGGCCCGGTGGTGAAATCGTATTGGTCAATCACATTGGTGCTGAGGCGGGCCCGCGCCGGGCCTTCGAGGTTTGCTTTGCGCCGATCGCGCGCCGCCTCGGCTGGCGGCCAGAATTCAAGTTTGGCCGGCTTTCTGACTGGGCGAAACGCCACGGTGGCGTGCGACTGGCCGAGCATCGACCAATGCCGCCGCTCGGGCATTTCTCGCTGATCCGGTTTGAGCGCCTCGCAGGCACTGCCTAATTGGAACTCTCCCTCACGCCAAGCCGTTATTATGGGTAGCGCTGCATGGACGTGCGCTGAAAAGGGAGCGTCCGATGGTCCGCGAATTCCGCATCCAAATCCGCATCCTTGGCGTGACGACTTTGGCACTGTTGCTGCCCGCGATCGCTGCGGCTCAAGCTCCGCCGCAAGCGAAAACACCGGTCTCGCCAAAAACCGAGCAACTCGATTCGAGTGCTTGCGCGCATTCCGATACGCGCACCACGGTCGGGAAGGGCGGCGAGGTGGGCGCCGAACGGCAGGACGGGCAGGGGAATTTAAGCGACAAACTTGCACGTTCAGGTGGCGTGATCTGCCCGCCAGAACACGTCGATCCCGAGATCAAGCAACCGACGCCACCTGGCGGCTCTATGCCTGTGATCCCACCCCCGGGCAGCCCCGGCGGCGATCAGTCGATCCAGCCGAAGTAAGTCTCGAAAGGCAGGTTTTGGGCCGCGTGCTTGACAGTGTTTGCGGCGGCTTCCTATATCGCGCTCATTCCGGCACGTTTTTTCGGAATGGCGGGGTAGCTCAGCTGGTTAGAGCAGCGGAATCATAATCCGGAGGTCGGGGGTTCGAGTCCCTCCCCCGCTACCATTTGACTGTTTGCTGTGATGTAGAAGGTAAAATATGGTCGTTAAGAATTTAATCATAGCATTTTTAAAACCCGAAATGTTGCGTGCTCTGACATTCACTGTCCGCTCTTGCCCCGAAAGCGGCCATTGATCGGCCGCTGTCGCATGTCGCCACGGCAGGACTATGAATTTTGCGAAGAGCGTTTGTCACCTGCCGCATCAGCATCGCAACAAAGACCCAGTGGGCGCATTTAGGATCCGCCACCCGAAAGCCGCGGCGCTCCGCTACCGCGCTATCTAGGAAGCTCCACTGAGGCAAAACGTTTTAAAAATGAGGGCGGAGTTGTTTAACTCCGCCTCAACGTTATCACCAATAATGGCGGCGCCAGTACCGATGGCGCCAGTATGGCCGCGGAGCGTACGCGTAGCCGTAGTAGCCGCCATAGTAGTTAGGCCGCCACCCACATCGACCGTAGGGGCCGCAAACCCAACGCGCTTGCTCCACGTTTGCCGCGGTGCTTGTTGAGACTGGAGCAATCGGCGCTGCGGATGCAGCACTCATTGTCAGGCCTCCGCAAATTGCAGCGGCTGCAAGAACGAGCTTGATTTTGCTCATGGCATTCCTCCGTAGACACGCCCTTAAATGAACGCAAACGAAGCGATCACGTTCCTTGGCGATGCGCTTGTCTTTAGGTCAGCCTGCTGCATCAATTCCGGCTGAGCAAAAGGGACGCGTCGAAGGAACATTTCACTAAATGGCTAGGTCACTGGATGCCCGCTTTGTGCCAATCGCGGCCATTCTCAAATAAGCTGAGCGCAAAAGAAAGACCGCCTCGCGACGGTCTATCCGAAATTCGGATGGCTTCGCGCCGACAGCGATTTATTTCGATTTCGTTGTAGTGTCGTCCTTGTCGGTCTTCGATCCGGTAGTGCTACGGCCGGGTGCATAGCCTGACGCGCCCTCGGTGCCTTTCACAGAACCCTTCTTCTGCATCTCCTGGCCGGGTGCATAGCCTGACGCGCCTGGGCTACCCTTAACCGAGCCTTTGTCCTGCATCTGGTCGCCCGGTGTTTTTTCAGAGGCGCCCTGAGCATTTGCCAACGCGGTGCCAGCGAACATAGCACCGACAACGAGCATGGTTGTCGCAAGTTTCATGAATAACTCCTGGGTTACGTTGAAGTTGAACGCACCGGCCTTCGCAATTGTTCCACCGACCTTCGATTGGAGGGCGATGAAGCCGAGCTGGAGGTTGAATGAAAGCGCGTACCCAGATTGATGGGCGGCGTTTAAAACGGTGCGCGCCCTCAGCGCGCTAACCGGCGGTTGGGTGCAACGCGTTTGCGAGCGTTTCAAGGATGGTCAAGGCGTCGGCCGTACCGTCCGCTTCGCCCTTTTCGAAATCCCGGTCGGCGAGGCCCATCGTGTTTGTGACGTGCGCGAGACAAAGAACTTTATTGTTTGTCGCACGCGCGAATGCGTACAGAGCGGCGGCCTCCATTTCGACCGCCAGTATGCCTTTGGAACGGGCAGCGGTGATTGCTTCCTGCGTTTCGCGAAACGGCGCATCCGTGGTCCAACTAGACCCGGTGATAACGTTCAGACCCTTGGCCTTCGACGCCTGCGCAGCGGCGGCAACCAACCGCGGGTCTGCTTCGCTGTAATCTGAGGGTGGGGAGTAGTGATAACTTGTCCCCTCATCGCGTAAAGCGCGATCAATCACAACGAAATATGGAGGCATACCGGCAGGCGTGATTTGACCTGCGGAGGTGATGCTAATCAGTAAGTGACAACCGCTGGCGAAGAGCTCCTCCGCTATTAATACAGCGAACGGCGCACCTACCGCACAACCGACAATGCCGACAACCTGTGTGCCGACCGTGAACGTAGAGAGGTCCGTGTGATAGCAAGGCCACTCGTTTGCTGGGTGTGCCTGACCGGTCGCTTTAAGGCGGCGGACAATATCGCCGTCCGGATCTAACACGCAGACTGACGGCACATTTACAGCTGCAAGCCCCTTTTGACGGCGCGCTTCACGCAAGAGTGCGGAAGGTGCGAAAATTGATTTAGCCGCCGGATTTTTGTTGTCGAGCAATGGCGGCATAGTGAAGCCTCAAGCGTCGAAACGCTTAAACACGACGCCATAGTGATAGGGCGGGACTTCAACAACTTTTATGAATTTCAATTCGGGGCCTTCCACTGGCTTTATGGTTTCCTCTGGCGACATTCTCAATTCTGTTTTTGGGCCTCGCGGTTCTCCAAGGATGGGCGTTTCCTCGCGCGGGCGCTTGTGCCAATTGACGATTGCAAAGTAGCCGGCCGCTTTCAGTGCGTTCCCCACGGCTTGCGCCAGTCGAGAGCGGTCAGGGACGCCATGAAAAGCGTTTGCCATGAAAATAAAGTCTGCTGGTCCTGCTAGTTTGGCAATGTCGTAGGCGTCGCCGGCTATGAAGTCGCAATTTGTTACCCCGCTTTCCGCGAGCCGATGCCGCGCGACCTTCAGCAAGTTCGGGTCGATATCAATCGCAGAAACGTGCCGTGCGACCTTTGCAATTTGAAGGGTGAACCAACCGTCGCCTGAGCATAGGTCGATCACATTCATGCCAGACCGCAGACCTAACGTTGCAAGCACGCCCGCAGGATCAGGCCAGAGTGCCTCCCACCATCCGGCAGTCGGCATTTCCGTGCCTTGGAAAAACCCCGCCGGATAGCCCGTCATAGCAACTCCACCGCATTTCGTGTGCGCTCGCCTACACAGTTATATCGGCATGTGGTTTTCGAGGAGCTCTCCGAACGGAGTACGCCTAGAACGTCATACTTTGCCTGCGTTTAGCTCGTTGCGGTCGTTGGCCTTTGCCACCGCCATAAGCCGAAACCTCAATGAATTCCGTGTGCCGAAAGGCGGTATCGGACCCCGCTACCAGGTCCGATCTCCGGCGATCGACTGCTATTTGCCACATTTTCCGTGAACGAACGTTCGTCACAGGCTCATCACAAGGGTGTTAAGGCGCAATGAGGCGGCAGTTCGAGGTTGCTCCGGCCGACATGCGATGGAACAATCGCATCCAAAGATCGTCGTATCCGTACGTACATTGACTGCCCAAGCCATTTGTATAGTCACGGAGGCTCTCCATGGCGCGCACTGCAATGTCGCCGGCCCCACGCGGCGGGCCGGCGCCGACGCCGAAGCGTTCCCCGGATGAGACCCGTGCGGGCTGGTTAGAGGCCTTCCGTCGTGTGCGGGCAGAGACAGAATCCAGGGCGTCCCGGCTGTCGACTGAAGACCAAATTGTGCAGTCGATGGCCGATGCGAGCCCGGCCAAGTGGCACCGCGCCCATGTCACTTGGTTCTTCGAGCAGTTCCTGCTGGCCCCGCAGGACTCGACGTACAAGATTTTCGACCAGCGTTTTCCCTTTCTCTTCAATTCCTACTATGTCGCGGCCGGACCGCGGCACGCGCGGCCGCAACGCGGCTTGATCACGCGGCCGAATGGCGAGGATGTCACCGCCTATCGCGCGCACGTCGATGCAGCAGTTGAGCGGTTGATTGCCCAGGTTCCGGCGGCGGAGGCCGACCGTGTTTTCGCGATTGTCGAGATCGGGCTTCACCACGAGCAGCAGCATCAGGAATTGCTGATCACAGATATCCTCCACGCATTCGCGCAGAACCCCACCGACCCGGCTTACGACGAAAACTGGAAACCGCCGCGCGTAACGCAAGGCCCTCGTGGCTTTGTTGACGTGCCTGCGGGCATTCAAGCTATCGGCCACGACGGCAAAAGTTTTTGTTTCGACAATGAGACGCCGCTTCATGACGAACTCATTCCTCATGTTCGCATCGCGCGTCACCTGGTTACGAATGCGGAATGGCTCGAATTCATTGACGCCGGCGCGTATACGACACCCTCGCTATGGCTTTCCGACGGTTGGGCTACCGTGCAGACGGAAGAATGGCAAGCGCCGGGCTATTGGCGGCAGAAAGACGGTAGCTGGCATTCAGCGACACTTGCGGGCTCGAGGCCTGTCGATCCCGCCGCTCCGGTCCAGCATGTCAGCTATTACGAAGCCGACGCTTTTGCTCGCTTCGCCGGCAAGAGCCTGCCCAGCGAGGCGGAGTGGGAAGTCGCCGCGCGCGCGAACGTGATCGCCGACGCATTTGGCATCGCTTGGCAATGGACGCGCAGCGCCTATCTACCTTATCCGGGTTACCGGGCCGCCGAAGGCGCGCTCGGTGAATACAACGGTAAATTCATGGTCAGCCAGATGGTATTGCGTGGGTCTTCACTTGCCACACCCGAAGGTCATGAACGCGTGAGCTACCGAAATTTCTTTTATCCGCCGTCGCGCTGGCAGTTCAGCGGCTTGCGCTTGGCCGAGTTTGTGTGAGGGGCGTTGTCATGGTTGCAGTCGCACGTAAGCGTATCGCGATACCGGAGCCCTCGGAATTCGAAGTCGATGTGCTCGAAGGCTTGCACGCGACGCCGAAACAAATACCGGCGAAATATTTCTATGATGCTGCCGGTTCGCTCCTGTTCGAGCGCATCACCGAGCTTGCAGAATACTATCCAACACGTTGCGAAATGCGCATCCTGCGCCGGCATGCCGCCGACATCGCGAAGATGATTCCGGCGGGTACGGCGCTGGTGGAGTTCGGCAGCGGCTCCAGCAAGAAAGCGCGCATTATTTTGCGGGCGGCGCCGACCCTTGCGGCTTATGTGCCTGTCGATATCTGCGGTGAAATGATTCAGCAGGAAGCGGCGGAACTGCGGCCCAATTTTCCCCAGATCAAGGTGCTGCCGGTGACGGCCGACATTTGCAAGCCGTTCGAATTGCCGGAAGAAGCCAAGGCCGCGCCTTTACGCGTCGGATTTTTCCCCGGCTCCACCATCGGCAATTTCGAGCCGCATGAGGCGTCGGCTTTCTTGCGAAATGCCACGAATATTCTTGGGCGTGGTGCCGCGCTTATCATCGGGGTCGATCTGATCAAGCCGGTCGATGTGCTCAACGCCGCCTATAACGATGCGGATGGCATCACTGCGCAGTTTAATCTTAATCTGCTGACGCGCATCAATCGGGAGCTCGGCGGGACATTCCGGCTTGATACTTTCGAGCATCATGCCTTCTACAATCGCGAGCGTCATCGCGTCGAAATGCATCTCGCCAGCCTGAAACGGCAAAAGGTAAAGGTGGCAGGAGAGACCGTAGATTTCCGCGCCGGCGAAACCATCCATACCGAAAACAGCTACAAGTACAGCGTCGAGTCACTTGCAGCACTCGCGCGCGGCGTCGGTTGGTTGCCGGCAGGAGCCTGGACCGACTCCCGTAAGTATTTCTCGATTCAGGCTTTCACGCTCGCCGGGTGACTTGCCCAAATTCGTCAGCCTGCGCTAAGCCTTGCGCCGCCCGGCCCATCCGGCCGGGCACATTTATTCAGGTAAGGCGGGACTCATGAAGATCGTCAGTTTTGAAGTGAGCAATGGCGTGCGGCTTGGCGTTGTCGAGGGCGACAATGTCGTCGATTTGCAGGCCGTGGATGCAAATGTGCCAAGCGATCTCGGTGAAGTTTTGCGCCGTAACAATGGCGATCTCAAATCTCTCGCCGATCTTGCGAAAAAGGCGCCGGCCTCAGCGCGGCAGCCGCTCGCCGCACTGAAATATGGGCTGCCGGTCGCGCGTCCTGGCAAAATTATTTGCCTCGGTTTGAATTATCTCGACCACGTCAAAGAGGGACCGCAGCGCGATAACATTCCAAAATTTCCGTCGATCTTTTTCCGCGTCCTCACGTCCATGGTCCCGCATCTGCAGCCGATTGTGCGGCCGAAAGAATCGGTTCAGCTCGATTACGAAGCGGAAATGGTGGCGGTCGTTGGCAAGCGCGCCAAGCATCTCACGATGGCAAACGCGTTTGATTGCATCGCTGGCTACTCCTGCTCGAACGAAGGCTCCGTGCGAGAATTCCAGCGTCACACTACGCAATGGGGCATGGGCAAGAATTTTGACCGTACCGGCGGTTTAGGCCCCTGGATGATAACCGCCGACGAACTTCCGCCGGGGGGCAAAGGCTTGAAGATCATGAGCCGTCTCAATGGCAAAACCATGCAGTCGGATAATACCGAAAACATGATGTTTCCGCTCGCCGAGACGCTCGTGTATCTCACGAAAGGCATGACATTGGAGCCCGGCGACGTCATCCTCACAGGAACGCCGTCAGGGGTCGGCCACGCGCGCAAACCGGAGCCGGTCTGGATGAAAGCGGGCGACATTTGCGAGATCGAGATCGAAGGAATTGGTGTGTTGCGCAATCCCATCGAGGACGAGAAAGCCTGACGATGTGTGAGGAGGGGGCGTGAAACACAATCGTATCGCGACGGTCGTGGCGGCGGGCCTTTTGATTGCCGCCGTGCCTGCGTTCGCGGAGTGGCCCAACGACAAACCAATCCGCGTACTGGTCGGTTTTGGTCCAGGCGGCGGCACCGACATTGTGGCCCGCATCATCGCCCCGCCTTTGTCTGAACAGCTGCATCAGACTGTGGTCGTCGAAAACAAGCCTGGCGCCGGCGGCTCGATCGCATCAGCCGAAGCAGCGCACGCGGACAAAGACGGCTACACCGCGTCGATGATCAGCGCGGGCCACACGGTTTCCGCTGTGATGCTCAAGTCGGTGCGCTACGACGCGGTGAAAGACTTTGCGCCGGTGGCCCTCGTTGCGGACAGCGCGTTCGTCGTTGTCGCCCGCAAGGATTTTCCGGCAAACGATATCAAGGGACTGGTCGAACTGGCGAAGGCTTCGCCCGGCAAGTTGAATTTCGCCAGCGTAGGCCTCGGGTCGACACAACATTTTGCCGGCGAACTATTGCGGCAAGTCACCGGTATCGACGTAAAACACATTCCTTACCGCGGCACCCCGGGCGTTGTGACCGCGTTGCGTGCGCAGGAGGTCGATTATGCGGTCGAGCTGTTGCACGCCGTGCAGGGGCAAGTGCAGGCCGGCGAACTCAAACTGCTCGCGGTCGGCGCGCCGACGCGCTGGCCGGCTATTCCCGATGTGCCGACGGTCGCTGAATCCGGGGTCCCCGGTTATGCGGTGATTGGCTGGTACGGCTGGGTCTATCCGGCGGGCACGCCGCAAGCGATCGTCGACAAGACCAACGCCGCTCTCAAGGAAATCC
>DATFVF010000053.1:0-21888 GCA_035260465.1 Pseudolabrys sp. | reverse complement strand
GCGATATCGCGAAGCCGCGCGCACAAGCTTGCGGGACGTTCGGTGGCGCGCGGCGCGCAGTCGAATATCCTCAAGCGCGTCTTTGGGCGCCTGTCGCCGTAAGCCGCGTACTGACGCGCGTAACGGCGATTGCCCCGATCTCGCCGCAACCATTGCAAAAATTTAATCCGCAAAAACATGCCGTTAGGCCAATTCCAAATGGCCCGTTCACCGGCCGTTCACGCGAAAAGCCGGAACCTCGCATCCACGACGATAGTTGACGCTGAGGGAAAAGACGCAGGAAACGAGCAAAGCGGTCGTTGAATGCACAGGACCTCAGCGAACCAAAGGAAGGTGCGCCATGACGAAAATATCCAGAACTCTCACTGCTCTTGCGGCCGCCGCGACCCTTGGACTCGCGGCCGTTGCTGCCCCTCAGCCGGCTGAAGCGCGCGGCGGTGCGATTGCCGCGGGCGTTATCGGCGGGCTTGCCGCCGGCGCCATCATCGGCTCGGCGTTCAACGGTCCCTATTACGGCTATGGCCCAGGCTATGGCTACGGCCCAGGCTATTACGGCGGCCCGTCGCCGGTTTATTACGGCGGCTGTTACTGGACTCGCCAACGGGTTTGGGACGGATGGGGCTGGCGTTTCCAGCGCGTCCGGGTCTGCGGATAAGGCCTAGCCAAGCAACGAAAAGTCGAGCATTAAGTTAAGAAAGAGCCCGGATTCGGCAACGCGTCCGGGCTTTTTCGGAAAGACGGGCTGGGCCGGGCTCATCAAATTTCCGACATATTGGAACTGTCTCTTTACCGGCACGGGGACAGGCTGAGTTTAAACTTCACCACTCGTGGTCGGCCCTGCCGACTTGACCCTAGAGGGAACCACCCATGAAAAAGACGATGCTTGCGCTTGCGACAGCCACCACTTTGGCCGTCGGGACCTTAGGCGCGCCGACCGGTGCGAACGCCGGTTGCTATGGTTGCGGAGTCGGCGCTGGCATTGCTGCCGGCGTCATCGGCGGCGCCATCATTGGCGGCGCGATCGCCAACAGCCAGCCGCGCTACTATGCCCCGGCTCCGGGTTATGTCGTGTATGAAGGTTACGGTGCCGCCTATCCGGACAGGTGTGAGGGTGGTTATTGGGCCCGCCGGCCTATGCGTGACGGTTACGGCAATGTCGTCGGCTGGAGCCGCCCGCGATTCATTTGCCCTTAAAGATCGCGTAACGATTTTGGGTGGATGATCGCGCCGAACGAATTCGGCCCGAGAGGACATCCATGAAGAATACCTTCTTCGCGCTCGCCGCGGCCGCCACCCTGGCCGCGGCTTTTCCGTCTTCAGCGCAAGCAAATTGCGGCGGCTGCGGCGTCGCAGCCGGCGTCGTCGGCGGACTGGCCGCCGGCGCCATCATCGGCTCGGCGATCGCGAACAGCCGGCCGGCTTATGTCGACCCGGGTCCGGTCTACGCAGCGCCACCCCCGCCGCCCGCCTATGCCGAGCCGCCGGAATATTGGGGCGGTCCGGTCTGCCATACCGAACGGCGCCAAGTGTGGGACGGGTACGCTTACCGCATACGTCGCATCGAAGTCTGCGACTAAAACGACGCGCTACCGCCGCATGTGCTCGAGCACGGCGGCGGTCGGCCAACAATCAACTTTCAGGCCATTTTTCTTCTGATAGGCACCAAGCGCGGCACGCGTCAGCATGCCGGCCTTGCCGTCGATCTTGTCCTTGTAGAGACCAAGACCAGTGAGACGGCGTTGCATCGTTTCGACGTCGGTCGTTTTGAGTTGTGCATTCTTGCTCCACGGCGTTTCAAATGAACGCGCGCCAGCGATGCGATCGCTGAGATGGCCGACGAACAGCACATACAGGTCCGAATAGTTGTAGTCCTTCAGCACGAAATAGTTTTTCGGTGCGAGAAATGACGGACCATAGCTGCCTTCCGGCTGCAATAGGGAGGCCTCATACGACAGCTCCGCAGCGCTGAGTTTTCGGCCATACGCAGCAACAAACCCGCGTTTGACCCACTCGCCGATTGGCTTTGTCACGTCCGGAACGCCGATGCTGCAGTCGACGTTGGCCGGAGCGTGCACCTCGATCGCCCAAGGCTCCCCGGTGCGCCAGCCTTTGCCTGCCAGCTGCTTTGCCGCGGAAGCGAGTGCATCCGGCACCGAATGCCATATATCCGCGCGGCCATCGCCGTCGAAATCGATGGCGTATTTGTAAAACTCTGACGGCAGAAACTGCGTGAGACCCAATGCGCCGCCCCATGACGAGCGCATTTCGGCGCGAGGTACGCCATCCTGAAGCATCTTCAAAGCGTGCAAAAATTCGTTTCGAAAGAAGTCCTTGCGCTTGCCAATGTAGGCCTGTGTCGCCAGCACGCGGATCGCATCGTGCGGAAGCTGGTAACCGCCGTAATCCGTTTCACGCGCCCAAATTGCCAACACGACATTGCCGGGCACACCCAATTCTTTCTCTATTCGTGCCAGCGTCTCGCGGTATTGCACGGCCAATTGCTTGCCGCGGACCGCAAGGCGATCGAAGGTCGGCTCGCGCAGATATTGAGCGGGCGTCTGCACAAATTCAGGCTGTTGCGGAACTTTCTCAGGTTGGCCGGGGATGGCGAGATCGGGCAGCGTGATATCGGGTTCGAGGCTACGCGTGGCGGCATCGAACGTTGCGCGCGAAACGCCAAGTTGCTGCGCGGCCGGCCATTGTGTTTGCAGCCATTGCTGGAACGCGGGGTCAGCGGAAGCAGCCCCCGAGAAAGCGAGCAGCAACGCCATCGCCATTACGCGCAAAAGGGGGCGTTCCAGTAAGTTGAAGGACTTGCGTGAAAGTGGTGCCACGGAACACTGGATGCCCCACTTTTGCGGAGCATGACAAGTCAATATTTCCGGATCATCGCGAGAACTTTTTGTATTTCAGCCGGTGCGGAATAACGGAATCGGTGCCCAGCCGCCGCATTTTGTCGGCTTCATAGTCCTGAAAGTTGCCCTCAAACCACTCCAAATGACTATCGCCCTCGAACGACAAGATATGCGTGGCAATTCGGTCCAAAAACCAGCGGTCGTGACTGATGATAACGGCACAACCGGCGAAATCCTCCAACGCCTCTTCTAACGCCCGCAACGTATCGACATCGAGATCATTGGTCGGTTCGTCGAGAAGCAGAAGGTTGGCACCCGAGCGAAGCATCTTGGCGAGATGTACGCGGTTACGCTCACCGCCCGAGAGTGTACCGACCTTCTTCTGCTGGTCGGCGCCCTTGAAATTGAACGAGGCGCAATAGGCGCGCGAGTTCATTTCCTTTTTGCCGAGTAGAATTATGTCGTTGCCTTCGGAGATTTCCTCCCAAACGGTCTTCTTGCCGTCGAGCGAATCGCGCGATTGGTCGACATAACCGAGATGAACCGACTCGCCGATCTTTATCGTGCCTCTTTCGGGCTTCTCCTGCCCCGTGATCATACGGAACAGCGTCGTCTTGCCGGCGCCGTTGGGACCGATCACGCCAACGATGCCGCCGGGCGGCAACTTGAAGGTAAGGTCGTCGATCAGAAGATTTTCGCCGAAACCCTTGGTCAGATGATCGAAATCGACGACGTTTTGACCAAGACGCTCCGCCACCGGAATCGTGATCTGAGCGACGGTATTCTGCTTGGCATTGGCGATTTTGACCAATTCCTCATAGCGCTGATAGCGGGCCTTGGACTTGGCCTGCCGCGCCTTCGGCGAAGATAAAATCCACTCGCTCTCGCGTTGCAGCGTGCGCTGGCGCGCCTCATCCTCGCGACTTTCCTGCTCCATACGCTTCTGTTTTTGCGAGAGCCATGACGTGTAATTACCCTCGTAAGGGATTCCACGGCCATGATCGAGCTCGAGAATCCAGCCAGTAACGTTGTCGAGGAAGTAGCGGTCGTGCGTGACGATCAGGATGGCGCCAGGATAGTTGCGCAGATGGCCTTCCAACCAGTTCACGCTTTCGGCGTCGAGGTGGTTCGTCGGTTCGTCGAGCAGCAGTAGTTCGGGCTGGTCGAGCAACAACCGGCAGAGAGCGACCCGGCGGCGCTCGCCGCCTGAGAGTTTGGCCACGTCGGCATCGTCGGGCGGACAGCGCAATGCGTCCATCGCAAGGTCGACCTGGCTATCGAGATCCCAGAGATTCTTGGAATCGATCTGATCCTGCAGCTTCGCCATCTCGTCGGCGGTCTCGTCCGAATAGTTGGACGCGATTTCATTGTAGCGATCGAGCAGCGCTTTCTTTGCTGCGACGCCTTCCATCACGTTCTCACGGACGGTCTTTTTTGAATCGAGCTGCGGTTCCTGCTCCAGGTAGCCAACACGCGCGCCTTCCGCGACCCAGCCTTCACCGGTGAAGTCCTTGTCGATGCCGGCCATGATCCGCAGAAGCGTAGACTTGCCGGAGCCATTGACGCCGAGCACGCCGATCTTGGCGTCGGGGTAGAAAGACAGATGGATGTTATCCAGCACCTTCTTTGCGGGCGGATAGGTCTTGGTGAGACCCTCCATGTGATAGATGAATTGACGACCGTTCATTGCGCTCTCGAAACCCCTGCAATTGCGGCCCGAATCCGCCCGCCTACGCTCACGCGCTGCCGCACGCTTTTTCGGGAAATGCGAGGCTGATGTAACGGCGGGAACTCGAAAGAGCAAGCGCGGGGCCGCCGGCCGGCGCGTACACAACAGCAGTAAACCTCTGGAAAGGCTGATTGCAAAAATGCCGCCGCGGTGCCGTTCCGGTACCCGTTCTTAACCGCTGTTACGCCATCATCGCTATCCATGAACCTGGCCGTCGGACGGGACGACCAAGGGACAAACCGGGTCAGATTTGCCCGCGCGGTCGGTGTGGGAGTTGCATCATGGGTCGAGCGATCTTGGCGCTGTCGGGCACCGCGATTTCGCTGTTGCCGCGCCCCTTTGCCATTATCGGCACTTTCTTGGGTGGTTTTTGGCGCGAACTGACACGCGATGCAGTCCGCCCCTATCGACCCGAATTGCATTACATGCGCGGCCCTGGACCTGCCTGGCGCGCCAAGCACGGTCTGCCTCCGAACTGACAAGCCCCCTTTCCTTTCGTTGCTCCATGCCTAAGGTGTCGCGGCCCGGGCCGTCCGGGTCGGTGAAAGGGCTATTGCATGCTTCGGGCAGCTATTCTCGACGATTATCAGAACGTGGCGATGGCATTTGCGGATTGGTCCACAATAGCCAAAGACGTTGAGATTGAGGTCTTTAACGAGCCGTTCGCGAACCAGGATGAGGCGATAAAAGCCCTTCAGGGCTTCGCCATCATTGCCGGGATGCGGGAACGCACCCCCTTCCCGCGCAAGGTCATCGAGGCGCTTCCCGATCTGAAACTGCTCATCACCACCGGCGCGCGGAACAACTCGTTCGACGTCAAGGCTTGCGCCGAGCGCGGCATCACCGTTTGTGGCACTGGCGCGCTCGGCAGTCCCACGACGGGCATCGCCTTCGGCCTGATGCTGGAACTAACCCGCCGCATCGGCTTCGAAAACGCACGGCTGAAGGCCGGCGCCCCTTGGCAGGTGACCGTTGGCCGCGACCTCGAAGGGTTGACGCTCGGCATCCTGGGCCTGGGAAAACTTGGCCAACGTTCGGCTACCGTCGGCAAGGCCTTCGGCATGAAGACAATTGCCTGGAGCCAGAACCTGACCGAGGAAAAAGCCAAAGCCGGTGGCGCAGACTACGTCGCCAAGGATGACCTGTTCCGCAACGCCGACATTGTCACCATCCACGTCGTCTTGAGTGACCGTTCGCGCGGCCTGATCGGCGCAAAAGAACTCGGCCTGATGAAGAAGACCTCGTATCTCATCAATACCTCGCGCGGACCGATCGTCGATGAAAAGGCTCTGATCGCAGCGTTGCAGAACAAGACGATCGCCGGTGCCGGGCTCGACGTGTTCGATGTCGAGCCATTGCCGCTCAACCATCCGTTCCGCAAGCTCGACAATGTCGTGATCACACCGCACCTCGGATATGTCAGCGAGCAGAACTACCGCAAATACTTCCCGGACGTTGTCGAGGACATCCGAGCGTGGCTCGACGGCAAGCCGGTGCGGGTGATTGACGCAAAATAGCGTTCAAAGCCCGAGCACCTTCGCCGCATTGTTGTAGGCAATATCGGCGCGCAAGCCTTCGTCGAGCGGCACCGTGTCGATGAAACCGCAACCTGGCCAATCAAAAGGATAGTCGGCGGAGAACATGACGTGGTCGCGCCCCAGTGCATCGAGCGAGCAGCGCACCGGCGGGAGATCGTACATACCCGAGGTCGTTACCCAAACGTTCTCCTTGAGATATTGCGACGGCGGTTTTGGCAAATTCCAGCCATAGGGCGCCGAGCGGCTGTCGAAGCGCCATAGCTGGAACGGCAGCGTCTCGCCAAGATGTCCGAGTAGCAGCTTGGCTTTCGGGAAACGGTGGAAGACGCCGCCGCAGATGATGCGCAGGGCGTGCGATCCGGTCTCCACGCCCCAGCCCCACATCGGGCGCGCCAACACGTTGTAGCCGGCGATCGCCGGCAGCGGCGCCACTGGGTCCGCCGGATGCAGGTAGATGGGTGCGTCCAACGCCGCGGCACGTTCCCAGAACGGATCATAGGAACGGTCGTCGAGATATTTCCCGTTGGTGTGGCCATTGATCATGGCACCGCAGAACTTCAGCTCGCGCACGCAGCGCTCCAGCTCGTCGGCGGCGGCTTTTGCGTCCTGCATGGCCAGATGCGCGAAGCCGGAGTAACGGTCCGGCCGTTTCTGCAGTTCCTTGGCAAGGAAATCGTTCGATGCGCGCGCGGCGCGCACGGCTGTCGCTGTATCGCGCTCCGTCTGCACACCAGGACCCGCGATCGCCAATACGGCGCGCGCGATGCCGGCCTTGTCCATCATCTGCAGCCGTTGTTCGCCGAAATCGGTCAGGCTCGCGTAAAGCTGCGCCGTCTTGGCAGGCGCGACGTCGACCATCGTCGGACGCCAATAAGGTTCGGTTGCGGGATCCAGGAAGTGCTCTTCCAACGCAATCTTCTTGACCATGGGTTTCCTCAGTTCAGGCAGCAGGGCTGCCATATTTTTCCCTTTTAGGTGTATCGGATTTTGGGCTACGCTGTCCCACGATGCAAGGCGGCAAGAGACCGCCACACGGTATATGCGTGGGGAACGTCATGAGTCGGCTCGTCACCAACGATAAAAGCCAAGTCCAGGTCATCGCGCGCGCGGCCACGATCCTGCGTGCGCTCGAAGAAGAAAATGCCGGCCTGAGTCTGGGCCAGATCGCACAACGGGTGAACCTCGCCCGTTCGACTGTCCAACGCATCGTCGCCGCACTCGAAACCGAAAAACTCGTCATCGCGGCAACGCCCAATGGCCGTGTCAGACTTGGCCCGACGATCCTTCGACTGGCCGCGTCGGTACGCAGCGATTTCATCGCGTCGGCTCGGCCGTTTCTCGAACGCCTATCCGAGGAACTCCACGAAACAGTCGACCTCTCGACGGTCAAGAAGGACCACCTCGTCTTTATCGATCAGGTGATCGGTTCACAACGCCTGCGCGCCGTTTCCGCGGTTGGTGACACCTTTCCACTTTATTGCACTGCCAATGGCAAGGCGTATCTTGCGCAACTTTCCGATTCCGCAGTCGAAGCGCTCATCGGCCGCGCATACGAAGCGCGAACGCCAAAAACGCTCACGCGTCTCGACGCGCTGCTAACGGATTTGAAATCTGCGCGGCGCACCAACGTTGCCTTGGACCGCGAAGAGCACACGCTCGGCGTATGCGCCGTCGGCGTGGCGCTCCACGATCCACTTGGCAATGCCGTTGCCATTTCGGTTCCAGTTCCGAGCCAGCGGTTCCAAACCCGGCAGGCATTGATCACCGAACGCCTGCTCGCCACCAAAAATGCATTGGAGCGCCATATGAATTCTGCCGCCGCCTGAACCGCGGCACACCGACGACAAACCAATTCAGGCAACAAGCGCGAACGCGCGAACAAGGGAGGATGCCGTGGCCAAAAGAATTCGCGGCGTGATGTTCGAAGAAAATCTCAAGAACAGCATGGGGCTGGAGTTTTATAACTTATCCCATCGCTTCGGTTATCAGTCCCCGAATTGGCCATATTTCGAGGACGTGAAGATCGAGCGCATCCACTACATGGCAAAGTCGGGCGTCCTATCGCAGCGCATAACAACGTCGATGCACAACACCACGCATATCGACGCTCCCGCGCACGTGATCCAGGGCACGCCTTTCATCGACGAAGTACCGCTGCCGCACTTCTTCGGCTCCGGCATTGTGGTGTCGATCCCGAAAAACAAGTGGGAGCCGATCACTGGTGAAGACCTTGAAAAGGCCTGCGGCAAGATTGTGCGGCCGCGCGACGTGGTGATCGTTAACACCGGTTGGCACAAATTCTACGAAGACAGCGAAGACTATTTCTGCCGCGCGCCCGGCTTCGTGCCCTCCGCCGGCGAATGGTTCGTCAAAAAGAAGGTAAAGGTGGTCGGCCATGATACGCAGGCCAACGACCATCCGCTCGCGACCGCCATCGGCCCGCAGCGGAACGGACCCTTGCACCCTCATTTGGCCGAGGAATACCGCGAATGGTCCGGGGGGCGCGATTGGAAGGACGACTTCCCCGAATGGGAGCCAGTCCATCGCATCCTGTTCAAGAATGGCATCATGGGCATCGAGAATGTCGGCGGCGACATCGACAAGGTGACGGGCAAGCGTGTGACCTTCGCGTATTTCCCCTGGAACTGGGATCGCGGTGACGGCTGCATCGTCCGGCTGGTTGCCATCGTCGATCCGGCGGGAAAATATAAAATCGAGCGCGGGAGGAAGTTCTGATGCACGTCAAACGCTTCGCGGACGCTAAGCCTTACGAGGCGCCCAATCACCGCAACTATACATCACTGCGGCTGTTCGGCGCGGAAGCCGGCGGCACCAAGGGTCTCGTCTTTGGATATTCACACTTCCTGCCCGGCGGCGGCGCGGGGCCCGATGCCTCGCCGCCGGAGAAGGTCTATTTCGTTTTGCGCGGGGAACTTACCATCATCGTCAATGGTAAGGAGACCGTCCTGAAAGCCAACGACTCTTGTGTGATCGAGCCGAACGAAACACGTGAGATCATCAACCGTGGCAATGAAGTGTGTTCGATTGTGGTCGCGGTGGCTAATCCGCCGAAGTGAGGCGTATCATGAGTGAGTTCCTGAAAAATCCACTATCTTTGTTCGACATCAAGGGCAAGACCGCCATCGTCACCGGCGCTTCCGGTGCGTTCGGTGCGCTGGCAGCAAAAACATTTGCTGGCGCCGGTGCCAATGTCGTGTTGGCCGCGAGCAAAGTGGATGAGTTGAAGAAGGTCGCCGCGGAATGCGACAAGCTTGGCGGAAAGACCGAGATCGTCGCGCTGCGGCCAAGTTCGGAGGAAAACTGCGACAAGATCGTCAAGGCGGCGGTCGACAAGTTCGGCCGCGTCGATATTTTGGTTGTTGCCTCCGGACTGAATAAAGTGTCGAAGATTGTCGATCAGAACGTCGAGGATTTCCTCGACGTGATGGACGCAAATGTCAATCAGTCCTGGTTGATGGCGCGGGCGGCCGGCAAGCAAATGCTCAAGCAAGGCCAAGAAGGCAAACCTGGCGGGAAAGTCATCCTCACGTCGTCAGCGCGCGGGTTGCTCGGTCATCCGGCCGGCTACTCGGCGTATTGTGCCTCGAAGTCGGCGGTCGACGGCATCACCAAGGCGCTCGGCTGCGAATGGGGCGAGACCGGCATCACCGTGAATGCCCTGGGGCCGACCGTTTTCCGCTCGCCACTCACCGCCTGGATGTATGAGGACACAGAGCGGGCGCAAAACGTGCGCAAGGGATTTCTGGCCCGGGTGCCGAAAGGCCGTCTCGGCGAACCGGAAGATCTGGCGGGACCGCTCCTTTTTCTCGCGTCGAAAGCCTCCGATTTTTACACCGGCCACATCCTTTACGCCGACGGCGGCTACACGGCGGGGTAACGGATGACGAAAGCGCGCATCGCGGTGATCGGTGCCGGCCTGATGGGTCACGGCATCGCCCAGGTGTTCGCCCTCGCCGGACGTGACGTGACGATCTATGATTCGATTGCGACGTCACTCGATAGCGCGAGGGCCCGCATCCTCACCAATCTGAAAGACCTCGGCGACGATCTGATGGCGGTTGAGCGAGTCACTCCCGTTGCTGAGCTCGGGGAAGCGGTGCGCGACGCGGACTATGTCGTGGAGGCCGTGCTGGAGGACCTGCCGCTCAAACAGAAACTGTTCGCCGAGATCGAAAAGCACGTTCGCCCCGATGCCATCCTCGCCAGCAACACCTCCGTCATCCCGATCACAAAAATCATGGAAGGCCTGAAGCGGCGCGAACGCGCGCTCGGCACGCATTGGTGGAATCCGCCTTATCTCGTTCCCTTGGTCGAGGTGATCGAGACACAATGGACGTCGCCACAGGCGATCGACTTCACCATGAAGTTGCACGCGGCCGCCGGCAAAAAACCGGCACACGTGAAGAAGGACGTGCCCGGCTTCATCGGCAATCGTCTACAGCACGCATTGTGGCGCGAGGCGATTGCATTGGTGGAGCAAGGCATCTGCGATGCCGAGACTGTCGATGACGTGATCAAGGCGGCGTTTGGCCGCCGGCTCGCGGTCCTGGGCCCGCTGGAGAATGCCGATATGGTCGGCACCGACTTAACGTTGGCGATCCACAAGACGGTCTTGCCCGACATCGACAGCCGCCCTGGCCCCTCGCCATATCTCGAGAAGCTCGTGAAGGACGGCAAGCTCGGCTTCAAATCGGGCGAAGGTTTCCGCAAATGGAGTGGCGAGCAGCAAGCCACGCTGCGTTCGAAAGTGTTGCAACATCTGAAAACCGCACGTGCCCACGACACATGAGGGGCACAACGACAGAGGGAGGCGACAATGAAAGACCGTGGGACAATCTCCCGCCGTAGACTGGTCAAAGCCGGGCTGGGCGTCATCGTCACTCCCGCCGTATTGCGGGTGCTTCCGGCAGAAGCCCAGTCGCAAGTCATCAAAATTGGTCACGTCAGTCCGAAGACTGGCCCGCTTGCCGGTTTCGGCGAGGCCGACAATTTCATTCTCGAGCAGGTGCGCGGCATTTTGAGCAAAGGCCTCGACAACAACGGCAAGACCTACAAAGTCGAGATTATTTCCAAAGACAGTCAGTCGAGCGGCAGCCGCGCCGCGGAAGTCGCGTCCGAACTGATCCTCGGCGATAAGGTCAATCTCATTGTCGGCTCGGCAACTCCAGACACCACGAACCCCGTTTCCGACCAAGCCGAGGTCAACGAAGTTCCCTGCATCACCACCAATTGCCCGTGGCAGCCCTATTTTTTCGGCCGCAAGGGCGACCCGAAGAAGGGCTTCACCTGGACCTACCATTTCTTTTGGGGCCTCGAGGATGTGATCGCCTCTTTCCTGGCACTATGGGACGAGCTGCCGACCAACAAAGTGGTCGGCGGCCTCTTTCCCAACGACGCCGATGGCAATGCCTGGGGCGATCCCAAACTTGGGCTGCCTCCCGCGCTCGCCAAAGCCGGCTACAAGTTGCATGACCCCGGCCGCTACCAACTCATGAACAACGACTTCACGTCGCAAATATCGGCATTCAAAGCGGCAGGCACGGAGATCGTCACTGGCAACATGATCCCGCCCGACTTCGCGACCTTCTGGTCCCAGTCCGCGCAACAGGGCTTCAAACCAAAGATCGTGACGATCGGGAAAGCGCTTCTGTTTCCTTCAGTGATCGAGTCCCTGGGCGCGCGGGGGAACGGGTTGACCAGTGAAATCTGGTGGACGCCGAACCACCCATTCAAATCCGGTCTCACCGGACAAAGCTGCCAACAGCTCACTGACGCGTACACGAAAGCGACTAACCGGCCCTGGACACAGCCCGTCGGCTTCCAACATGCGTTGTTCGAAATAGCAATCGATGTTCTCAAGCGCGCCAAAAACCCGACCGATCCGAAATCGATCCTCGAGTCGATTGTTGCGACGAACTACCAGTCGATTGTGGGCCCGATCCAATGGACAGGGACGCCGGTGAAAAATGTCACCAAAACGCCATTGGTCGCCGGCCAATGGCAGCGCAAGAACGGCAAGTTCGACCTCGTCATTGCTGAGAATAAGACCGCGCCGAATATTCCGCTCGGAGGCAAACTGCAGCCGATCTCCTGATCGCCACCGATGGCTCCGATTCTCACGCTCGAGACGATCTCCAAAAAGTTCGGCGCCGTCGTGGTGGCCGATGGTGTCGACCTCGCGCTCAGCGAGGGCGAAGCGCTCGGGATTATCGGCCCGAATGGCGCCGGCAAGACGACACTATTCAGCATCGCCACCGGCACGGTCGCGCCTGATTCCGGCCGGGTGCTCTTTGCAGGCGAGGATATTACACGGCTGCCGCCTGAGCACCGCTGCCGAAAGGGGCTCGCGCGCTCGTTTCAAATCCCGCAGCCATTCTCCGGCATGACGGTATTTGAAAACGTGGTCGTCGCTGCGGCGTTCGGATCCAATGAACGCGAGACAGCGGTTTATCATCGCTGCGCAGAACTGCTCGGCCGCTGTGGCCTGGCGGACAAGGCGAACACACGCGCGGGCGGTCTTACATTGCTCGATCGCAAGAGACTCGAACTCGCACGGGCATTGGCAACGAGCCCCCGCGTGCTGCTGCTCGACGAAGTCGCCGGCGGCCTTACCGAGCATGAGTGTGCTGTGTTGATCGCGCTGATCAAAGACGTGCGAGCGAGCGGCGTCTCTATAATCTGGATCGAGCATATCGTGCATGCGCTTCTCGCTGTCATCGACCGACTCATGGTCCTGCACGGCGGGAAGTTCATCGCCCAAGGCGACCCACGCACGGTCATCGGGAGCCCGCAGGTGGCCGAGATCTATATGGGGATCGCCGCCGATGCCTGACGCGCCGTTGCTCGAGGTCAAGTCGATCGACGCATTCTATGGCGATTTCCAGGCGCTATTTGCCGTTTCGTTGAGCATCGAAACCGGCCAGGTTGCCGCGGTGATTGGCGCTAATGGCGCCGGGAAAAGCACGCTTCTCAAGAGCATCGCAGGCCTGATGCACCCGCATTCCGGCGAGATCCTCTTTGAGGGCTCGCCCACGACACATGCGCGTGCGTTCGACGCGCTCAAGCGCGGCATTGCCCTGGTACCGGAAGGGCGCAGACTTTTTCCGTCGCTGACGGTTGAGGAAAACCTGTTGATTGGTGGCCAGTCGCGGCGGCCGGGGCCTTGGACGCTCGCGCGCGTCTACGAGCTGTTTCCGGTGCTGGCCGAGCGGCGTCACCTCCCCGCGCCCGCCTTGTCAGGTGGGCAGCAACAAATGGCCGCCATCGCGCGCGCACTCATGTCGAACCCGCGACTGTTGTTGTGTGATGAGATCAGCCTCGGGCTTGCCCCAATCGTCGTGCGCGACATTTATGCGCAACTCCCGCACATCGTTGCAGAAGGCCTGTCTCTGGTCATTGTCGAACAGGACATCGTGCAGGCCCTCAAAGCCGCGAGCCACGTCTATTGCTTGCAAGAGGGCCGCATTGCCTTGCACGGGCCGGCGCGCGAGCTAACGCGCGAATCGATTTCAGCCGCCTATTTCGGGGTGTGAGGATGACCCAGTGGCTGAATATCATCTTACAGGGTGTGCTGATTGGCGGTCTTTACGCCATGTTCGCCGCTGGCCTCTCTCTCATCTTTGGAGTCATGCGACTCGTCAATATCGCGCACGGCGACCTGATCGTGCTCGCGGCTTATGTGTCGCTCATGGTGACGCAGTCGCTCGGCGTCGGCCCACTCACCTCACTCCTGCTCGTCGTGCCTGCGATGGCGCTGATCGGCTACGCTCTGCAACGCGGCCTGCTCAATCGCACGCTCGGTGACGATCTGCTACCGCCGTTGCTCGTGACCTTCGGTCTTTCCATTATCATCCAGAACGGGCTGCTGGAACTGTTCACCGCCGACAGCCGCAGGCTGCAGGCCGGCGCAATCGAAACCCAAACCGTTCAGCTTTTGGATGGCGTGTGGGTCGGCATTCTGCCGTTCATCCAGTTCATTGTAGCAGTGATTGTCATCGCGGGGCTTCAACTGTTGTTCTACCGCACGGCGCTTGGCCGCGCTTTCCGTGCCACGTCCGACGATCAATCTGTCGCACAGCTAATGGGCCTCGATACCCGTCACGTATTCGCCATGGCGATGGCCCTTTCGCTGGCGGTCGTTGCGATCGCCGGTGTTTTCCTGGCGGTGCGAACCAATTTCGATCCGGCTATCGGGCCGGCACGGCTGATATTCGGCTTCGAGGCCGTGATCATCGGCGGATTGGGCAATATGTGGGGAACGCTGGTTGGCGGCATTATCCTCGGCGTTTCACAGGCCATTGGTGCGCAGATTGATCCCGGTTGGCAGCTGCTCGCCGGTCACATCGTGTTTCTCGCGATTTTGGCCGCGCGGCCGCAAGGCCTGTTTCCGAAGGTGTCGGGATGATCGTCGAACATGCCACCCGATCGAGCCGCGTTGGCGTCGCACTGTTCGTTGTGGCGCTCATAATTCTGGCGTGCGCGCCCTATTGGGGCGACCGGCAAACATTGCGGCTGCTCGCCGAGATGTTCACCTTCGTGGCCTTGGCGAGCCTATGGAACCTGCTCGCCGGCTACGCCGGACTGGTTTCAGTTGGTCAACAAGCCTTCGTCGGTCTCGGCGGTTATCTTTTATTCGCGCTTGCAATGTTGGTGGACGTCCACCCGATCGCAGCGATTTTCATTGCCGGCCCGATCGGAGCGCTGGTGGCAATTCCGGTGGCGACGCTGATCTTTCGACTGCGCGGCGCTTATTTCGCTATCGGTACGTGGGTGGTCGCAGAGGTGTTCCGTCTGCTTGCGTCGCAAGTTTCTGCGTTAGGCGGCGGCTCCGGTGTCAGCTTGCCGTCTGCAGTGGTCATCGCCATGGCGCCGAGCCGCCAAATGCGCGAGTTCGAAATTTACTGGCTGGCGCTCGCGCTCACTGCTGCCGTGATTGGCGCGATCGTGATGCTGCTCCGCTCGCGTCACGGCCTTGCGCTCACTGCCATCCGCGACAATGAAATGGCGGCGCAAAGCAACGGCATCGACGTATGGCGAGTGAAATTTATCGTCTACGTACTCGTTGCGTTTGGCACATCCATGGTCGGCGCGCTGATTTTTTTACAAAAGTTGCGCATCTCGCCGGACACCGCATTCAGCGTGAACGACTGGACCGCCTTCGTCATCTTCATCACGGTCATCGGTGGAGTCGGCCGCGTCGAGGGACCGATCATCGGCACCATCATTTTCTTCATTCTACGTCAGACGCTGGCTGATCTTGGCAGCATCTACCTGCTGATGATGGGAGCGGTCGCAATTGTCATCATGTTATGGATGCCCAAGGGCCTTTGGGGAGTGGTCGCGGAACGCCTTGGCTGGCAGGCACTGCCATTGCGACGTCACCTGGTGCTGGAAAAAGAAGCGGAAGGAAAACCATGAGCCCAATTATCGACATTTACTGCCACATTTTTCCCGACCGGTTTTTCCAGGAGATGACCAGAGTTGCGCCAAACCTGGAGAACATTGGCAAGCGACTACGGGGCGTCACAAAACTGTTCGACCTTGACGCGCGCTTCAAGGAAATGGACGAGTTCGGCGATTACCGGCAAATCATTTCGCTGCCCAACCCGGCGATCGAAGACATCGCGGCGCCCGACGTTGGCTTGAACCTGGCCCGAATCGCGAACGACGCAATGGGTGAACTATGCCGCAAATATCCTCAGCGTTTTCCTGGCTTTGCAGCCGCCTTATGCATGACCGACGTTGAAGGCTCGGTCGCCGAGGCACGTCGCGCGGTCAAAGATCTCGGTGCGCGCGGCGTACTGCTCTATACCAATGTGGCAGGCCGACCACTCGACGATCCGGCGTTCGAGCCGATATTTGCCACGATGGCCGAACTCGATTTGCCGATATGGCTGCATCCCGTGGGCACGGCGGCAATGCCGGACTATCCATCCGAGAAAAAATCGCGCTTTGAAATGTGGTGGTGCTTTCACTGGCCTTACGAGACGTCTGTCGCAATGGTGCGAATGGTCTTCTCCGGCTTGCTCGACCGCTATCCGAAACTGAAGATCATTACGCACCATCTTGGTGGGATGGTTCCCTATTATGACGGCCGCGTCGGTCCCGGTCTCAAGGTGCTTGGGCAACGCACCTCGGATGAAGATTATTCCAGGATTCTGCCGTCCCTGAAGCGGCCGCACATGGACTATCTTCACGATTTCTACGCCGACACCGCCATGTTTGGCGGCGGCGTTCACGCGACACGGTGCGGTTATGAATTTTTTGGCGCCGATCAAGTCGTATTCGCTACCGATACGCCGCTTGGCCCGATCGCACCGACCATCGAGACAATCAAAAAATTGGGCCTCGCACCGGCCGATCAGCGCAAGATTTATTGCGGAAACGCCGAGAAATTGCTGAATATGAAATTCGGCTAGTTGGAACTCGTCGGCCGTTTTTTCTTCCGCTCGATGTCGGCCGCGCTGGTAACACCGGTAAAGCTCGGGGGATCGCTCGCAGGAAAGCTGTCGTCGGAACTCATCGCGACTTCGTCTTCCTTGCCCTTATCCCGCTCCCGCTCAGCTTCGATAATTTCGCGCACCGGCTTTTCACGATTGTCGGTACGCGGGTGCCTGGAATCAGTCATTTTTTATCCTCCTGAAACCGCGGCAAAGTTCCGCGGCAAAAGCGAATTCATGTCGCCATAGGAACTCCCGAAGCATGCGGACGTTCCTCCCCTGCGCGACGGCGCTGCCGGCGCCGTTTCGCGACATCGAAACCTGTATGCATTCGAAACGCGCCAGCGTGGGCACCGACATGACATTCTCAAAGAATAAAGCAGCCGGCTGGAGCCGGCGAAATTTCCTAACAACAACAGTGGCCTCGACAATGACAGTGACCTTGCTTGACCGTGCGCGCGGCCAGACTGCGCCCGCAGCGGATGTGCCGCCGGACGCCAACACTCCGTTGAATATAAAATTGCATATAAACGGCCGCGATCAGCGGCTGACCCTCGACGCCCGAACAACCCTTCTCGATGCGCTCCGCGAGCATGCCGGTTTGACCGGAACAAAAAAAGGTTGCGACCACGGCCAATGCGGCGCCTGCACGGTGCTCATCGACAACCGCCGTGTTCTGTCATGCCTGAGTTTCGCGGCGATGGCCGAAGGCCGCGAAGTCACCACGATTGAAGGTTTGGCAAAGCCGGACGGCACGCTGCACCCCATGCAGCAGGCCTTTATCGACCACGATGCCTTCCAATGCGGCTATTGCACGCCCGGACAGATCATGGCGGCGGTCGCATGCGTCCACGAAGGCCATGCGGAAAACGACGCTCAGATCCGCGAATTTATGAGCGGTAACCTGTGCCGCTGCGCTGCCTATCCGAACATCGTCGACGCAATTAAACAAGCCAAGCCTCAAATGAAGGACGCCTGATATGCGGCCGTTCTCCTATTCCCGTGCCGACACGGTCCGGGCTGCAATCCATGCAAATACCGCGGCGCAAGCACCGCACGACAATGCGACCGTGCACGCCGCCGATCAATATCTGGCCGGGGGCACCACGCTGATCGACCTGATGAAACTCGATGTGATGCGTCCGCAGAATATCACCGATATCAACGCGCTTGAACGGACGCCATCAGGGCAGATTGAATTCGGCCCGCGAGGCCTTCGCCTCGGCGCTTTGGTACGAATGTCTGCAGTGGCAGATCATCCGGAGGTCCGAAAAAACTATCCTGTCATCGCACAATCGCTCGAACTCGCGGCCAGCCCGCAAATCCGAAACATGGCTTCGCTCGGGGGCAATGTACTCCAGCGGACACGGTGCAGCTATTTCCGCGACACCTCCTACGCTGCATGCAACAAGCGTGAGCCGGGCTCCGGCTGCGCGGCATTGCAAGGATTTAATCGAGCGCACGCTGTGCTCGGTACCAGCGAACACTGTATCGCAAGTTATCCTGGCGATTTCGCTCAAGCGCTTATTGCACTCGATGCACAAGTGGAGGTGACCGGACTCGATGGCTCACGCACATTGCCGTTTGCCAAGTTGCATCGGCCGCCCGGTAAAACGCCGCATATCGAAACGACGTTGGCACCTGGCGAACTCATCCTGGCGTTCATGGTGCCATCGGCGCCTTGGGCGAAGCGATCGCTATACCTGAAAATCCGGGACCGCGAATCATATGAATTCGCCCTCGCCTCCGCCGCTGTTGCACTCGATCTCGATGGTGACACCGTTCGCCAGTGTCGCATTGCGCTCGGCGGGGTCTCTGCTCTGCCGTGGCGCGCGCGAGAAGCCGAGCAGAAATTAAACGGCCGGAAGCTTGATGCCGGCGCGTTGAATGACGCTGCAGATGCGGCGTTCGCACAGGCGGCACCGCAAGAACACAATGAGTTCAAGGTGCAACTCGGAAAACTCACTTTGATGAGGGCCCTGCGCCAAGCCGCGGCCCTGGAGGTTTGATATGAGCCGAGCCGCTCCAGATCCCAAACGCAACATGGGCGAACCCGCCCCACGCGTTGACGGCCGTTTGAAAGTCACCGGTGAGGCGCTTTACGCGTCCGACTTTTCCGTCAGAAATCCGGCGTTCGCTTTCCTGGTGACGAGCTCGATCGCAAAAGGACGCATTAAGGAGATCGATCTCGCTGACGCCCTGGGCGTACCCGGCGTACTCGACGTCCTGACCTACGAAAATACCAAACTGAACGAGGTCAAGTATTCGACAGGCGGTGGCGGCGCTGCTACGTCGTGGCAAAATCTCGGCCCAGAAATAGGTCACGACGGGCAAATCGTTGCGGTTGTCCTCGCCGATTCGTTCGAGGCAGCGCGAGAAGGTGCCTACCGGACCAAAATCTCTTACGCAGCCGAAAAACCAAGTTCAACATTCGGCTCGCCGGGTGTCACGCAGGAAGACGCCAGCAAGGCAAACGAGCGCGCCAAAGAGCTCCCGCAGGCCGGCGACGCGGAGGCTGCAATCTCATCGGCCGAAGTGACCCTTGACGCCGAATATGGCACGCCGACCCAGCACCACAATCCGATCGAGCTCTTTACAACCACGTGCGTCTGGAACGACGACGAGCTCACCGTGTACGAGCCAAGCCAATTCGTGTTCGGACTGAAAAACGGCGTTGCGCAAAAGCTCAGCATCCCGGCTGAGCATGTCAGGGTCGTGAGCCCCTTTGTCGGCGGGGCCTTCGGCTCCAAGGCGCAATTGTCGCCTCGTACGAGCTTCATTGCTTACGCCGCCAAAAAACTCAATCGCCCGGTGAAATTGGTTGTCACACGCGATCAGGGCTTTACCGTTCAGACTTATCGCGCCGAGACTCAACATCGCATTCGCTTTGGCGCGCATCGCAACGGCAAGATTGTCGGCTTTATTCATGAAGGCCAGGAAATCACATCGCGGCCAGACCCTTATACCGTCGCCGGCGTGGAAGACAGCGCGCGGCTGTATCACTACGGCGCAGTGAAAACGCATGTCACCATCGTGCATGCAGACCGCAATACGCCCGGCTTCATGCGTTCGCCGCCGGTGGTTCCCTACATCTATGCGCTCGAAAGTGCGATGGACGAGCTGGCGATAAAGCTCGAGATGGATCCCGTTGAGTTGCGGCGCGTCAACGACTCCATGACCGACTCGATGGGCAAGCAATGGTCGAGCCGCTCGCTCATGCAGTGCTATGACGAGGCCGCAAAGGCTTTCGGTTGGCAACAACGCGACGCCAGGCCGGGTTCGATGCGCGACGGCGACTGGTTGATTGGCTGGGGCTGCGCGAGCGCCGTTTACCCCACTCATGTCGGCGCCGCAGCAGCACGCGTGCGCTTGATCGCCGATGGCCACGCTCGCGTCCAAATCGCCGCGCATGAAATCGGCACCGGCGTGCGCACAGTCGTCGCGCAGATGGCCGCCGAACGGCTCGGTATTCCCGTCTCCGCCGTGACGGTCGAGACAGGGGACACAGAACTTCCACCATCGCCGGTGGCCGGCGGCTCGAACCAGACCGCCAGCTGCTGCTCGGTGGTCATGAAGGCTTGCGACGCCATCCGCGCCAAGCTCGCGCCGCAACAATCCACTGTTGGCAGCAATACCGGTGCCCAGGAAAGTCTCGCGGACAGTTTCAAGCGGCTCAAACTCGGCGCGATTGAGGAATATGCCGAATTTCTGCCTCCGGGCGCAAAGCCCGACGCCATCAAAAATCTCTATGCCGGCAAGCCCTATCTCGGCGGCGGCTCTCACGGGGAAAAGTTGATGTACGCGATGGGTGCCGAATTCGTCGAAGTGCGGGTGCACGCGCAAACGCGCGAAATTCGCGTGCCGCGCATCGTCGGTGCTTTCGCGGCCGGACGCCTGATGAACACCCGCACTGCGCGCAGCCAATATATGGGCGCCATGATTTGGGGAATCAGCTCGGCCCTTCACGAAGCGACCGAGATTGATACGCGCAATGCGCGATACGTGAACGACAATCTGGCCGATTACCTGGTGCCGGTGAATGCCGACATTCAGCAGCTCGAAGTGATCCTCGTCCCGGAGGAAGATAATTTCGTCAATCCAGCCGGCGTCAAAGGGATCGGCGAGCTGGGAAATGTCGGCACTGCGGCGGCGGTGGCCAATGCCGTCTATCACGCTACCGGCATCCGCGTGCGCCAGTTACCCATCAGGCTGGAGAAACTGCTGACGATCTAGGCCGCGTACTCATTAATTGAGGTTGGTGAGCGCCCGTTTGTCCGCTGTTGGCCGTTAGCGAACAAAATGGTGCGGCGCCGCGAACGCAGCGATGTGCCAGAAGCTGGCATCGCGTTGCATTCGCGGCTCCCCAAACGCACCACCTGAAAAAACGTGCCTCTATGCGGGGGCTCCTTCTCAGGCCGCCAGCCGCGTTTCCTTGGCCTCGATCACGTCAAAGCCAAGATTTTTGAGAAGCCGATAGAGTGTGTCGATCTCCACTTGCCTGGGCTTCGGCATCGGCGAGCGCATATAGGGGCTCGGGATCAGGCCGCGAAGCCACGCCGCGGTTTTGTAGCGAATGTGCAGCCGACCCATGTCGGCAACGTATTCATGCAATTGCACCAAGCCGCCGTCCCAGATCGTGCGCGCTTTGTCGATATCCTTGGCGTCCCATGCGGCGAGGTGATCGAGCATGGGCTCAAGTGCAAAATTCCAGAAGCCCGAGAGCGTTCCGTCAAACAAGTTGGTGGCCTTATACTCGTGGAAGCGCGACGCCAGCGCCCCCATCACCGCAACGTGGCGATCGAGACCGCGCAATCCCTTCGCAATGATGCGAAAGCCGTCGTACATATAGGTCATTTTCCAACCCACAATGTTCTCGACTTCGCGGCAAATCCGCAGCGTCGCTTCGAGCGGCAGACCCGGATGAAATGGCGGCTTCGCACCGCCGACCGGATGCGTCACGATCGGCAAATCGACGGCGCGATCTTGCGCGATGATTTGATCGAGCCAGATTTCGGGGTAATTGTCGGCATCCCAGCAGGAAGTGACGTCCTGCGCTCCGCCTGGCGGCGTAACGAAAATGCCGTCAACGCCAAGCGCCTTGCAATCTCTTGCTGTCTCGACCTGGTCGTCCGTTGTCATCGCCCAGGTGCCGGCAATAATCGGAAGCTTGCCGTGCGCTTCTTCCATTGCGATTTCGAGCACGCGCCGTTTCTCCTGGCGCGTCAGATAAAATATCTCGCCCGCTTCTGGGTTGATGCAGAGTCCCCCTCCCGCACGCACAAATTTTTCGTTTTTGATAAAATATT
>DATFVF010000052.1:0-13977 GCA_035260465.1 Pseudolabrys sp. | reverse complement strand
CCGCGGCGCCATAAGTCTGGGCGGTCGGGCGAGTAACTCATAAGTCCCCCAACCTCTACATGCTGTTTTGGCCCAAAAAGTGAAGGTAGTTTGTGCGCCAGCGAGAGTTCTGCCAGCTTCTTTGCTCCGGCAATGAAAAGTGGAGTCGAAAGAACCAAGACCGCGCCGGAGCGTTCTCTTTTAATTGCCGAAAATGCGCGCTCATATTCCGCCGCGCTCCATACTGGAACAGACTGTATTTCCAATCCCAGAGAGGACCCCGCCAAGTTGAGGGCGTTCATTCCCGGTCGATGTGACGGTGTATTGGGGTCCCAAATAACGGCAACGCGCGAGAGCTGGGGAATGATTTCCTTGAGCAGTTCGAGGCCTTTCACATTTGTCTCTGTCATCATCAGAGACAACCCCGTGATATTGCCGCCGGGTCGGCTTAGGCTGCTCACGTGACCGCTGCCAAGCGGATCTGCGTGGCTTAAGAATATGATTGGAATTTTCGTGGTCGCTCGCCGCGCGGCCTCAGTATAGATGGAACTCGGCGCTATGATGACATCGACCTTGAGCCCTACGAGTTCCTCGGCCAGCTCGCGCATACGCTCGGGGCTGCCGTTCGCCCACCTATATTCGATGACGATATTTCGCCCGTCATTATAGCCCAGTTCGCGAAGCCCTTGCCGGAAGGCCTCGATGCCATCAAGAGAAACGGCAGGACCGTCCCACAGAAAACCGATGCGAAAGATCTTCCCGGGCTGCTGCGCACGCCCAGCGAACGGCCAAGCCGCCGCAAAGCCGACCAGCGTGATAAACTCACGCCGTCTCATTCCCTCCCCCACGGATCATGACGGCATCGTAACAGGTCGAAATGGCAATGTCCGCTTTGGGTGGTGGTCTCAACCGGTCGACGTAGCACTCTATCTCATTCTCTCCGCTGAGGTTTGAATCCCAAGGTCTTGCGTACGCTGCCAGTGATCCCAAAGTCTCCGTTTTCTCTGCCGCAATGAAGCCTCGAAAATATCCTCGACGTATCATCATACACTCCTTCTTTCCTCCCTTCGAGATAGCGTGTTGCGTCGACCGGTTGAGCTGGCAGTTCATAAGCGGACATTCGTCGGCGGCCGGCGCAGGTCGGTTTTTGGCTGCGCGTTTATGATTTCCATGACAGCGGAAGTTTAGCGCGATAAGAACATCCGTTACTCCCCCCGGAATCGTCAATTGTCCTCTACGCCAACTTACACATCGACGACGCGTCCGCTCGATGCCGTGGCAGCAGGCATTGTCGTTGTCTTATGCCTGTCCTGGGGCTTCAACCAGGTCGCAACAAAGCTTGCGATCCATGACATCCCGCCGCTGACACAGGCTGCTATTCGCTCGGTCGTCGCCGCGCTGTTGATCGGGGGCTGGTGCCGCGTACGCAATATCGCGCTGCTCAAGCGCGATGGCACGCTCTGGTTCGGCCTTGCCGCCGGCGTTCTCTTCGCGATTGAATTTATCCTGATCTATCAAGGTCTCCTCTACACCACCGCAACGCGCGCGGTGCTGTTCATTTATCTTGCGCCGTTCTTCGTCGTGCTCGGCGCGCGCATTTTCCTGCCGGCGGATCGCTTTGGCGCCGCGCAATGGCTCGGTCTCACTTTGTCGTTCGCCGGCATGTTGATCGCGTTCGGATTGCCAACACCCGCGATCGATCCTCGCCAATTCATTGGCGATGCGATGATGGTCGGTGCCGCGCTGTTCTGGGCCGCGACCACGCTGATTATCAAGGCGAGCCCGCTGACACGCGTGTCCGCTGAAAAAGTGATGCTCTACCAGCTCGTCGTGTCGGCGCCCATTATGGCCGCGGTGGCACTCGCCATTGGCGAGCGCATCACGGCCATGCCGTCCGCGCTGGCGTTGGGGTCGATGGCCTATCAGACCGTCTGGGTCGTCAGCGTTACATTTGTGGTCTGGTTCGCGCTGGTTGCGCGCTATTCGGCGAGCCGCCTGTCCGCGTTCACATTTCTGACACCCTTGTTTGGCGTTGCCGCGGGCCATCTGGTCCTGGGGGAACCTCTAACGCCGGCATTTGCGGCCGCCGTGGCGCTGGTCGCAGGCGGCCTCGTGCTGGTTAATCGGGCACGATAATGCAGTCATTTCAGCCCCTTCCGCCGGCGTTGACCATGGATATTTGTCCGACACCTCGTTATATGAGAGCGACAGATGAGCACGAGCACCCAGCAACGGCATAAAACGACCCCGGTCGACGTCGGCGGCGTCACGGTTGGCGGCGGGGCGCCGATAGTCGTGCAGTCGATGACCAACACCGACACGGCCGACGTCGAGAGCACGGCCCGCCAGGTGGCCGCGCTTGCCCGCGCCGGCTCGGAATTGGTGCGCATCACGGTTGATCGCGACGAGGCCGCGGCGGCGGTGCCGCGCATCAAGGAGCGGCTGGCGCAAATGAACGTCGCCGTGCCGATCGTCGGCGATTTCCACTACATCGGCCACAAACTGCTGGCCGACCATCCCGGCTGCGCCGAGGCACTCGATAAATATCGCATCAATCCCGGCAATGTCGGCTTCAAGAGCAAGCGCGATCCGCAGTTCACCCAGATCGTCGAGACGGCGATCAAATACGGCAAGCCGGTGCGCATCGGCGTCAACTGGGGCTCGCTCGACCAGGAATTGCTGACGCGGCTGATGGACGAGAATTCTCAGTCGCCGACGCCGCGCGGCGCCCGCGAAGTCACGCACGAGGCCATGGTGCAATCGGCGCTCATGTCAGCCGCGCGTGCCGAAGAGATCGGCCTGCCAAAAAACCGCATCATCCTGTCGGGGAAAGTTTCTGCGGTCCAGGATCTGATTGCCGTTTATCGCGAACTGGCGCGCCGCTCCGACTATGCATTGCATCTCGGCCTCACCGAAGCCGGCATGGGGTCGAAGGGGATTGTCGCTTCCAGTGCGGCGATGGGCGTGTTGCTGCAACAGGGCATTGGCGACACCGTCCGCATTTCACTGACGCCGGAGCCCAATGGCGACCGTACATTGGAAGTTCAGGTCGCGCAGGAGCTGTTGCAGACCATGGGCCTGCGCACCTTCGTGCCGCTGGTTGCAGCCTGCCCCGGCTGTGGGCGCACGACCTCGACCACATTCCAGGAGCTGGCCTCCGACATCCAGGGTTTCATCCGTGACTCGATGCCGGCCTGGAAGGTGCGCTACCCGGGCGTGGAAAATCTCAACGTCGCGGTGATGGGCTGCATCGTCAACGGCCCGGGCGAGAGCAAACACGCCGATATCGGCATTTCACTGCCGGGCACCGGCGAACAGCCGACCGCTCCGGTATTCATCGATGGCAAGAAGGCCGCCACCTTGCGCGGACCCACGCTCACCGCGGACTTCAAGCAGATGGTGATCGATTACATCGAACGGCGCTTTGGCACCGACGCGCGGGCCGCGGAATAAAAAACGCGCAAGCGCGCTCTTGACCCGTCTTAGTTATAGGACTATATTCCAAACGCCTTAGCTTGCATCCTTCGCCATCTCGAGTGGGTTCGATGCGGGAGAGGGCGCGGCGCGCCGACAATGCGCACCGCAGTCAAGCTTGCGCGGACTGCGCACGAGCTTGACGGATGGAGCGCCGGGAGGCGCGGCGGCCTACGTTATTGGCCGCGTGCGCCCCGAAGCGGTCGCCCTGGGTAACCAGGAATGGCCGTGGGCGCACGGGTGGCCCCGATCGCAAGGGCTGCCCAAAGGGGTCTCGCAAACCCCTGGCGCCTCCCGGCGCTCCATTCCCCTTTTGGGGAAACGGAAAAAGGGATATCGGCCTGCCCGGGGCCGCAAACAACACGGGCGATGACGCACGCCTTACATCCAGCCGCCACCGTCCTGGCCACGATTGGCGACGCTCGCTTCTTCGAGGTCGAGTTCGTATTCAATACGACGGCGCGCTTCGTCGGTGATCTTGCCGTCGCGCAAGAGTTGATAAATGAATTCGCGCTCGGCATCGATCAACTCGGTCTTGACCTTGGCGGTTTGGCGGACCTGATCGAGGCTTTCAGTCAAGTTTATCGGCAATATCTGCACGCGACTTTGGTTGCGCGTGCGCAAATGCTTGATCGCTTCATCAGGCAGGTCGTGGTCTTTTATCGCCTTTTCCAGTCGCCTCTCGACCTGTTTCAACGCGGCCTTGCGGGCGCGGAGCTCGGCCTTGATCTCGTCTTTGTGTTCCTTTTTCCCAAGGTGGCTTAAGCCGAGCCAGTGTACGACGTAGGGCAGCATCAAGCCTTGGCCGACCAGCGTAATGATGATGACACCGAACGTGACGAACAAAATCAGGTCGCGGTGCGGAAACGGCTCGCCACTGAGGATCGTAAAGGGAATCGCAAGCGCAACGGCGAGCGAGTCGACGCCGCGCATGCCGGTAAATGCCAGGAAAAATGGCGCCTGCCAGGGCGGCGATGGGTCGCGTGTGCGCAGGCGTGCACTTAACCAGCGCGGAATATAGGTCGCAGGAAAAACCCACAAAAAACGGGCCGCGATCGCGATCAGTGTCGTCCATGCCGTCGCTATGATCAATTCGCGGATCGAGAATGCGTGGGTCTGTTCAATTAGCGTTCGCGTCTGCAAGCCGGTGACGAGGAAGACGAGACCTTCGATGAGATAGACAATGAGGTCCCAGAAGAAAATTCCCTGTAGCCGCGTGCCTGACGGGATAAGAAGGGGTCCGTTCCAGCTTACATACAAACCGCAAGCGACCGTCGCCAACACACCAGATCCGCCAAAGTACGCGGGGACCCAGAATGCGAGATAGGGCGTCATCAGGGACAACGTAATTTCGACACGCGGCTCATGAGCCCATTGCCGCAGGTGCAGGCTCAACCATCCAATTGCGAGCCCGTAAATGGTCTCGCCGATAACGATGAGAACGAATGTCTCGGATGCACGTTCGAGCGAGAATGTTCCGGTGCTGATGGCGACAACGGCGAAGCGGTAAAGCACCAGCGCAGTGGCGTCATTGGCGAGGCCTTCGCCCTCCAGCACAACGACAAGCCGGCGCGGCAATCCAAGTTTTCGTGCAATTGCGAGCGGTGCCACGACGTCGGTCGGCGAAATGATTGCGCCAAGGAGAAAGCCGACGGCCCAGTCGAATTTCAAAAAATAATGAGCGGCTGCCGCGATCGCGCAGGTCGTAAACAGCACGCAGCCGAATGCCAGCAGTGCAATTGGCCGCAGGTTGAACTTGAATTCACGCCAGCTCATGGCGACGCCGGCGGAATAAATCAGCGGCGGCAGGATCACCAACAGCACGACTTCCGGCGCAAGTTCGACCTTTGGAAGACCGGGAATGAATGCCATGCCGATTCCGGCGACAACCAGCAGGATCGACGGCGCAATGTTCAGGCGCTTGGCGACAACCGCGACCGCTGCCAGCACTGCCAGCATGAACAGCAGCGTCTGTACGGTCGCGGTCATCGGTTCACGGGCTTACAAGTTGCATCAGATCAGGTTCGAAATGATGTTAACGGTCAAGGCGATCACGGAGACATTGAAAAAGAATGCCAGCGCGCCGTGCACGGTCGCGATGCGGCGGATAACCTTGCTGGTGATCACGACGTCGGAGACCTGCGACGTCATCGCAATGACCAGCGAAAAGTAGAGAAAGTCCCAATAGTCGGGAGGTTGCCGGCCGGGAAATGTCAGCCCGCCGATCGCGTGATCGCCGCGCTCGCCGTAGTACTCGTGGGCGTAATGCAGCGCAAAGATCGTGTGCACGAATGCCCACGACAAGAAGATGGTGGCCATCGCGATTGTAACACCATATCCGCTGCGAGGCTGCCCGGAGACTTTGGCAATACCAAGCTCCGCGACGATTGCGCCCATGATCGCAAGGCCGGAGAGGCCGGTGAGGACCAGCAGCGCGACTGCGCCTTCGTCGTCCTCGGCGGCGCGCCGGCGAATCTCGTCGATGCCGCAGGTGACCATCAATTGATAGACCAATACCAGATACAGCACGACGCCGATGTCCCAACCGAGCAGAAGCTTGGTTGCCATGCTCCAATCGGTCATCGCGAGCACGAGGATGACTGCCATGCCGACAGCGATGGAAATCAGCAAACGCGCGTGCAATCGCGCAAGGCGCACCGGCAGAATGGGTCGTGCGGCGATCTTGCGGGCCACAGGTGCTCCTTCTAAGTCGTTCGCTCTGCGATGAAGCGGGCGGCGGCGCGCAAAGTATCGGCCTTCGCGCCGAATGGCGCCAGCGCGGCATCGGATTCCGCAATGAGCACCTTCAGCCGTGCGCGAGCGCCGTCAGTTCCGAGTGCGGCGACCAACGTTGCCTTACCCGCTGCGGCGTCTTTGCCGGCAGCTTTGCCGAGCGTCTTGGCGTCACCCTCGACGTCGAGGAGGTCATCGGCGATCTGGAACGCTTGGCCGATTGCCGCGCCGTAGCGGTCGACGCTTGCGCGTGCGGCGGCGCCGGCTTGAGCAAGAGTGGCACCGGCGCGGCAGGCGAATTTTATGAGTGCGCCTGTTTTCATCGCTTGCAGCGTGGCGATCTCTTTTTCGTTCAATGTACGTTTTGGGTCGAAGCGCCCTTCGGCGGCGAGGTCGAGCATTTGGCCGCCCGCCATTCCGCCAAGGCCGGAGGCGCGGGCGAGTTCTGTGACAAGCGCAACGCGTACCGCAGCATCGGCATGGACCTCACGCCGCGCCATGACATCGAATGCGAGCGTAAGAAGTGCATCGCCAGTAAGAATGGCGGTCGCGTCGTCGAAGGCCTTGTGGACAGTCGCGCGTCCGCGACGGAGATCGTCATCGTCCATGGCCGGAAGATCGTCGTGCACCAGCGAATAGCAGTGCACGAGCTCAAATGCGGCACCTGCCATCAGCGCGCCTTCGTGGGTCACGCCAAGCATTGCCGCTGTCTCGACCACCAAAAACGGCCGCAAGCGTTTGCCGCCATCCAGCGCAGCGTGTCGCATGGCCGCGACAAGCCGTGGCGGGCGAGCGATCTCGCCTTCGAGCGGTGCACTGCCAAGGAGCTGCTCGAGCAGCGTCTCGGTCTTGGCGGCGACCGCGGCAAGACGGGCAGGAAAATCGATCGTGTTCTTGTTCATCGCGGTATTGTTAGCCGCTGCGCGCGGGTCCGCAAAGTGGGTACGGGTTTGGAGATTTCGCCTGTCGCGCAATAGGCCTGCGCCTACGGTAAATAACCGTGCGGATAGGTTAATCTCCAGAAGTGCACCAGCCAGGCAAAAGATCGCACTTAGGCCATATCCTGCGGCGGCCGCTGCGAGCCGCCATCATCGCTATATTGGCAATCCTGCTGCTGCCTTACGTGCTCAGCCCGCTTTATGCCGTGGTCGACCCGATTTCGACCAAGATGCTTTGGCGGCACCTGACCGGCGCGCGGGTCGAGCGGCATTACGTTCCGCTCGCACGTATTTCGTCAGCGGTGCCGCTCGTGGTGGTTATTGCCGAGGATGGCCGATTTTGCAGCCACCACGGCGTCGATATGGCGGAAATCCGGGAAGCGATCACCGAAGCCGACGACATCGACGAGATGCGTGGTGGTTCGACCATTACGCAGCAAGTGGCAAAGAACCTGTTCCTTTGGCAGCGCCGAAGTCTTGTACGCAAAGCGCTGGAATTCCCGTTGGCGCTGTGGATCGACTTGACGCTGTCGAAGCGGCGGATCCTGGAAATTTACCTCAATATCGCCGAATGGGGTCCAAACGGAGAATTTGGCATTGAGGCGGGTGCCCAACGCGCGTTTGGTAAATCCGCGCGCGAACTTTCTCCATACCAGGCGGCCTTATTGGCGGCGATGTTGCCCAATCCGGTCGAACGTAATGCCCGCCAACCAGGACCGGGATTGCGCCGTCTCGCCGGGCTTTATGCAGCGCGTGGGGCGCGGGCGCCAACGGCGGCCGCTTGCGTGATGCAAACCCACTAGCCAAGCTACTAGCTTTGGCGCGTGCCTTCCTCTATAAGCCCGCTTTACACCGATATATTACGCTTTTTCAGGAGTTTCGACCCATGGCTGTGCCGAAAAGAAAAACCTCGCCGTCGCGTCGCGGCATGCGCCGTTCCGCGGACGCGCTCAAGCGGCCCGCCTATGTTGAGGACAAGGATTCCGGCGAATTGCGCCGCCCGCACCACATCGACCTGAAGACCGGCATGTATAAAGGCCGCCAGGTCCTGAAGGCGAAGACTGAGGTCTAACGCCGACGTCGGGCGGCCGGAGAAAAGCTTCGCCATGTCCATGCTGGGCTTTCCACTGCTGCTGATCCCGTTCGCGATCTACAACATCATTGCTTTCCTGATGCCGGGCGTTAGCTGGAGCGGTGTGATTTTCACCGTCCACATGATGTCCGGTGCCGACTGGACGATGGCGGCCGGCGACATCCTTGTCGCCCTGGCGATCGTGCTGTTGTGCGGCGAGATTTTGAAATCGACTCGCATCGGTGTCCGCACTGTCGTCGATCATGGCCTGTCGCTGGTGCTTTTCCTCGGCATGGTGGTGGAGTTCATCATGGTGAAACAGGCGGCAACCGCGACATTCTTCTTGCTGCTGGTGGT
Source organism: Pseudolabrys sp. (assembly GCA_035260465.1). Taxonomy (GTDB): domain Bacteria; phylum Pseudomonadota; class Alphaproteobacteria; order Rhizobiales; family Xanthobacteraceae; genus Pseudolabrys. The sequence goes on along the minus strand of DATFVF010000052.1, from coordinate 5,424 downwards.
GAGCTTCATCGACGTGCTCGGGGGCTTCGCCGTGACATTGCGCTCCGCGCAGCGCGATCTCACGGTTGAAGGGGTCGAGCACGTTTCGTCCTGATCGTTCCAACATCCCTGGTTTTGTCATGAGCCGCGATTTCCAGCTTCCTGGCCGCTCGCCGGTAATTTCCGGTGACGGCATGGCCGCAACATCGCATCCGCTCGCGACGCTCGCGGCGGTCGATACACTGCGCGCCGGCGGCACAGCGGCGGATGCGGCGGTGGCTGCGGTTGCGACATTGTGTGTGGTCGAGCCGCACATGACGGGCATCGGTGGCGATTGTTATTGCCTGGTGTCCCGGCCGGACAAGGCGGTCTGGGGCTATAACGGCTCGGGCCGCGCTGGCGCCAAAGCTTCCGACGCGCCGTTGCGCGCGAACGGGATGGCCGAAATCGGCAATTCGATTCATGCGGTCACCGTGCCGGGCGCGATCGATGCCTGGGAGGCGATCCTCAAGACGCATGGCCGCTTCGGCCTCGATCGCGCACTTGCGCCTGCGATCAAATATGCCGAGGGCGGTTTTCCTGTGGCTGCGCGTGTGGCCTGGGATTGGCAAAGGCACGTCGCCAAACTCAAAGCCGATCCCGGGGCATCCAAGCACTATCTATTCAACGACGCAGCGCCGAGGGAAGGCGATGTGATCCGCTTTCCGGCGCTGGCGGCAGTACTGAAGGCAATCGCAGCCAAGGGTGCGCGTGCGTTTTATGAAGGCGAGATCGCCGACGACATGGTGAAGACGCTGGCTGCGCGCCAGTCGTTTCTAACGGCGGAAGATTTCGCCGGCCACAGAGGTGATGCCGTAAAGCCGATCTCGACCAACTACCGTGGACTGGATCTGGTGGAAATTCCGCCGAACGGGCAGGGGCTCACGGCTCTCGTGATGCTCAATATTCTGGAGAATTTCGACGTCGCCTCGCTTGATCCGCTCAGCGCAGAACGATTTCATTTGGTGTTGGAGGCTGCGCGGTTAGGTTTTGCCGTACGTGACACGCACATCGCCGACTATGCGCATATGCGCACACCGGTTGCCGGTCTCCTCGACAAGGCATTCGCGAAGAAACTCGCCTCGTTGATCGACATGAAGAAGCGCGCAAAATTGCCGAGCGCCCCCGCGCCGGGCGATGACACGGTCTATCTCACCGTGGTCGATCGCGACCGCATGGCGGTGTCGTTCATCAATTCGCTCTATTCGCATTTCGGCGTCGGCATTTGCACCGAGAAAACCGGCATCATGCTCACCAATCGGGGCGCCTGTTTCACGCTCGAGCCGGATCATCCCAACACGTTCGGGCCGAACAAACGACCGATGCACACGATCATTCCTGCGCTGGCCATGCGCAATGGCCGCTGCGACATGAGTTTCGGCGTCATGGGCGCGCATTATCAGCCGATGGGTCACGTCCAGATCGTGCTTAACATGCTCGACTACGGAATGGACGTGCAGCAGGCGATCGACGCGCCGCGTTTCTTCTTTGAGGGCGAGAAGACCGACGTCGAGCACGGCACGCCGGCGGCGACGATCGAAGGGCTGAAGGCGCGTGGCCACGATGTGGTCATGGCAACGTCGCCTTGGGGCGGCGCGCAAACCATCAAGATTGATTGGGATCGCGGCGTGCTCATCGCCGGCTCAGAGCCGCGCAAGGACGGCTGCGCGCTCGGGTACTAAAATGCTAATAGCCCGATGGTCGCGCGATATGCGGCCAACACCTCGTTCGGATCGGCTCGGCGGCGTTCGCGGGTCTGTGGATGCTGATCCTTCGTGGCAATAAGCTGCGCGAGAAACGAAGCGTCACGATAACCAACTTGACACTCTGGGGTGCTAGCTGCGGCGGCAAGCGCGACCAGCGCACGGCTTTCAGAGGCGGGCGCGCTATCCTTCTCGGCACGGTGTTCAGCCGCGTCGGGCTGCCGTGACGATGATGTTGAGTTAATCTCGCGAAGCTGCATCAGGATACCCGTGTCAATTCAGGACATTTGCCCGCTTTCCGCTCTCCAATGCGCAAAACGCGTGCCGCGCGGCCGTTAACCGCGCCCAAAGCCACAAAATCCCACCTTTTCAAATTGTTTAACGAAATCGCTCTAGGTTCGGAGCGCGTTCGTCGCACCAAGCAACGCCCGCACCTGCCTTGGCGTTCCATAAAGGGGCGATTGTGACCCGCTTCGATCAATCACAGGGCCTTCTCGATGCTGCGGAGATTCTGCGGTCGATCGGCGACGTTGCCTATGAGTGGCATCTCGATACCGATACGCTGAACTGGAGCGACAACGCTGGCGCTTTGCTCGGCATCGACATGTCCGAGATCGCCAGCGGTCGCGGCTTTGCACGGCATGTGGACGCCGCAGACGGTCCAACCCGCATCGATATTATTCAACGGACAACGCACCGCGACGCCGGACATGGTGTTTCTTATCAGGTGCAGTACGCGTTCAAGCGTGGCGATGGCAAAATTTGGCTGGAAGATACGGGCCGTTGGTTCGCGGGAGCGGATGGCAAGCCACAACGTGCGCACGGCATCATCCGATTTATCGATGTGCGGCACGAGCGTGATCGCTGGCTTGAAAAGCGCGCGAAATTCGATCCGCTAACCGGCGAGCTTAATCGCGTTTGTCTGACGGAAGCCCTTGGTGCGGCACTCGACGAGGCCGTGCGTTTTCGCGGCTCCTGCGGTTTTCTGCTGGTATCCATCGATCACCTTGGCCATCTCAACGAAGCTTATGGCTTTGACGTAGGCGACGCCGTCATCGCCCAGGTCGGCAAGCGTGTTCGCGCGCGGCTGCGTGGCAAGGATCACCTTGGCCGCTTCTCCGGAAACAAGTTCGGGGTCATTCTGACCAATTGCACGCCTGACGAATTGTCGGTTGCGGCGGAGCGGCTGCTCGATGGCGTGCGCGAGGAGCCGATCTTTACTGCCGCGGGTCCGGTTGCTGCGACAGTCACGATTGGCGGCGTGACCGCGCCGCGTCACGCCCGAACGGTGGCGGAAATCCTTGCCCGGACGCAGGATGCTTTGCATGCATCGCGCGCGAAGCGCCATGGCTCATTCACCGCGTACGTGCCGAATGTCGAACGTGACGCACTCCGTCGCCAAAGCGTGCGTGCTGCCGACGAAATCGTCACCGCGCTCAATGAGCGAAGAATTGCGCTTGCCTATGAACCCGTGGTCGAGGCACGAAATCGCAAGGTTGTTTTCTATGAATGTCTGATGCGCATCAACCGAAGCGATGGCAGTATTGCACAGGCCAATGAGATCATTCCGGTGGCAGAAAGAGTTGGGCTGGTTCGAATGCTCGATTTTCGCGTGCTTGAGTTGGTCGTGGCTGAATTGGGCGCAGCACCGACTCTACACGCAAGCGTCAACGTTTCGCCGAATTCCGCCATTGATCCGCATTGGTGGCAAGGTCTGGGGGCGTTGCTGCGCGCCAATTCCGACGCGGCCGCGCGGTTGATCATCGAAATCACTGAAACCGCGGCTATTCAGGACCTGGACGACGCGCGCGGCTTTGTTACCCGGGTGAAGGAGCTAGGCTGCCGGATCGCCATCGACGATTTCGGCGCCGGCCACACGTCATTCCGCAATTTGCGCAAACTCGGCGTGGACATCGTAAAAATCGACGGCGCTTTCGTGCCGAATATCGCGAAGTCCAATGACGACCGCGCCTTCGTGCAGACGTTGGTCGATCTCTCGCATCGCCTCGGCCTTAAGAGCGTCGCCGAATGGGTGCAGGACGAGGAGACTGCGACATTGCTGGAAGGTTGGGGTTGCGATTACTTGCAAGGCGAATTGATCGGGCTCGCCACGTCCGAACGGGCATGGCAGGTCGATAAGAAACAAGCCGCGTCGGGTTAGCCGAACCGGCTATGGCTTGCCGCCGAGCTTATCCAGGCGTTTTTGCATTTCATCGAGCTGCCGCTTGAGTTCATCCATCTCGCTGCTCGAGCCTTCCGGCTTCTCTGTCGGCTTCGACTGACCGCGCGCAAATGGTGCGAACATGGCAAATGTTTTTTCGAACATCTCCATATTGCGCCGAACCTGGTCTTCAAGTGGGCCGAAAGCGCCAACGCCGAACGCCTGCGCTATTTGTTCCCGAAATTTGCCCTGTTCTTTCGAGAGCGAGTCGATTGAGGCTTCCAAAAAGCGCGGCACCAGCATTTGCATGCTGTCGCCGTAGAAGCGGATCATCTGCCGCAGAAAGGCGATGGGCATCAGGCTTTGCCCTACCTTGCCCTCCTGCTCGAAGATGATCTGCGCAAGCACCGAGCGGGTGATATCCTCGCCGGATTTGGCGTCGTAGACGACGAAATCCTCGCCGGTCTTGACCATGGCGGCAAGGTCTTCGAGCGTCACGTAAGTGCTGGTTCCGGTATTGTAGAGCCGTCGGTTAGCGTATTTTTTGATAGTGATCGGCTCTTTTTTTTCCTCTGCCATGTTCATCACGCGTTTCCTCTGCCCCACGGATTGAGCATAGCCAATTTCTGCTTCTATGGGCCACCGTTTTGTGGCGGCGCGGCAGGCCGCCAAACGTCGTGGCCGCCCTTGCGGAAACGTCTAAAAAGGGCCAATTCTCGCTGATATCTGAGAGGCAGGTATTGTTGACAGAGCCGGATGGCCCGCCAAGGATGTGGCAGTGCCGAAAGGCCGCCTTGCCCCGCACTCGACGCAACAGGAGTTTTGGATGAAAGACGACATCGTCATCGTGAGCGCCACGCGCACCGCTGTCGGCGCTTTTAACGGGGCGTTCGCGAACCTTCCCGCCCATGAGCTTGGCAGGACCGCAATCAAGGCAGCGCTGGAACAGGCAGGGGTCGAGGGCGCCCGTGTGAGCGAAGTGATCCTGGGGCAGATCCTTACCGCCGGCCAGGGTCAGAATCCGGCGCGGCAGGCTTCGATCGCGGCGGCCATTCCTGTTGAGACGCCTGCGTGGGGCGTAAACCAGCTCTGCGGTTCCGGCCTGCGGGCTGTCGCGCTTGGCTATCAGGCGATCCTCACCGGCGATTCCGAAATCGTCGTGGCGGGGGGACAGGAATCGATGAGCATGGCGCCGCACTGCCAGCATCTGCGCAACGGCGTGAAGATGGGCGCGTTCGAAATGGTCGATACCATGATCAAGGACGGTCTGTGGGACGCCTTCAACGGCTATCACATGGGCACCACAGCCGAAAACGTCGCCAAACAGTGGCAAATCACGCGCCAACAGCAGGACGAATTCGCCGTCGCATCGCAAAACAAAGCAGAAGCCGCGCAGAAGGCGGGGAAGTTCAAAGATGAAATCACGCCGGTCACCATTAAATCGCGCAAGGGCGATGTCGTGGTCGATACCGACGAGTATCCAAAAGCTGGCGTCACGATAGAGTCGATCGCCAAGCTGCGTCCGGCCTTCGACAAAGAGGG
>DATFVF010000051.1:0-21969 GCA_035260465.1 Pseudolabrys sp. | reverse complement strand
GATTTCCATCTTCCTTGGTAAGTCCAAATTCGTTGGCGTGTTGACGAAGCCAAACGTTCAAAGCTTGTTTAACCGATCGACCACGCCTCAATTCGGGATCAGCAGATACCGCTTTCCATGCTTCGATTGCAGCGGCGAGCTTAGGTGAATAGTTTGGATGAAACTCGGAGAGATAATTCGCCCTAGGTCGTTCGTTTGGAAAAAAGAACCCTGTCATAATGCCTTTGGATTTCAACCACACCTTGAGGTCTTCGACCCCAATTGTCGTCGCGTGCCAGCTCATTTGAGTCTCGTCTTCCCCTGTGTATCCGATCTTCGCGGATAGGCGTTTTGCGAAAATGGCGTTAACTAGTGCGGTGACTACAGCGTCGTAACCAGCCGGCCGGTTCTGCGCGCTGTTACTGTCTACATAGTCTTGAATCTGCGACGGGTCTTCTCCGACGATTAGGAGAGCTGCCTGAACCACGGAGACTTCGTCGCAAAGGCGCCAATAATCGAGTGCTTCCATCGGCTGCTCTGGTTGGCACGTCTGAACAACTTGTAGTTATAATCGAGTTTGACACGGACGGCGGCCCTGAAAGCATCGCTGGCGTTGCCCCGGTGCTGCCCCGCGCTGCCCAAAGTCAAGCGGTAGAAAATCGCGCAGAAATTCTGATTCAATATTAAAGGGTTACTGGCGCGCCCGAAGAGATTCGAACTCCTGACCCCCAGATTCGTAGTCTGGTGCTCTATCCAGCTGAGCTACGGGCGCTTGATTCCGCTGCCGGAAACCGGCGCACGGGACCGGGCATAGCTATCGTCTTGATCCTGCATTGGCAAGGGTTGCGGCTATTAGGGCTTATGCCGGTTGCGTCTGTCGGCTGGCCCAGGCGAGCGCCTCATTTTCGATGCGGATTCGATACGCAAGCAGCGCCGCATTGGCGAGCGAATAGATCAACGCAAAGACCGGCAACCCAAGCGCCAGCGGAACGACGGCAATTTCCAGCGCAACGATCAAATAATTCGGATGCCTGAGCCAGCGGTATGGCCCACGCGCAACCGGTGTAGCGCCAGGCAACACGATGACGCGCGTGGTCCATCGCCGGCCGAGACTAGCGATGATCCACAAGCGCCCAACCTGCAGGATGACGAAGAGCACCAGCCAAAATGGAATGAGGGGCCGGTCATAGCCGAGTATCAACAGGCCGAGCAACCACGACCCGTGCAGCATAATCATGAGCGGATAGTGAGCCGCGCCGAATTCGATGCCGCCTTTTGTGCGGAGCCGGGCGGTGTTGAATTGCGCAAAGCCGAGCTCGACGGACCTTTGCACGATAAGGCACGCGACCAGCCACGCTCCGTTAGGCATACGCGGCCTCGAGCGCCAGAAAGTTCGCCGTGAAGCCCGGCCCAAGTGCCGAGAGCACAGCCGGCCCGCGCAACCCGCGTTTGAGCGCGCGTTCAAGCACAAACAGAACCGTGGGTGCCGACATATTGCCGTGTTCGCGCAGCACCTCGCGTTCGTCGCGCAAAGTGCCCTTTTGCAATTCAAGTGCAACCTCGATGGCGTCGAGCACTTTGGCGCCGCCTGGATGACAAACGAGCTGCGGCGCTTGAAGGCGTGCCGACTTTATAAAGCGCCGTACCGGCGCAGCCAACCTCTGCTCCACGAAGCGTGGCAACGAGCGCGACAGCATCACCTGAAAGCCGACCGGATCGACCGTCCAGCCCATGATGTCGAGCGTGCGGGCCCAGGTGTGTTCGGCCGCCGCGCCGACGCGCAAGTCGGCTTTGTCCGGTCCTGCGCGCAATACCGCGGCCGCGGCGCCATCCCCAAACAACGCTGAAGAGATCACGTCGGCTTTGGTTCCGCGATCGGCGCGGCACGTGAGCGTGCATAGCTCGACCACGACCACGAGCACGACCTCGCCCGGCTCAGCGCGCGCAAGTCGTGCGCCTAGCGCCAGGCCAGAGACGCCGCCGGCGCAGCCACGCCCGAAGACCGGAACCCGCATCACTGACGGCCGAAACCCCATTTCGGGGGCGACGCGCGCCTCAATGCTGGGCGTCGCGATACCGGTGGAAGATACGGTCACGATCACGTCGACGTCGCGCGCGGATATTCCGGCACGATCGAGTGCTGCGCGAGCACTCTGCGTGAACAATTCGCTCGCACTCTCGAGGTAGGCCTCGGTGCGCTCTGCCCAGTCATGCGGAGCACTCAGCCATTCGAGGGACCGCGCCGAATAGCGCCGCTCGATGCCGGCATTGATGAACACATCGGCCAACCTCGGAAAGCGCGCAAACGTGCGCGCGTAGATCTGACGCGCAGCATCGGCGACAGCCCTCTGCTCGAGTTTGTGCGGCGGCAGCGCGGTCGCGACCGCAAGCACATTCACCGACGACGGCACCATTGCAATATCCTTCGCGTAATGGGAACGACGCCCTTACCCGATGAACACCGCAGGTTGCAGTCTCTTCCCGCCTTCAAGCGTGGACGCGTTCACCACGTCGTGTACTGAGATCGACCGCGCTGTCGGGAATTGTGATGCTGAAGGTGGCGCCGATGGTTCCCGGCACCAGACGGATTTCACCGCCATGCGCGCGCACGAGTTCTGCGGCAATGGCCAGACCCAGCCCAGTGCCCCCGGTGCGCGCCGAGCCCTGAAAAGCCTGGAACATATGAGCACGCGCTTTTTCAGGTATGCCCGGCCCGGTATCCGACAACTCGATAATCACCACGCTACCTTCGCGCCGCCCAGTAATGCGAATCTGATCACGCGCCGGGTCGCGCGTGCCACGAGCCTCCAGCGCTTGTACCGCGTTGCGCGCGATATTGACGAGGACGCGAAACAATTGATCGTGATCGGCGTCTACCGTCAGGCCACGTTCCACCGCGACAATCCAGCGGATCGGCACGCCAAGGCCAAGCCCAAGGGCTTCGTGCACTTCTTCGATCAGTGGTTCAACCTGAATGGTCTTACGCTCGGGCGGTGGTTCTTGCGCGCCACCGTAAGAAAGCGTCGTTTGGCAGAATGCGATTGCGCGTTCGAGGGCGTGCATCAGCTTGGGCGCGAAGCGCTGCACTTTTGGATCGGGCAAAGTCGAAAGCTGGTCGGAAAAAATCTGCGCCGACGCCAACAGATTACGTAGGTCGTGATTGATCTTGGATACCGCCAGCCCGAGCGCTGCCAGGCGACTCTGCTGATGCAGCATTGAAGCAAGCTCGCGCTGCATGGCAGCAAGCTCTCCTTCGGCGGTTCCGATTTCATCGAGCCGTCCGCTTTCCGCGATGATGCGCGATGGATTTTCGGGATCGGCGCGGAACGCGACCATGTTGCGCGTGATGCGCCACATCGGACGCACCAGAAGGTAATGCAGAGCAAAGAACACCAGCATCGCGGTGATGCAAGAGATTGCAAGCGAGAGCAGCAGGATGTTGACCGAAAACGACCACATTGCCTTGCACAGCGGCGCCTCGTCGAGAATGATTTCGAGGAAATCGCCGCCCATGGGCGCCGCTCCTACAACGCGGATGACGTCGTCCGGCTTGCAAGTGAACAGCGTATCGAACGCGTCGACGATGGAGCGCCACCACGACACCTCTCGCATGTCGATGTCCTGCGCGATCGCGGATGGCACATCGGACGCAGCGAGCAATCGGCGTTGATTGCCCATCTTCATGGCCACCGCACGCGCGCCGATGCTTTTGAGAATCTGTTTCGCGAGGCTTTCAGGCACCATGCCGCTCGGTGCAGCGTCGAGCACAAGTGCCGCCGTGTGCGCAGCGGCCAAACGGTCGTTGAGCCAGTTCAGCCGGAAATTGGCGACGGATGGCACGTAGATCAGAATTTCAGCCACCATTACGAACAGAATGGTGAGAACCAGCAGCTTTCCGGAAAGGCCGACGCGCGGCTTCCGCGCCGGCCGGGGCTCCGCGTCAACCACATCGACATTTTTTTCGTTTGCCGTTTCCAAAATCGCCTCAGCCGAAGATTCGTAACCAGGCAATGATGCGCCGCACCCCAGAACTCGTCAAACCTGGCGCGAAAAAGTCGATGGCTGCACGTTTTCCGAGTTCCGACAGCGTTGGATACGGCAGCACAATCTCGGTGAAAGAACGAATGTTCAGACCCTGAGCGATGGCGAGTGTCCACATTCCGATCAATTCACCTGCCTGCGCACCGACAATAGTCGCACCTACTATTTTACCCTTGCGCGTGGTGATGACTTTTATGTGACCGTGCGTATCGCGTTCAGTCTGCGCGCGGTCGTTGTCATAGTAGGGCCAGCGCGCCACGCGAATTTTCAAGCGGTTCGCACGCGCCTGTCGTTCTGTAAGGCCGGTGTGCGCGAGTTCCGGCTCAGTGTAGGTCACCCACGGGACGGCGGTGTTGTTCACACGCACCGGAAGACGAAAGAGCGCGTTTCGGATGACCAGGCCCGCGTGATAGTTCGCGGCGTGGGTGAACTGTAACTGCCCAGCCGCGCAATCGCCGATCGCGTAGACGCGCCGATTGCGGGTCTTGAGTTTTTTGTTCACCAAGATGCCGGAACGGTCGTGGCGAATTCCTGCTGCGTCGAGATCGAGTCCATCTATGGTTGGCTTGCGTCCGGCTGCGACAAGAAGATGGCTGCCGGTAATGGTCTGTTCCCCTCCAGCAGCTTCGATCGTCGCTGTCACGATTGTGCCGGCGTGTGTAATGTTGACGACATTCACACCGCTGCGGATGACGACTCCCTCACGCTCAAGCCGATCGAGCACGATGGCAGTACATTCCGGATCGTCTTTGGCGAGCGGTTGTCCCGCTTCAAGGACTGTCACGGAGCTGCCCACACGGCGGAATGCTTGAGCCAATTCCAGACCGGTAGGCCCGGCGCCGATGATAACGAGATGCTCGGGTCTTTCCTTGAGATCGAAAATCGACTCGTTGGTGAGATAAGGGCCGCTATCGATTCCGGGAATTGGCGGCACGGCCGGCGACGACCCCGTTGCGATAACGAAACGCCGTGCGCGAATTTCGATGTCGCCCGCCAGAACTGTCTTGCGGTCCTTGAACTTCGCGTGCCCGTGGATGACTCGGACCCCAAGCCCGGTGAAACGCTCCGCCGAATCCGCCGGCGCGACCGCCGCGATGACGGATTGGACATAGTCGTGCACCTTTGTGAAGTCGATGACACCTTGTGCAACCACACCAAACGCATCATCGCTTCGTATGGCCTCGGCACGCCTCGCCGCCGCCAACATTGCTTTCGATGGGATACACCCCGTGTTGAGACAATCACCGCCCATCTTGTGGCGTTCGATCAGCACCGTCGGCACGCCGAACGCAGCCGCGGCCGCGGCGACTGACAGGCCGCCCGGGCCTCCGCCGATCACGCAGAGATCGGGTGTGAGTGTTTCCACCATGTCCCTGTAACTCTTGCCCGCAATTACACCGTCAGCATCACATGGCAGCGCGCGAGCGCGCGCGCCAATGTTTCAGCACCACCGGCATTAGCGAGAGCAGACCGAGCGCGGCAAGCGCGGCGATCAGCTGTGGCGTGAGAACGTCCATTGTATCAAAAGCGATGCGGCAACCGGATCCGCCGGATGCGATGCATTGGTGATACGAATTCTGCTGCGCGGCGATCACACTATCGAGACCCATACCGGCCAAAGCAAAGACGACGGCGCCCGGAATGATCCCGAGCGCGGTCGCGGTAACGAACGGCGCGAGCCGCACGCCGGCAAACGCAGGCACCAGGTTGACCAGGAAGAATGGAAACGCAGGTACCAGTCGCAGAAAGAGAAGATAGCTAAAAGCGTCGTCGCGGAATTCCTTGGCGAGTTGATTGGCGCGCGGACCGGCCAGCCGAAGCAAGGGCTCGCCCAAAGCCGTACGCGCCACTAGGAAGATGAGCGTGGCGCCGAGGGTCGCGCCGATCACTGCGGCCGCGGCGCCAATCACAATGCCGAACAAAAAGCCGCCCGCGACGGTCAGGAACGTCGCCCCCGGCAGCGATAGCGCGACGGCGCCGACATAAAGAACGGTATAAGCAAGCACGGCCAGGACGTGGTGTTCGGAAACAAAGGTATCGATGGCGGCGCGGTGCCGAACCAGGGCATCGAGCGAAATGCCACTTTCACCGACAACGAGGTAAGCCGTGCCGGCAAGCGCGACGACCAGGATCAACGGCAGTAGCCGGCGAGCAAGACTGCGCGGTTGGAGGGCTGGGGGCACACTGGCGGACATTCACGATTTATACACGAGGCGCAGTCCGGAACGGGCTAACATCACTGCCTTGTGAGGCTTTTAGACATCGATCCGCCGGCCGGCATGCGGTCGCATTGACGGGCTAATGCCCCTCCCTTATAAGCCGCGCAAATCGTGTGCCGGCCCGAAAGAGTTCGGGTTCGTTGGCGTTTTGAGGACGGCGTCCTCCTTCCCACGGCGCCACCAGCGGAGAAACTGAAACGTGAAGCGGACCTATCAACCGAGCAAACTCGTACGCAAGCGCCGTCACGGTTTCCGCTCGCGTATGGCGACCAAGGGCGGACGCAAGGTCTTGTCGGCGCGCCGGGGGCGCGGGCGCAAGCGGCTGTCCGCCTGACGGCGGCGAAGAAGCCGCGCATTGCTTCCATGGAACGACTGAGGCAACGGGCGCATTTTTTGGCGGTGGCATCCGGGAGCAAGGCACCGGCGCCGGCGTTCGTACTTCAGGCTCGCAACCGCCGAGACGAGGGGCCGATACGGTTCGGCTTTACGGTATCGAAGAAGGTCGGCAATGCCGTCGAACGTAACCGGGTCCGACGCCGCTTGCGAGAAATTGTGCGGCTCTCAGCCGCAACCCGGCTGCGCGCCGGACATGATTATGTGCTGATCGGACGGCGCGCGGCACTCAATCTGCCGTTTGCCCGGATGAAAGAAGACTTCGAAGGCGCGTTGCGGAGAGTACATGCGGGTCGCAGTGGCAATACGGAATCCTGATGACGGACAATAAGAATACCATCCTTGCCATTGCGCTGTCGGCGCTGGTGCTTCTCGGTTGGCAATATTTCTTTGCTATGCCGCAGGAAAAAGTACGGCAAGAACAATTGCAGGCTCAGCAGCAGAAGCAGAGCGCGCCGACACCGGCGCAGCCCGGCCAGCCGCCCACGCAAGCGGCGACGCCCCAGGTTCCCGGCCAGGCGAACGCGCCTTCGGCGGCGGCCACCGTCGATCGGCCGGTAGCGCTCGCGACCTCGCCGCGCGTGGCGATCGCAACCGACAGCTTGCAAGGTTCGATCGCCCTCAAGGGTGGGCGCATTGACGATCTGGCGCTGGTCAAGTTCCGGGAAACCGTCAATCCGAAGTCACCACCAATCATTTTGCTCTCCCCGTCCGGCACCGCAGATCCGTTCTATGCCGAATTCGGCTGGACGGGCGCTACCGGCACCAATGTGAAATTGCCAACGGCGGAAACGGTTTGGAAGCAAGCAGGGTCGGGCGCGCTCAGCGTCGGTCATCCGGTGACACTAACTTACGATAACGGCGAAGGACTCGAATTTCACCGTACCGTCGCTGTCGACGACAAATACCTTTTCACTATCAAGGATGACGTGAGCAACAAGGGCACGAATCCAGTCTCACTATTTCCCTACGCCTTGATTTCGCGCCACGGCACGCCGCAGACCGCCGGATACTACATCCTGCATGAAGGACTGATCGGTGTGCTCGGTGATTCCGGCCTGCAGGAATACACCTATAAAAACATCATCGAGAAAAAGGTCGTCAATTTCGACGTAACGAACGGTTGGTTCGGCATCACTGACAAATATTGGGCGGCCACGCTCTTGCCGGAACCGAGCGCACGCCTGAAGGCGCGTTTCTCGACCGGTACGCTTGGCAGCATTCAGACCTATCAGACGGATTATCTGCTTGACGCCCAGACGATTGCCCCCGGCGCAACGACTTCGGTGAATGCGCGATTGTTCGCCGGCGCCAAGGAAGTCGCCGTCGTCAACGACTACGACAAGCAACTCAAGCTCAACCGCTTCGATCTTCTGATCGACTGGGGTTGGTTCTATTTCATTACCAAGCCGCTGTTCATCGCGATCGACTATCTCTACCGTCTGGTCGGGAATTTCGGTCTCGCGATCCTGATCGTGACGGTGCTGATCAAGGCCGCCTTCTTCCCGCTGGCGAACAAATCCTACGCCTCGATGGCGAAAATGAAGGCGGTGCAGCCGCAGATGACCGCGTTGCGCGAACGTTTCGCCAACGACAAGGCCCGGCAGCAACAAGAACTGATGGAGCTCTACAAGAGGGAGAAGATCAACCCGCTCGCAGGTTGTTTGCCGATCGCGATCCAGATCCCTGTCTTCTTCTCGCTCTATAAAGTTCTGTTCGTCACCATTGAAATGCGGCATGCGCCATTCTTTGGCTGGATCCACGATCTCTCGGCGCAAGACCCGACCAATGTCTTCAATCTGTTTGGGCTTATTCCCGTCGACCCGACCATACTGCCGGTCATCGGCCAATTCCTCCATCTCGGTGCGTGGCCGCTGATCATGGGCGTGACAATGTGGGCGCAGATGAAGCTCAACCCGGCGCCGCCCGATCCGACCCAGCAGATGATCTTCAATTGGATGCCGCTGATTTTCACCTTCATGCTGGCGAACTTCCCCGCCGGACTCGTGATCTACTGGGCGTGGAATAACTCGCTATCGGTGCTGCAGCAGAGCGTCATCATGCGCAAGCACGGCGCCAAGATAGAATTGTTCGACAACATCAAGGCGTTGTTCGTAAAGAAAAAGGCGTCGTCGTAACAGCGACAAACGCGTTCCACGTCATGGCCGGGGCTTGTCCCGGCCATCCACGTCTTTACTGTTGCCAAGCTGCAAGACGTGGATGCCCGCGACGAGCGCTGGCATGACGCCGAAGGATAACCGGCGCCAATGACATCCGCCCAATTCACCCGTACGGAACTCGAGGCTGGCCGGCAGCTTTTCGCCGGCGAATGGCGCTTTGTTGCCGCGGCCGGGACACCCGCCTCGCTGCCGCCGATGCGCGGTGTCGAGATTGCCTTCGCCGGCAGGTCCAATGTGGGGAAATCGAGTCTTATCAATGCGCTGACGGGCCGCAAAAATCTCGCACGCATATCACGGACGCCCGGGCGTACCCAGGAACTCATCTTTTTCACCGCGGGCGGCAGCCTCAACGTGGTGGACATGCCCGGCTACGGCTATGCCGCCGCGGCAAAAACAAAGATCACGGCATGGACCGCGCTGATCGACGCCTTTTTACGTGGACGCAGCAACCTCGCCCGCATCTACGTGCTAGTGGATGCACGTCATGGCCTAAAGCCGACTGACGAACCAGCACTCGATGCGCTCAGCCAATCGGCAGTCAGCCACCAGATCGTCTTAACCAAATGCGATGCGGTCAAACCGAGCGAGCTCAGCGACCGTATAGGGGATGTCGAAGCAGCACTGTCCAAACGCCAGGCTGCCTTTCCGACCGTTCTGGCGACTTCCTCCCATGGCGGGACCGGAATCCCCGAATTACGCGCGGCTATCGCAAGGCTTCTGGACGAAAGACGGCGTTGACGCATTGTCGGAGGCTGGTCGCATCGGCTAGAACCCCCAGCGACCGCAGAAGGCCGAAGCGATGAGCAAAGCTCCCAGGATCAGCCCACAGGACCAAGCCCGGATTCTTTCGGAAGCGCTGCCCCATATGCAGCGTTACGACGAGGAGATCGTCGTTGTGAAATACGGCGGTCATGCCATGGGCGAGGAAAACACCGCGCGCGATTTCGCGCGCGATATCGTGCTGCTCGAGCAAGCCGCGATCAATCCCGTGGTGGTCCATGGTGGCGGCCCGCAGATCGCAGCCATGCTCAAGAAGCTCGGCATCAAGTCTGAATTCGCTGGCGGACTGCGCATTACCGACGCCCCCACCATCCAGATCGTAGAGATGGTGCTGGCCGGATCCATCAACAAACAAATCGTCGGCTATATCAATGCCGCCGGCGGAAAGGCCGTCGGCCTATGCGGCAAAGACGGCAACATGGTGCAGGCCCGAAAGGTGACGCGCACGGTGGTCGATCCTGATTCCAATATCGAGAAGATTGTTGATCTTGGCTTTGTCGGCGAACCCGAGAAAGTCGACCTCATGGTACTCAATCATGTCCTCGGCAAGGAAATGATCCCCGTGCTGGCGCCGGTCGCAACCTCGGCCGATGGCGGCACCTTCAATGTAAACGCCGACACATTTGCGGGAGCCATCGCCGGCGCACTCAAGGCCAAACGTCTACTATTGCTCACCGACGTCCCGGGCGTGCTGGATAAATCGAAGAACCTGATCCCCGAATTGTCAGTCGCCGACGCACGCAAGTTGATCGCCGATGGAACGATATCCGGCGGAATGATCCCCAAGGTCGAGACCTGCATCTATGCGCTCGATCAGGGTGTCGAGGGCGTCGTCATCATGGACGGCAAGGTGCCGCACGCCGTGCTGCTCGAGCTGCTGACCGACCACGGCGTCGGCACGCTAATGCACCGATAAAATGGTCCAACACGTTCATTCCCGCGCAAGCGGGGATGCGCGGGTTCGTTGGCAATTCCCTGCCCTTCGGATGCCGACTAGCATGGCCGCATGATTCGCGGTTTCATCTCCACCATTGCCGCATCAGTCGTTTGGCTCGTGGCGGCAGCACCAGCCCAAGCCGAGCTCACGCTTTGCAACCGCACCAGTTATCGAATGGATGCCGCGATCGGCATCGAAAAGCGCGCCAATGTCGCGACACGCGGCTGGTTTCGGCTCGACCCTGGACAGTGCCGGCAAGTATTGGATGGGCCACTCGATGCCGACATGGTTTACGTGCACGCGCGCACGCCGCCCGTCTATGGCACCGCGCCACTGCCGCAAAACGGGCAAGCCGAATTCTGCGTTCGTGACGGTGACTTCGACATTTCAAATGCCCGTGGCTGTCCCACCAGCCAACAGGTGCGCTTCAGTGCGACCAAACCATCCGACTCTCCGAAAGGGCCGGTTGTCAATCTTGCCGAAGAATCCGACTACGACGACGTGCAGGCGCGGCTTGCAGGAATTCAGCGTTTGTTGGTCATCGCCGGTTACGACGCCTATCCGATCGATGGCGTGCCCGGTGCCAAGACGCAGGCCGCAATCACGAAATTCCTGAACGACCGCAAACTCGCTGGCGACGCTGCGTCTGCACCAAACTTCTTTGACACACTCGTCGCTGCCGCGCTTAAGCCGGAGGGGCTCGGTTTTTCCTGGTGTAATGACACCAAATATACGGTGATGGCCTCGCTTGGCATCGTCGAGATGGGCGCGATCGTTACGCGTGGCTGGTATCGCGTGGACGCCGGGCAATGCGTGCGGCCCGATCTGCGCGGCGATCCGCACCGGCTCTACAGCTATGCGGAAGCCGTCGACGGAAACGGTCGCACCATCAAGCGTGGCGATGTGCCTCTCGCTTGGGGTGGAACGGTTGCGCTCTGCACGCGCGATGGGCGTTTCGAGCTTGCCGATCATAAAGATTGCGCAACGCGCGGCCTGAATTTGGCCGGCTTTGCCGTCATCGATATTGGCAGCCAACCGACAACGACCGTCCGGTTCAAGGAACCATAACTTGTCGACATCGTCACGCCCGGCACCGCGCGGTTTCGGCCACGTCGAAACATGGGTGTTCGACCTCGACAACACGCTTTACCCGCATCACCTCAATCTTTGGCAGCAGGTCGATGACCGCATCCGTGCCTACGTTTCTGACTTTCTGAAAGTGTCGAAAGACGAAGCCTTCCGCTTACAGAAGGATTATTACAAACGCTACGGCACCACGATGCGCGGATTGATGGCCGAGCATGGCATGAAGCCAGATGATTATCTGGAATTCGTCCACCAGATCGATCATTCGCCGCTTGTGCCGAATCCGGCGCTCGGCGCCGCCCTTGAAAAACTTTCGGGCCGCAAGCTCATCCTCACGAATGGCACGCGCAAGCACGCCGACGCGGTGATGCAAAAGCTGGAAATCCATCACCATTTCGAAGACGTGTTCGACATCGCCGCTGCCAATCTTGATCCCAAGCCCTTGCCCCAGGTGTATCAGCGCTTTCTCGCCCGGCATGGCGTCGATGCTGCAAAAGCAGCGATGTTCGAGGACCTGGCACGCAATCTGGAAACGCCGCACGCACTCGGCATGACCACGGTCCTGGTTGTGCCGGAAGGTCAGCGCGAAGTGTTTCGCGAGGCGTGGGAGCTTGAAGGGCGCAATGCACCATACGTCGATCACACGACCGACGATCTCACCGGATTTCTCGAACGGATCGTGCGGCGCTGATTACGCCGCCGGATGCCGATTCATGCGCGTTTCTCCGGTCATAAGTTCAGCCCGGCAAGCGCGTCTTGACATCCCCTGCCCCGCCCCCGACAAACCGCAGCCGAACGAGCCGGAGCGACCATGTCAAACGACAAGCTTGCCAAGATCATCGACGAGGCTTTCGAGGGACGCGACAAGATCGGTCCGAAGACCACGGGCGCCGTGCGCAAGGCGGTGGATTCCGCCCTCGATCTACTCGATGCCGGCAAGGCGCGCGTTGCCGAACGAAAAGCCGATGGCCAATGGCACGTCAATCAGTGGCTCAAGAAGGCGGTCCTGCTCTCGTTTCGTCTCAACGATATGAGCGTGATCCCTGGCGGGCCGGGCAAAGCCGTGTGGTGGGACAAGGTCGATTCCAAATTCAAGGGCTGGAACGCCGCGCGCTTCAGGAAGGCCGGCTTCCGTGCTGTCCCCGGCAGCGTTGTCCGCCACTCGGCCTTCATCGCGCCAGGCGTGGTTCTCATGCCGTCTTTCGTCAACCTCGGCGCCTATGTCGATTCAGGCACCATGATCGACACCTGGGCGACGGTCGGCTCGTGCGCACAAATCGGAAAGAATTGCCACATCTCCGGCGGCGCAGGCATCGGCGGTGTGCTCGAGCCCTTGCAAGCGGGCCCGGTCATCGTCGAAGACAATTGCTTCGTCGGGGCGCGCTCTGAAGTTGCGGAAGGCGTGGTCATCCGCACGGGCGCCGTGCTGTCGATGGGCGTCTATCTCGGCGCTTCCACGCGCATCGTCGACCGCGAGACCGGCTCGGTCACGCAAGGCGAAGTCCCACCTTATTCCGTTGTGGTACCCGGGACGCTGCCCGGCAAGAGCGGCGGCCCCGGGCTCTATTGCGCCGTCATCGTCAAGCGCGTGGACGAACGCACGCGATCCAAGACCAGCATCAACGAATTGTTGAGGGACTAGAGGCGCAATCACTGTGTCTGCCGATCCCGTCGCCATTGCCCGCGATCTGCTGCGCTGCCCTTCGGTCACGCCGGCGGAAGGCGGCGCGCTCACGTTTGTCGAGGGCATCCTGAAGACCGCAGGTTTCACCGTGCATCGCATGACGTTCCGCGAGCCCGGCACCGACGACGTCGAAAATCTCTACGCCCGCATAGGCGCCGCAAAGCCGAACCTTGTATTTGCCGGCCATACCGACGTGGTGCCGCCGGGCGACGAAAAAACCTGGAAGCATCCGCCATTTTCTGGCGAGGTGACGAACGGCGAGCTGTATGGCCGCGGGGCAGTCGACATGAAGGGTGGCATTGCTTGCGCGATTGCGGCTGTGCTCGACCACCTGAACCATCATGGCGGCAAGCGAAAAGGCTCGATCTCGTTTCTGATCACCGGCGACGAGGAAGGCATCGCGGTCAATGGCACGCCCAAGCTTCTGAAATGGGCGGCTGAGCACGGCGAGAGCTTTGATCACTGCATCCTGGGCGAGCCAAGCAATCAGAATGAACTCGGCGACACCATCAAAATTGGCCGGCGCGGTTCGCTCAACGGCCACCTGATCGTCACGGGCAAGCAAGGTCACGTCGCCTATCCGCAGCGCGCCGACAATCCAATTCGTGGACTGACAGCACTGATCGCGGCGCTGCAAAGCGAGCCTCTCGATCAAGGCAGCGCCCAGTTTGCGCCCTCGCATCTCGAATTCACCACGGTCGATGTCGGCAACAAGACCGTTAACCTGATCCCGGGTGAAGCGCGCGCGCGATTCAACATTCGCTTCAACGACAAGCATACGCTCGACTCGCTGAAGAAATTGATCGAGCAGCGCGCCGCGAAAGCCTCCGGAGGCAAAATCAAGTTTGCATTTCGGTGGGAGCCGTCGAATGCCGGCGTGTTCGTGACGAAATCCGGACCGTTTACCGAATTGGTCGCAAACGCCGTCGCCGAAGTCACCGGCCGCAAACCCGAGTTATCGACGACCGGCGGCACCTCGGACGCGCGGTTTATTACGCACTATTGCCCGGTGGTCGAATTCGGGCTTGTGGGACAGACCATGCATGCGGTCGACGAGCGCGTGCCGATTGCCGATTTACGTGCCCTCACGGCGATCTACAGCAAGATTATCGATCGCTATTTCGGTTCGTAATCCACGCGCATCAGATAGAGCCCATCCGGCGGGGCCACCTGACCGCAAGCGGTGCGATCGCGGGCGTTGAGTGCTTTGGCGAGATCGTCCGCGCTCCATTTGCCCTCACCGACCGCAACCAGCGAGCCCACCATGGATCGTACCTGGTTGTGCAGAAATGAGCGGGCCGTCGCAGCAACGCTTATTTCGTCGCCATTGCGTTCGACTGCAAGCCCATCGAGCGTTTTCACGGGAGATTTGGCCTGACATTCGGTGGAACGGAATGTCGTGAAATCGTGCTTCCCAACCAAACGCTGCGCCGCTTGGTGCATGGCATTCGCATCAAGCGGTCGCGGCACACGCCACGCACGGCCGGCCTCGAGCGTCAGGTCGGCGCGACGATTGATGATCCTGTAAAGGTAATGCCGCTTGACCGCCGAGGTGCGGGCATTGAAATCATCGGCCACCCGCTCGGCTGAAAGAACTGCGATGGGATGCGGCCGCAGATGCGCATTGAGTGCATCGCGCACGGTATCTGTATCCCAATCCTTCGCGAGATCGATGTGCGCGACTTGCGCCCGGGCGTGTACGCCCGCATCCGTGCGGCCGGCCCCCTGCACCAGTGTCTTCTGGCCCGAAAGCGCTTCGATAGCAGCAGTCAGCACGCCCTGCACTGAGACCTGGTCGGCCTGGATCTGCCAGCCGCAGAACGGCGCGCCGTCATATTCAACCGTGAGCTTGTAACGCGGCATAGGCTGACCTGCGATCACCGGGCGTGGCCCGGCGATCCAGTAAACACGAATTCAGCAGAAGTCACGCGTTGCGGCTGGAAATCCGGGCTTCGCGGAAAGTGACCAGCCGACGCTGCGCTTCGTCCCACAACACAAGCCGGACACAGCGGAAGCTCTGCAGAAGTGTCAATCGGCCGACATTACGCAGCTCCGGATGGTCGCGCAGCACGCGCGGCAGCCGGTAATAGGGAATGCGGCTGTGCAAATGGTGCACGTGGTGGATACCGATATTGGCGGTGAACCAGCGCAGCAGCAGCGGCAGATCGTAATGTGATGAGCCATGCAAGGCAGCTTCGTGCAGATTCCAGCCGCAGTTCTCGTCCCACAACGTATCCTCGAACTGGTGCTGGACGTAGAACAGCCAAACCCCAAAGACGGCGGAGAGCAGCAGGATCGGCAGGTGCACGAGAAAAAACGCTTTGACGCCGATCAGCCAGATCAGCACCACCGCGATCAACGCGATTGCCGCATTCGTTGCCTGCGTGCTGATCCAGGGTGTCCAACCGCCCCGCATCAATCCGACTGGCAGCCGGTGTTGCAGCAAGAAGAGATAAGCGGGACCGAAGCCGAACATCACCAGCGGATTGCGATAGAGGCGATACTTCAGCCGACCCCAGCGCGAGCGCGCAAAATATTCCCGCACCGTCAGTGTATCGACGTCGCCGATACCGCGACGATCGAGATTGCCGGAGGTGGCGTGGTGAATGGCGTGGGTGCGGCGCCAGAAATCATAAGGCGTCATGGTGAGAACGCCGATGACGCGGCCGACCCAATCGTTTGCCAGCCGATTCTTGAAGAATGCACCGTGGCCGCAGTCGTGCTGAATCATGAACAAGCGGACCAGAAAGCCGGCCGCCGGGATCGCGATCAGCAGAGTCACCCACCAGTAGCCCAACGAATAGATGAACCACGCCGCGGCCCAGAGCGCGACCAGCGGCAAGGCGGTGATCGCCAGTTCAATCACGCTGCGGGCGCGGTTCGATTCGCGATAACCGTTGAGGATTTGAGTCCACAGACGGGCGTCGGGGGCGGAAATGTCGGTGTTATGTCCGATGCTCAAGACGTTCTTCCAGGTTAGCCACAACCGCGCGCCAGAATCGACGCATCGAGCACGCGGTAAGGCAGTGACGGGGAGGAGAAATACACGTGCCGGGTAATCGGGGCTTTTTGGTGATTCTAAGTCCCTCGATGGTTAACACGTTTAGCCGACCCGCGTCCCGGTCTTCATCGGCGTGCCGCGCAGAAATTCTTCTGCACTCATCGGCTGTTTTCCGGCACGCTGCACTTGCACAAGCTGCACCGCCCCGTCGCCGCAAGCAATCGTGAGCTTTTTGCCGAGCACGGTGCCCGGGGCGCCTGCGCCCTCGCCCTTTGCCGAACGCAGCACTTTTACGCGAACGCCATCGAATTCGGACCATGCGCCGGGAAACGGCGACAGGCCACGGATGTGGTCGTGAACGTGCTTCCAGGGCTTCGTCCAGTCGATGCGCGTTTCATTCTTGGAAATTTTTTCAGCGTAAGTCACGCCGGCAGCGGGCTGCGGCGTGAGCGACAACGAGCCACGTTCTGCTGCGGCCAGCGTGCGCAGCATCAGATCGGCGCCGAGCCGCGACAGAGCGCCGTGCAATTCGCCCGCAGTCATGTCGGCGCCAATCGGGATGCGATCGGCCATGGCCATAGCGCCGGTGTCGAGCCCTTCGTCCATCTTCATGATCGTGACACCGCTCTCGCGATCGCCCGCCATGATGGCACGGTTGATCGGCGCGGCACCGCGCCAACGCGGCAAGAGCGAAGCGTGGACGTTGAAGCAACCAAGTTGCGGGGCGTCGAGAACGGCTTTCGGCAGAATGAGACCATAGGCAACGACAATCGCGGCGTCGGCGTTGTGTGCACGAAACGTTTGCTCTGCGCCGCTGTCTTTCAGCGTCTTGGGCGTGAAGACGGGAAGCGCCAGCCGGAGCGCTTCACGCTCGACCGGCGTGTGCTGCACGCCCATGCCGCGGCCGGCGGGCTTTGGCGCACGAGTATAAACCGCAACAATCTCGTGGCCGCGAGCTGCAAGCTCGATCAACGTCGGCACCGCGAAGTCAGGCGTGCCCATGAAGATCAGGCGAAGCGGCATGAATAATCCAGAAAGATATTAGTGGCGTGTCATGGCCGAGCTCGTCCCGGGCATGACGGCAGAGAGTGTATTAGCCGATATGATGCGAAGGCTCTTGGTCCTCGGACAACGGCTTTCCGCCTTCTGTCTTTTTCGCGGCCTTCTTGAATTTCTTCATCACCATACTGCGCTTGAGCTTGGAGATGTGGTCGATGAACAGCACGCCATTGATGTGGTCTATCTCATGCTGCAGGCAGGTCGCGAGCAGCCCCGCCGCCTCAATCTCCTGCGGCTTGAGGTCGAGGTCGAGGTATTTCACTTTCACGGCCCTCGGCCGCTCAACCTCCTCGTAATATTCCGGGATCGACAAACAACCTTCTTCGTAAGTCGCCTTCTCATCGGAAGCCCAGACGACCTCCGGATTGATAAAAACCTGTGGCTGCTTCAGCTCGTCCTTCTTGGCGACGTCCATCGTGACGACACGCTGCGGCACGCCGATCTGGATTGCGGCGAGGCCGATGCCGGGCGCGGCATACATGGTGTCGAACATGTCGTCGATGAGCGCGCGCAGCGGCTTGTCGACGGCCTTTACCGCGTCCGATTTAAGCCGCAGCCGCTTGTCGGGAATGATGAGGATGTCACGAACCGCCATGAGCGCGATGTAAGGGCAAGGGCTCACGCGGTCAATGTGCCTTTGGTGCCTTTGCCCTTGAGCCACCGGCACAATCGACTTACCGTTCGCCGTTCGTTCGCACGGCGCGACGAATCACGCTAGAAGCACTCTCATGTCAGAAATCGCACTCATAGTTCTTGGCGCAATCGTTGCGATCGGTGTAGTCGCCATCATCGTGCTGTTGCTGCGCCCACGCCCGCCGGTGACCGATCCAGCCGCCGAGCAGCGCCTGGCCGAACTCAATGCGCGGCTCGATGCCATGGGAAGCTGGCTGCAAAATTCGCATGTTCAATTGCAGCAGACCGTCAATACGCGGCTCGACGCGGTGTCTCAGAACCTCGGCGAGTCGATGAAAACCACGACCAAGAACACCACCGACCATCTGCAGCAATTGCATGCGCGACTGGCGGTGATCGACTCAGCGCAGAAGAACATCGCCGATCTGGCGACGACCGTGACGTCACTGCAAAAGGTTTTCGACAACAAGCAACGCCGCGGCGCCTTCGGCCAGGGTCGCATGGAAGCCATCGTTGCCGACGGATTGCCACAGGGCGCTTACGAGTTCCAGTTCACGCTGTCCAATAATTCGCGTCCGGATTGCTGCATCCACATGCCGGACAACCGCCATCTCATCATCGATGCCAAATTCCCGCTGGAAGCGACCACCGCGCTGGAAAACGCAAAGACTGACGACGAGCGGCATCAAGCCACGCGCCAGCTGCGCCAGAATCTGGGCAAGCATATCGACGACATTTCCGGGAAATATCTGATCAAGGGCGAGACGCAGGACGTCGCCTTTATGTTCATTCCGTCGGAGTCCATGTTTGCCGAGCTCTACGACGCGTTCGACGATGTCTTGCAGAAGGGATACCGGGCCGGCGTTATCATCGTGTCGCCGTCTCTGCTCATGCTCGCGATCCAGGTTGTCCAGCAGATCCAGAAGGACGCCCGCATGCGCGAGGCGGCGGACGAGATTCTGAAAGAAGTCGCGCTGATGATCGACGATGTGCAGCGGCTCAAAGAGCGCGTCGAGAATCTCGACAAGCACTTCGGCAACGTCAATAAGGACATCGAGCAAATCGTCACGTCGGCCGAGAAAATCCTCAGCCGCGGCGAGAAAATCCAAGGCGTCGAGTTCAGCGACGAACCGCCGAGCGCACAGATCATACCCGCACCGATGACCCTCAAGCTCGGTACCA
The DNA here is from genome assembly GCA_035260465.1 of Pseudolabrys sp. GTDB lineage: Bacteria > Pseudomonadota > Alphaproteobacteria > Rhizobiales > Xanthobacteraceae > Pseudolabrys. The sequence goes on along the minus strand of DATFVF010000051.1, from coordinate 2,795 downwards.
ACGACTAGCCCAATGGCCGTTTCCCCCGACGCGCAGGCACGGCCGTCGTGGTTCGACGCGATGGCCGTCTACTGCAAGCGGCGCGTACTGATCGTCATGTTCCTCGGCTTTTCGTCCGGCTTGCCGCTCGCGCTGTCGGGCGCGACGTTGCTGGTGTGGATGCGTGAATCCGGCGTCGATCTCGGCACGATCGGCTTGTTCGCGCTGGTCGGCACGCCTTACACCGTGAAATTCCTGTGGGCGCCGCTGACCGACGCCCTCGACGTGCCGCTGCTCACGCACTGGCTCGGCCGCCGCCGCGGATGGCTGGTGTTCGCGCAATTCCTGCTGATCGCGGCCATTATTTTCCTTGGGTCCTGCAACCCGGCAACGGCGCCCGGGCTGGTTGCTTTCGGTGCCCTTTTGGTTGCCGCAACCTCGGCCACACAGGACATCGTGGTCGATGCCTTTCGCGTCGAAAGCTTGCCCGAAAACGAGCAGGCTGCCGGAATGGCTGGTTACGTCGCCGCCTATCGCATCGGCATGCTGGTCTCTACCGCGGGGGCGCTTTTCCTGGTGAGCGCAATTGAAGCCCGCGGTTTCGACAAACCGGCGGCCTGGCATTGGGGCTACGTCGTAATGGCCGCGCTTGTGCTGATCGGCACTGTGACCGCGCTTGTCGCGACCGAACCGGAACGCTCGGCACAGGCGGCGGCCGCGCACGCCGGGCAGAAACCTTTCGCACGCATCATCGAAGCCGCGGTCGGCGCCTTCAAGGATTTCCTGAGTTACGAGCTCGCCCTGGTGATGCTGGCCTTCGTGGTTTTGTTCAAATTCACCGACGCGCTTTCAGGCGCCATGACCGCGCCGTTCGTGATCGATCTCGGGTTTACGCGCAATGAATATGCCGCGATCGTAAAAGGCGTCGGACTCGCGGCACTGCTGATTGGCGGCTTTGCCGGCGGATTCATTGCGCGCGCCCTTCCTCTCGCACCGAGCCTGTGGGTCGGCGCCATTTTGCAGTCCGTCGCCAACCTTGCCTTCACTGCTTTGGCCGTGGCTGGCGCTAATACGACGGTGCTCGCGTTTGCAATTACGGTCGAGAATTTCACTAGCGCCATCGGCACGGTGATGTTCGTCGCTTACCTTTCGGCGCTCTGCCAGAACCCGCTGCACACCGCGACGCAGTACGCGCTGCTCACGGCGCTGGCCGCGGTCGGACGGACTTATTTGTCATCGGGCGCGGGCTTTATTGCCGAGGCGACCGGCTGGCCGTGGTTTTTCGTGATTTGTGCACTCGCCGGCATTCCGAGTCTCGTGCTGCTTGCCTGGTTGCAACGGCGCGGGCATTTCCAACGGCTTGTCGCGAAGTCGCCAAAATGATGACGAAGTTCCTCGCGTGCTGCCCAAAAATAAGCTTCGTGTGGTTATCGGGGAACGATCGCCTGTAGCAGACGTTTGGCCCGAAATACTCGAAGGAGGTCGCCATGCGTCTGAAATTCACGATCTCGATGTTCGGTTGCGCGCTGGCCGGTGCAATAACGTCGGCCGCGCCAGCAGCAGCGGACTGGCATAATCCTTATTTCTACCGCGAAACGAGCGGCAGTTGGACGAATGCTCAATACGACGACGGGGTGTGCCGCTACTATTATTCACACAACACATACGACAACCAAACGAAACTGAACAAATACGGCGATTGTTCGCGCGTCGCGATCGGAGCCGACGGTGTTGCCAGGCCGATCGTCGAAGTAATACCGGTTCCTTATGGCGCGGCAGTGGACAGCGAGGGATCAGAATAGTGTCCGCTGTTTGATCGCTGCCGTCAGCGTGCCCTCGTCGAGATAATCGAGCTCACCGCCGACCGGCACCCCGTGCGCGAGCCGCGTCACTTTCACGTTCGCGTCTTGCAACAGCTCGGTGATGTAGTGCGCGGTGGTCTGGCCGTCGACCGTGGCGTTGAGCGCCAGGATCACCTCTTTCACCGGCGTCTCGTGCGCGCGCGAAATCAGCGTATCGATGGCGAGGTCTCGGGGGCCAACGCCATCGAGCGGCGACAGCGTGCCGCCGAGCACGTGATAGCGGCTGTTGATCGCGTGCGCACGTTCCAGCGCCCAAAGGTCGGCGACGTCGGCGACGGCAACAATAATGGAGCCATCGCGCCTGGTGTCGGTGCAGACCGTGCACGGGTTCTGCGTGTCGATATTGCCGCACACCTTGCAGATCTCGATTTTCTCCATTGCGGTTTCCAGCGCCGCGGCAAGCGGAGCCATGAGCAATTCGCGCTTTTTGATCAGGTGCAACGCGGCGCGGCGCGCTGAACGCGGTCCCAGGCCGGGCAGCCGGGCCAGCAATTGAATCAAGCGCTCGATTTCGGGTCCGGCAACGGCGGTGGGCATCTTCAACCTGTCATGGCCGGGACATAGGCGCGCGAAAGCACGCCGCCCTTTGGACGGCTATGGCCGGGCATGACGCCCGAGAGGCTTCCACGAAGCATAGCTATCCCAAACCCAATCCCGGCGGCAGCGGCAGGCCGCCGGTGACAGCCTTCATCTTTTCCTGCATCACCACTTCCGCCTTGCGCCGCGCATCAGCGTGCGCCGCGACGATGAGGTCTTCGAGAATTTCCTTTTCCGCGGGCTTCAAGAGCGAATCGTCGACCTTGACGCCCTTGAGGTCGCCTTTGGCCGACAGCGTCACCGACACCATGCCGCCTCCGGCGGTGCCCTCGACCTCGATCTGGTCGAGTTCAGCTTGCATGGCCTGCATCTTGGATTGCAGCTGTGCCGCCTGCTTCATCAGGCCCAGGAAGTCCG
>DATFVF010000050.1:0-13534 GCA_035260465.1 Pseudolabrys sp. | reverse complement strand
TGGGTATTCCTGCGCATTGGCCGATACCGAGACTATAAGGATTGTCGATACAGCGACGCGCCAGAGTGCGCGCGAGATTGTGGCTAGAAGTTTTTTCAGATGACTAATCATAGTTCGGTTTCGACGAACACTTCTGGGTACGCGGGGTTTGGCTGACTCCGCAATGAGGCTAGCCGGCGTTAAAGTGAAGTCCAAATATTGCCACCGAAATTTCTGCCGAGTGGAACGCGACGAGACGCATAGGATAACGAATATAAGATAGTTGTTTCAATGCCGTATGGCCGTTTTGGCGGAAGGGGTGAGATTCGAACTCACGAACGACTTGCGCCGTTGCCGGTTTTCAAGACCGGTGCCTTAAACCACTCGGCCACCCTTCCATATTAATAATTTCAATGCTTTAGCTGTTCTCCTCTAAAGAACAAAGCGCGAAAAAAAAGCAAATTGGCACCCTAACGTTTGAAACTTTGGTTGATTGCCTGCGCCGCCTTGCTGTCGTCTTTTTGAAGCAGGTGGGCGTAGATTGCCAGGGTGATAGTCCTCCCGGGAGACGCTGCAATGAAAATCGATGGAGCTTGTCACTGTGGCCTTATCGCCTACGAGGCAGAGGCCGATCCAGAAATGACTGGGATCTGCAATTGTACTGACTGCCAGACTCTATCGGGCTCGGCATTTCGTAGCGTCGTGCCCTCGCGGCAAGGTTCTTTCAAGCTTCGGTCAGGTGAACCGAAAATATACGTCAAAACAGCTGAAAGCGGCACCAAACGGCAACAGGCGTTTTGTCCAAATTGTGGGACGCCAATCTATTCTACAACTGTCGATGACGGGCCAAAGGTTCATACCATTCGTGTCGGCACCCTGCATCAGCGCAACGAATTTGTGCCCAAACTGCAGTACTGGTTTCGCTCGGCCCAACATTGGACCGATGATCTCGGCTCCATACCGAAAACTGAAAAGCAACGCTAATTCGACGACAATGATCGCTTAGCGTGATAGGGACATTCGTTTACCGCCGATCAATGTCCGCTTTCGGGGGGTAAAGCGGACGTGACGTGCACGTCGCGCAATGGCCGCAAATGACCCAAAGCGGACAGTCACATCTCTACCCCTGCTGTGTGCTAGCTTGAGCGGGTGGGATGTCCTCTTCTGAGCCGCGGGGCCAGCATTGAGACGGCGCGATTTCATTACACTTTTCGGCGTTACGGCGATCACCTGGCCGCTTACGGCGCGCTCGCAGCAGTCGCCATCGGCATTACCGGTGGTCGGTTTTCTGGGCACCGGGTCGTCGCAATCCGATGCTTTTCGTGTGGCCGCAGTCCGGCAAGGCCTCATAGAAACCGGTTACGTCGAAGGACGGAACGTGACGTTCGAGTACCGCTGGGCAGAGGATCATAACGAGCGCCTGCCTGCGCTTGCGGCCGATCTCGTTCATCGCGGCGTTCGCGTGATTGCCTCAATAGGCGGTCTTACGACAGCGGTGGCAGCCAAGTCATCGACTGCAACCATTCCGATCGTCTTCGAAATCGGCGGAGATCCGGTCGGGTTGGGTCTCGTTTCCAGCCTCAACCGGCCCGGCGGCAATATCACCGGCGTGAGCCTTTTGATCGGTACACTGTCCGCAAAACGGTTTCAGATCATACAGGAGACGGCTCCGAAGGCAGCGTTGATTGGCTTCCTTATGAACCCCGCCAACGCGGATGCTCAAGCTCAGACAAAAGATGTACTGGCAGCGGCTCAGTCTGTTGGCCAGAAATTGGCTGTCATTCAAGCTCGTACCGACCGCGAACTGGAGGCAGCCTTTGCTACGCTCACCGAAAAGCGTGCAGACGCGCTCCTCGTCATGGCCGATCCTTTCTTCGTTACTCGTCGTGACAAACTCGTCGAGCTGGCGGCAGATCATAAAGTACCAACGATTTATCCCCTTCGTGAGTTTGTGGCGGCCGGCGGTCTGATGAGTTATGGCGCCAGCATCGCTGAAGCCCATCGCACTGTCGGAATGTACGTGGGCCGAATACTCAGTGGCGAAAAGCCGGCTGATCTGCCGATCCAACAGGCCACAAAGGTCGAACTGATCATAAATCTGAAGACTGCCAAGGCACTTGGATTGGAAATCCCGATGTCCTTGATCGGTCGCGCCGACGAGGTGATTGAATGAGACGGCGCGATGGCCGCTTTCGGGGGTAAAGCGGACGCGCGGTTGTTTTATGAGTACACGCCTTTGTTGGCACCCAACTGCACGGGATGAGCCGATATTAACGAACACGGGACGATCAGCCGAAATGAGGCCTTTGAACTCGATGAAGAGTATGCGGCGACGCGAGTTCATGTCCCTTCTTGGCGCCGCGGTTGCCGTGTGGCCACTCGCCGCGCCCGCACAGCAACCGGCGCGGCCACCCGCACTTACAAAACCACAGTTGGATGCACTCAATACGTACAACGATGCCGTAAACAACTTTCGACTGGTCTTGAGCCACCGGCGCGCGCAAATCAATTCGAACCAACCGCTGCCGAACTTACCAGGACAAGCACTCTACCTCGCTCGTATCAACATGATGAGCGCGTATAAAGATCTCACCGATTCTCTTCCGTCGAAAATCGGAAGACTCAATAAATTCGGAATTCCGCCAACGTACTTTGATGCCGACAGCGAGCCGCTGATCGATGAATACAGGTCTCTCTTTGATTTCATGGAGGCGCCGCCCGCAAACGCGCAGAACTCAGATACACCATTCAAGGACGTCGTCGACTTGGGAATCGCGATTGCGCGGGCTAAGGGCCTTGATGCAACAAATGCTGGAGCAGCAGGCCGCATCAGTCTGGGGCTCTTCTTTGCCGAGACAAATGGCAAGCAAAATATAGGGAATGCGCGTTCGAACACGTACAAAGGAAGTCTGCAAACCGGTCCATCTGAAGACCGAAGCGGTCAAAAGAAGTGGGCAGCGATCAAAAAATCGATAGTAGCCTTCGATCCTGCGCTCGGCGCTCGGGACGACAAGGAAGAGGCGAGGGTGGGCAATTTAGACCATCGGCTCAATCACTGGATCGCCGTGAGAGATGCCCTTGCGAGCGCACACGCAGATCTTTTCCAGCAAATACCGGCGATTGTGAAAACGCTGCCAGATCCGATCGATCAAATGAAACTTTTTGAACTCATCCAGATTATCCCAACTCCGACCAGGGCCGCCCTTAAGTCAGGCAACTTGACCAACTATAAAATATCCGATCCGCGGATCATGGGATATCTGCGAAACAATACCGTCTTCACCTTTGGACAATCCGACAGGGCAAAAACATCTGCTACTTTCCGCGAAATTCTTGATGCGATGTGGCTCTTCAATGACAAATTTGAACGAGCGCTATCAAAATTCGAACAGATCGAGGCTCGGCAATAAGAGTGAAAAACATCAGCTGTCAGGTGCCACTAACGTGAACCTATGCCCACCAGCCACGCGCCTACTAGGGCCCGATAAAGAACCCTCGGAAGTTCCGCGAAAAACTCATTCAATCTTGAAAAGAAAACGCGACGCAACACGTTTTTGAGTGGCTGGCGATCAAGAAATTACAATCGCAGTCACTCGGGCGAGTTTGGCGCCGCGTGCCAAAACAACGAAAGTTACGCTACTGCGTCTTTGGCGGCCTTTACCGGCCGCGCCCTAACGATTTTCCGCGCGGGCTTTGCCTTAAATATTGTCGGCTCTTTCGTGAACGGGTTAATGCCGCTACGCGCCTTTGTTGCCGGCTTCTTGATAACAACGAATTTTGCAAATCCCGGCACAAGGAAGGCGCCCGTTTTGTTGAGCTCCTTATAGCCAATTGCAGCAAGGGACTCGATGATGGCTTTGACGTCCTTACGGGCGAATTTGTTTGAATGCTGCTCGGCTATTTTTTGAATGAGCTGTGACTTCGACATCATTTTCGTCAATGGGTCCTCCATACGTTCGAATCGTACTGAGCTAAGTTGCCCGAACCTTGTGGAATAGGGAACTGGGGCTGCTCGTTGAAATTGAGAAATTTAGGAACAACAGCACCTTATCCAGGAAATACTGGGGATAAAAGGGACATTATTCAGGTGTTGCTGACTGGTCGCTGAACCTAAGTGCGCTGCTTGTCAGAACTCTTGCACTGTTGCAGAACTCCGCCTCACCAAAACGGGGGAGGGGATTGGCAGTGCCTGAAGCGTCCCTTCCCGACGTTCGCATAAATTACGAAGTCATTGGCGACAAAGGTCCCTGGATAGCCCTCACACCGGGTAGTCGCCGGCCTTTTGGCGAACTGGTCGAACTGTCGAAGGCAATCACTTCATCCGGCTTTCGTGTCCTGCTTCACGACCGGCGCAATTGCGGCGCGTCCGATGTCGCGTTTGACGGTTCTAGATCAGAGCACGAAGTGTGGGCCGATGATCTCCACGCCCTAGGCAAACATCTTGGCGCGCTGCCGATGTATGTCGGCGGTTCCTCCGCAGGTGCGCGTTTGGCGATCCTCTATGCCATACGCCACCCCAACGGCTTACGCGGCCTGTTGCTTTGGCGTGTCACCGGCGGCCAGGAAGCGATCGATCGACTTGCCGAGAATTACTACGGACAATTCATCAAGATCGCCGCCGCTGGCGGAATGCACGCCGTTTGCGAAAGCGAGCATTTTAGTGAGAGCATCAAAGCTCGAGCGTCGAACCGCGACCGGCTATTGAAGACCGATGTCGACGACTTCATCAAGACTATGGCCTATTGGCGCGAATGCTTTCTTCAATCGGCGAATTTGCCCATTGTCGGCGCTACCGAAGACGAATTGCGTGCGATCAAAGCGCCAGCTTGCTTGATTGCCGGCAATGACGTGATCCATACGCCAGCGACAGCGCGTATGGCCGCCTCATTCATTCCCAACAGCGAGTTGCACGATGACATGGTGAAAAAACGCGCGGACCACGATCTACTGAAAGAATGGGACCGCAAGGAATGGCGTGACGCCGAGCCGCGTATCGCTGCCATCTTTGCCGCGTTTCTGAAACGGGCCGAAGGCAAATAACGCGTACCGGTTTATCGATCAGGGTAGAAACCATGAGCCTAGAAATTCGCCGCGTCGTCACGGGGCACACCGCGGATGGCCGCGCAAAAGTTGAGGTCGACGAAATCGCCAAGAACATGATCTCAAATCGGCCGGGCGCTTCGTCCTGCGTGGTTTGGTCTACACAGGGCTTCCCGGTTACCAATGACGGGTTCCGCGATCCGACATCCGGTTCATTCAAGACCACCGTCGAAGGCGGCACCGTGTTCCGCGTCGTCCGTTATCAACCGGGTGTAACCGCGCGCAACCACCGTACCGATTCAATCGACTATGCCGTCGTTATCTCAGGCACAATCGACATGGAACTTGATGACGGGGTAGTCGCCAAACTCAAAGCCGGTGATGTGCTTGTCCAGCGCGGCACCATCCACAATTGGGTCAACCGCGGTACCGAAGATTGCGTCATTGCCTTCGTGCTAATCAGCGCCAAGCCAGTGACGGCCGCGGGCAAATCGCTAAACGCCTTAGGATAACGCGAGTCAGTTCGGCTCGATGCCAGCAGCCTTCACCGCGTCGCCCATCAATGTGACCTCCTGCCGGAAGTACGCCGCGGTTTCTGCGGCGTTGCGGTTATCGGGAACGTAGCCATCGCGCTGCATGATGGAAGCCACCGCAGGCGCCTGCAAAGCCGCACGAACCGCTGCATTCAGCTTTTCGACGATCTCAGGCGGCGTCTTGGCAGGAACGAAGAACATGCCCCAGGATCCGATGGGCTCGAAACCGGGCAACATATCCTTCATGAGGGGTACGTTCGGGAAGGCCGGAAACGGCTTGCTGCCGGTGAATGCGAGTGCGCGTACACGACCATCCTTAATGAGCCCCATCACCGACGGTGGAGTTACAAACATGACTTCGACGCTGCCGCTGAGCATGCCGGTCATGACTTCGGATGCACCTTTGTAGGGAATGTGCTGCATCTTAATCCCGGCGTTTTTGCTGAAAATCTCGGCGGCGAGATGCAGGCCGTTGCCCACGCCCGGCGATCCGTACACGGCACGACCTTTTTTGGCGTGGTCGATAAATTCTTGCAGCGTCATATACGGTGATTTGGCGTCGACCAGCATGAATAGGCCGTCAAGAATGCCGATGGTCGCTATTGGCGTGAGATCAGTGAATAGGTCGTACTCAAGGTTTTTGTAGATATAAGGCGTCGGCGCAATTCCATTCGAGGAAAAGAGCAACGTGTAACCATCTGGCTTTGATTGCACGACCGACCGCGTCGCGATGGTTCCGTTGGCGCCAACGCGGTTTTCAACGAAGAACTGCTGTCCGAGGTTGAGGCTAAGTTGTTGCGCGACTGTACGTGCTTGGATGTCGGGCCCACTACCAGCGGCATAGCCGACCACCACCCGAACTGGATGGTCAGGATATTGCTGCGCATGTGCCGTCACCCACATGAGTGGCAGCATCAGGACCAAATACGAGAGGCCTCGCAGCATGTACGTCTCCTCGGGGCTTGCCGTCCGGATACCCGCTCGGTGAGGTGGGCGTGAATTTCCCGTTCCGTTCCAGCTATTGATGCGCCGCGGCGCACTCAGACATCCGCGATAGGCACCTCGTCGATTTTGTGTCCGTGCTGGTCCACGATAGCGACAAACCACCCTGTCCAATTCCAGCCCGGCATGGCCGCCCCATGTTTGAGATCGCGTGCGAGCGCCAGCGCGTCTTCGCGGGCAGCGGCATTACCGGACAGATCAATGCCCTTGTGATTATTCAAAACATGTTTGCCATCGGTGAGATGGAAATAGAAACGCGGCATGGCGGATGATCCTCGATTTTGCGGCAGTATACAGCCGACGCAATTCCCGGCGCAGCGGCTTTCGGATCTGTCGCGGAACTTTTCCGGGCCGAATATCGCATCATTTCAGCGGGATACCGGCGTCGAACACGTAAGAGATCAGTAATCAAGGGGTTATATAAAATCCGCGGGTTTTGCCACATGAGCGGGTCCGACAAACGACGCTGGTTCCGGGTGACGCCAAGGGGGCTGGTCCCCAGGGCTGGAAGACTTTTGCTCGGGCCGAAGACGACACCCGTTGAATGTCGTGTCGTCGACATGTCGGCCGGCGGTGCCTGTCTCGAGTTACAGCGCACCTATGATTTGCCAAAGCGGTTTGAATTCCTGCACGGCAGCACGCGAAGGTTTTGCACCCTTGCGTGGTCCCGTGGTTTTCGCATCGGGATTTCTTACGAGGGCACAGTGCAGCGCTCTTCGGTCACCGGTGGCCTGAGCCGGCCCAAGAGCGGCGCCAGCCTTCTTTCACGCGGCCGCTAGGCGAACAATCCAGTCTGGTCCGGGCGCAATCTAAATCCGCCGGCCTTGCGGGTCGCCTTTCCCTTGGCTAAGGCACCGATGGCGGCTCGTCTCCAGAACCGTGGCGGAACCAACCATTTACCACTCTCGCGTACGGGCGGTTCCCGGCGGCCTCGTGACAGGGTATTCTGGCGGCTTCGCGATTGGGGATCGTACGCGGGATGGGTCTTTTGGGGGCCAACTTCGATATTCACCAATGCGCGCGCCTTCTTGTGTTGGGCGCGGGGTGCCTGACGCTGGCCAATTGCTCCAATGGCCAGATGGCAGGCAGGGTGGACCCACGTTACGGCGTTGCGGCCAGTGCTCGCGTCGTTGAACCCGGCGAGCCGGTGCCGAAAGGTGGGGGCGTTTATCGGCTCGGGAAACCCTATGCGGTTGCCGGCCACGTTTATACTCCGGAAGAAAATATCGACTACAGCGCCATCGGGATGGCTTCCTGGTATGGCAACGATTTCCACGGCCGCTATACGGCCAACGGCGAAGTCTTCGACATGAATTCGATCTCGGCTGCGCATCCGACGCTGCCGTTGCCGTCTTACGTCCGGGTCACCAATGTCGCCAACAACCGTTCGATCATCGTCCGCGTGAACGACCGCGGGCCTTATGTCGGCAATCGGCTCATCGACGTCTCGGTTAAGACGGCTGAGCTTTTAGGTTTCTACGGTCACGGACTCGCGCGCGTGAAGGTTGAATATATTGGCCGGGCGCCGCTCGAAGGCTCCGACGATCGCAAATTGGTCGCGACTCTGCGTGAAGGTGCCCCGGCTGTCGCGCCCGTCCAGGTCGCATCGAGCAGGCCATATGCGCCAGCTTATTTCGACGGCCGCCCAATTCAGAATTTCTCCTCGGCGGGCATCCCTTCACCACCCGATCGGCCGTATCGACTGGGCGAGGGTGCACGTGACGTGCCGGCGATCGGCGCACCGACAACCGAACTTGCCGCAGCCTCTCGCCCCCGGCGTGGCGAACCCATCGACCGCGGGTCGATCGCGGAGGCCGCTCCCGGCACATCACCGGTTTCCGCTTACGTCCCAACCGGTTATGATGGCCGCACTGGTTTCATGAGTGGCCGCGGCCTTTACTGAGCCGCATTTTATCGCCACAGGTCAGCGGGACTGCGACTTCATTGCTTCGAAGCGATGCCGGTGAATGAGCCTGGATGATGGCCATACGCAATTCGTACAAAGGTTGGCTCGTGGCAGCGGTGACGACTGCCGCCTTGTGCGCGACCGCGCTTGCTGCACCACCTCCCGCAAATAAACCTGCGCCCACCGCCACCGCACCGAAAAAAGAAGCCCCGAAAAAGGACGAGCCGAATATCTCGGCGCCGCATGCCATTCTGATCGATGCCGAACACGGCAGCGTATTATTCGACCGCGACGCGGATAAGCTGATTTTTCCAGCCAGCCTCGGCAAGTTGATGACGGCTGAATACGTGTTCCACGAACTAAAGGAAGGCCGGATCAAGCTCACCGACGAATTCATCGTCAGCGAGAACGCCTGGCGAAAAGGTGGCGCACCCTCACACGGCTCCACCATGTTCGCGGCAATTTACAGCAGAGTCCCTGTTGATGATCTGCTCCACGGGATGATCATCCAATCGGCCAACGACGCCTGCATCGTGTTGGCGGAAGCGATCGCCGGCAACGAGACAGCTTTCGGGGCCAAACTCACACAGCGCGCGCGCGAAATCGGATTGGAAAAATCCGTTTTCACGAATTCGAACGGGCTGCCAGACCCTGGCGAACAAGTGACGACGCGCGAACTGGCTATCCTTGCACGTCACATCATTCGCAATTACCCGGATTTCTACACGCTGTTCGCTCAGCCGGATTTCACCTGGAACAAAATTCGCCAGCAGAACCGCAATCCGCTCTTGGGCGCGATGGCCGGCGCCGACGGCCTCAAGACCGGGTTTACCAAGGAGGCCGGCTACGGGCTGGTAGGCTCGGCAGTCCAGAATGGATTGCGGCTGATCGTCGTGGTCAATGGCGTCAGCACGGCAAAGGAGCGCGCGGACGAAGCTAAAAAGGTGCTTGAGTGGGGGTACAGAAATTTCGACCAGCGCGTTCTGTTCGCTGAAGGGCAAACCATCGGTACGGCAAAGGTCTATGGCGGGGCCAGTGGCCACGTCTCGCTTGTCGCAAATGGCGACGTACGCGTCATGCTGCCGAAGACGGGCGCCGATAAACTGATCGCGCGTATCGTCTACAACGGTCCCGTGCCGGCCCCGGTCACGGAAGGGACACCCATCGGCAATCTTAAAGTCTGGCGTAATGACAACCTCATCCTGACGGCGCCGTTAAAGGCGGCTGAAAATGTCGGAAAAGGGAATATGTCGCAGCGCGCCTTCGATGCTGTGACCGAAATGGTCATCGCACTGTTCCGCGCTGGGGCCGAGCGGCTATAATAGTCAGGCACGCCATACGTCGGCGATGACTAGGGAAAAGGCCTGCTCGTTTGCGCGGACATTTCATTACCTTCGAGGGCGGCGAAGGCAGCGGTAAATCGACCCACGCAGCGACGCTCGCTCAGCGGCTGAAATCGCTCGACCAGGATGTTGTGCTCACGCGCGAGCCGGGGGGCTCGACCGGGGCCGAGATCATCAGGCATATCCTGCTATCCGGCATTGCCAAGCCGCTTGGTGCCGAAACGGAAGCAATCTTGTTCGCTGCCGCCCGCGATGATCATGTGCGCAATACCATCTTGCCGGCATTGAAAGCCGGGAACTGGGTGATCTGCGACCGGTTCATCGATTCTACGCGCGTCTATCAAGGCGCGCTCGGCAATGTCGATCAGCGCCTCATCCGCAGTCTGGAGCGTGTGACGGTTGGGCCGGCGTTCCCGGAATTGACGTTCATTCTCGATGTTCCCGCCCAAATTGGGCTGGCGCGCGCCAAAAGCCGGCGGGGGCAAGACGTGGCCGACCGTTTTGAGGCGGAGTCGCTAGAGTTTCACGAGAAACTTCGTCAGGCCTACCGGGCATTGGCCGCCGAAGAACCCAAACGTTGTATTGTAATCGACGGTCGCGCCCCACGCGATGTCGTAGCGGACCGCATTTGGTCGATCGTGCAGGAGCGGCTGCGGTCCGAACGTCACGATGTTCCGGAGACCGTGACGCCGTGACCAACGAGGACATCGAAGACCGCGAAAGCAAATTGCCGCGCGAAACCAAGGACCTGTTTGGCCATGCGGAGGCCGAACGCGCGCTGCTCGATGCCTATAAAAGCGGGCGCATTGCGCATGCGTGGTTGATCGGCGGCCCTCCGGGCATCGGCAAGGCGACATTGGCCTATCGCATGGTTCGGTTTGTGCTGGCACACCCCGATCCGGGCGCTCCGGAGGTGCAAAATGCAACGTCGCTTGCCGTCGATCCAGGTCATCCAGTCGCACGCCGCATTGCTGCTCAGGCCCAGGGGGACTTGCTGGTCCTTGAGCGCAGCATCAATGAGCAGACAGGTAAGCTCTACACGGTGATCCGGGTCGATGATGTGCGGCGGACGGTATCGTTTTTCGGCTCGACGGCGGGTGAGGGCGGCTGGCGCATCGCCATCGTCGATGCGGTAGACGACCTCCAGCGCGAAGGGGCCAATGCCCTGCTGAAAGTCTTGGAAGAACCGCCGCAGCGCTCGCTCCTTCTGCTCATCAGCCACGCGCCTGGACGCGAACTGCCAACGATCCGCTCCCGCTGCCGGCGCCTGCTTCTACGGCCCCTGGAGGTCGACGATGTCGCCCGCGCGCTGGCCGACGCAACCGGTCGCGGCGGAGACGAGCCCGAAATTCGCCAGGCTGCGGAAGCCGCCGAAGGGAGCGTTGGCCGTGCGTTTAGTTTGCTCGACGATACGGCGTTGGCGCTCCGGCAGCGTGTGCTCGAATTGTTTGCGCAGCTGCCAAATCCCGACCCCCGCGCGCTGCATGCTCTCGGCGAAGCCATCGGCGGCAACGATCCGAAAACGCTGGAAGCCTTCATGGACCTGGTCAACGGTTGGCTGTCGACGCGCCTTGGCGAGACGCCCCACGCCAAAGCGCAAATGGCACGGGTCGCGGAGACCTGGGAAAAGGTCAATCGCGCCGCGCGCGATGTTGAGACCTACAACCTCGAGCGCAAACCGCTCGTTTTCGCAGTATTCGGCGCGCTGGCGGACGCCGCACGAGCCTGATTTTGCTCCGAACCGCTTGCGGACCTCCGTGGGCGTGTTGGGCAAGTCGGCCCTTCGCTTGGTCGGCGCATTATGATTGAATTTGCGCGGTCCATTGCGTCCAAATATCGGGTCGAGAATAAGGGCCAAAAGCGCGCGGAGGACGCCTTGTCCGATAAGGGGAGGATGCCGTGACCTACAAGACCAATCGCCGTCAGTTTCTCGCCAGTTGTGCGGCTGCAGCCAGCACGGCTGGGGTCGCTTCATTTCCAATGCCGTCGATCGCGCAGGCGGCACCACTCAAAATCGGCCTGTTGACGGTAAAGACCGGGCCGCTCGCGGCCGGCGGCATCCATTTTGAGGAAGGCATCACTGCGTTCCTCAAGGATAAGAATTTCACGCTGTCCGGACGCAAAATCGATTTGATCGTCGCGGATACCGGCGGCAATCCGGCTGGCGCCAAAAACAAAGCCCAGGAAGTGGTCGAGCGCGACAAAGTCGACATCGTGCTCGGACCTTTCGCCGCCTTCGAACTGCTCGCGACCGTCGATTATCTCGCCCAGGCCAAGATGCCAACGCTTGCTTTTGCGGGCGCCGAGGATGTGACACAGCGCAAAGCCAACGCCTACCTCACGCGTACATCCTATACGTCCGCACAATGTCTCTATCCGCTTGCCGACTATGTGCTCAACGAGATGAAGCTCAAGCGCGCAACCAGCCTGGGCGACGATTTCGCATTCGGTTACGAGCAGGTTGGCGGCTTCCAGCGCGTGCTTGAGGACCATGGTGGCCAGATCGTGAAGAAGCTGTGGGCGCCGCTCAACACGGCCGATTATGCGCCTTACGTTGCGCAAATTCCCGAATGCGACGTGGTTTGTGAGGTTTTTGCGGGGTCAAACCCGTTGAAGTTCACCAAACAGGCGCGTGGGCTCGGAATGAAGCAGCCGCTGGTCGGCGGCGCCACTGTCGCCGACGACACCATCATCGGCGCGCATGACGAAAGCGCCGCCGGGCTCATCAACACAAATCCTTATTCGCTCGATCATGAGAGCGAAGCCAACAAGCGCTTCATCGCGGCGATGAAGAAGAACTACGGCGACGACGTGCGTATCGGCCACTACGCCGCGTGTTTCTATGCCAACGGTCAACTCATTGAGGCGGCGCTCGCCAAAACCGGTGGCAAATCCGACAACGCCGACCAGCTGGTAAAGGCATTGCGGGCGGTCACGCTCGCCGACACGCCACGCGGGCCCTTGAGCTTCGACAGCTATGGCAATGCCGTCGTCGACGTCTATGTCCGGCGAGCCGAGAAGCAGAATGGGAAAATGGCCAACAAAACGATCAAGACCTACCACAAGGTCAGCCAGTTCTGGACCATGGACCCGAAGGCGTTCCTCGCGCAGCCGGTGTTCTCGCGCGACTATCCGCCGATGAAAAGCTGACGCGCACGGGCAGCGCACCCCGCCGCCGCGCGCTCATTCGCTTGGCCGAGATAACCGGCGACTATTCAGGCCGGGTACGACAGCGTCTCGGGACTACGATCCTTGAGGTACTGATCGAGGCCCGAGCGCTATCCTCCCGGCACTGATTTTGGTTGATCGAAATTTACCACGTTCTGCCAAGGGTGCGGGAATGGCGTAACGTCGCCATTGCCTGCCCACGACAACGGCCCACGATCGTACAGTTTAAAATCCTTCAAGTTTTACAGAATTGCGGAACAAAGTGTTCCAGAGCCGTGCCTATCACAGGCGGATATGAGTATTGCGAGCACGATTGCTATTTCCGGCCTGAATGCGGCGTCTCTGCGCCTGCAGGTGGCCGCGAGCAATATCGCCAACTCGCTGTCCGATGGGCCGTTGCCCGACGCGGCGAATGCCGCGAGTTTTCCGGCCGCTTACACACCGTTGCGTGTCACTCAAAGCGAAGTCGCCGGTGGTGGGACCAGCGCAGCTACGACCGCTGTTTCGCCCGCGACCGTTTCAATTTTTGATCCAACCGCGCCGTTTGCCGATAGCGTCGGCAT
>DATFVF010000049.1:0-28709 GCA_035260465.1 Pseudolabrys sp. | reverse complement strand
ACGGTTGTTGCTGAACAAAAGTCGATCACGCCATCATTTGAATTTGTTGGCCGGGTCGATGCCGTCAACCGCGTCGAGGTCAAAGCGCGTGTCACCGGATACCTTGAGGCGGTGGTCTTCAAAGAAGGGGACGCCGTTAAGGACGGCGCCCCGCTATACCGCATCGAAAAAGGCCTATTCGAGGCTGCCGTCAAACAGGCACAGGGTGCGCTCGAACGTGCCAAATCGGCGAGGGTCCTCACCGAGATACAACTGCAACGTGCTGAAGAACTGCTCACCAAGAATGCGGGCACGGTCGTTGCGAGAGACCAGGCACTGGCGGCGGATCAGCAAGCCAAAGGATCGATTTTGGAGGCCGAGGCCAATCTGCAAACCGCGCAGATCAACCTTAGTTACACCGACATTACCTCGCCTATTTCAGGAAAAATCGGCCTCACCAACATTACAAAAGGCAATGTTGTGACGCCTAATTCGGGGACTTTGGCGACAATTGTAAGCCAGGACCCGATGTACGTGACCTTTCCGGTTAGCCAGCGCGATTTTTTGCGCGCTCAGCAGGCCGGGAAACGGCCCGACGTAAAGAGCTTCAAGGTCAAACTTCGATATTCGGACGGTGCTTATTACGATCAGATTGGTGAGGTGAATTTTATCGATGTCACGGTTGACCGCGCGACCGATACGGTGAGTGCGCGCGCTACATTTCCCAATCCGAAAGCAGGCCTTATTGACGGCCAGCTGCTGACAGTCGTTGTCGAACTCGGGACTCCTGAGAAGAAAATCGTAATACCTCAATCGGCCTTGTTGGCGGATCAGGGCGGCGTCTATGTGTTCGTGGTCGAAGACGGGAAAGCGGCCATAAGGCGCATTAAAACAGCCGGTGCCAGCGGGACCGGTGTTGTCGTTGAGTCGGGTCTCACCGGAGGCGAATTGGTTATCGTCGAAGGCCTGCAAAGCGTGCGGCCCGGAATTGCTGTACGTGCGACCCCCTCGCCGCCTGTGGCTGAGCGGGGCTGACAAATGTTGTCATCCGTTTTCGTTGACCGTCCGCGGCTCGCGATCGTCATTGCTATCGTGACGACGATCGCCGGCGCGCTAGCGCTGGTATCGATTCCGATCGCACAATACCCGGATATTGTGCCGCCACAGGTGTCTGTAACTGCAGTGTATCCGGGCGCCTCCGGCGCCGTTGTTGCCGCGACCGTGGCCCAGCCCATCGAGGCCCAGGTCGTGGGCGTCGACAAAATGATGTACATGAAAAGTATCAGCGGCGACGATGGAAGTTATTCGCTCATCGTTTCCTTCGAACTTGGTACCAATCCCGACATTAACGCCGTCAACGTCAACAATCGGGTTCAGGTTGCTCTCTCGAGTCTGCCACCCGAAGTGCAGCGCCAAGGGGTTACGGTAAAGAAGAAATCGTCGGCCTTGCTTGGTGTCATCGCGGTCTACTCACCGAAGCACAGCCACGATCAACTATTTCTTTCAAATTACGTCACCATAAATCTGCTGGACCAGATCAAAAGTACTCCCGGCGTTGGCGATGCAGCGCTCTGGGGTCCGCAAGACTACTCGATGCGTGTATGGGTGCGGACCGATCGGCTCACGGGTCTTAACCTGACAACAGCCGATATCATCAACGCGATTCAGTCGCAGAATATTCAGGCAGCCGTCGGTCGTATTGGCGCGCGTCCGGCGGCAAATGATCAGCAGCTACAGCTGAATATTCAGACCAAAGGCCGGCTTAGCAGCGTTCCCGAATTCGAAAATATCGTTATCCGGACCAACCCGGATGGGTCTGTGCTCCGCCTTCGCGATCTTGCCAGGGTGGATTTGGGCGCAGCAAATCTTGATCGAGAGACGCGGCTCAATGGAGGGCCGGCCGCCGCTATTGCCATTTACCAAACACCCGGCGCCAACGCCATCACCACACTGAATGCGGTTCGCGGCCGAATCGAAGAATTACAGAAAAACTTTCCGGAAGATTTAACCTGGAAGATTACGTACGACCCGACGGTCTTCGTTAAGGACACGATACACGAGGTTCAAAAAACGCTCATTGAGGCGTTCATTCTTGTCGTGATCGTTGTATTCCTTTTCCTTGGCAGTGTGCGCGCTACGTTAATTCCGACCTTGGCGGTGCCTGTCAGCCTCATCGGCACATTTATCGTCTTGTTAGCTGTCGGATATTCCGCCAATTCCGTTTCGCTTCTGGCCATTGTGCTGTCCATCGGAATCGTTGTCGACGACGCAATCGTCGTGGTCGAAAACGTTGAAAGGGTGATGGAAGAACACCCAGAGCTTACACCGGCGGAGGCGACCAAACGGGCGATGTCGGAAATCACAGCACCGATCATCGCGATCACGCTCGTGCTGCTTTCGGTGTTCGTGCCGGTTGCGTTCATACCCGGTATTTCCGGTGAGCTGTTCCGGCAATTTGCTGTAACGGTCGCGGTTTCAATGTTTCTTTCCGCCATCAATGCGCTCACTCTTTCTCCGGCACTCTGCGGGGTGCTGTTGCGGCCTCATCACGGGCCGCGACGAGGCATCATGGGACGAGTGATGGGTTCGATCGACTATGTGCGGGATCGCTACGGTTCGATCGTCGCGCGTCTTGTCAGAATCTCCGTCATCGGACTCGTGCTGGTCGCCATCAGTGGCGTTGGAGTTGTCGCGCTGTCAAAGATTACGCCAACAGGCTTTCTGCCGGAAGATGATCAAGGCGCTTTGTTCGTCGTTGCGCAGATGCCGGGAGGCGCGTCAATTGCACGCACGACGGATATCATGGAGCAGGGCGAAGCCATTTTGCGCGAGGAAAAAGCGGTCGAGGACGTTACGTCCGTTATTGGCCTGAATTTTATCGATAATTATTCCCAATCGAATGCCGGATTTTTTGTCGTCACCCTCAAGCCATTCGAAGATCGCAAGGACACTGGGCTGGGTGTGCGTGAAGTGATTGCACGACTTGGTTCGAAGTTCCGGCAAATCCAGGGGGCGCAGGTCGTTCCGCTTGCACCACCGCCAATCCTTGGTCTTGGGAGCGGCGGAGGCTTCGCATATATTCTTCAGGATCTTAGCGGCGGCGACCCAAAAGACCTGGCCCAGGCATTGCGCGGGCTCATCGTTGCCGCAAACCAGGACCCGCGGTTAAGTCGCGTATTTTCTACGTTCTCTGCGACGAACCCGTCGATCTATCTCGATATCGATCGCGACAAAGTACAAATTCTAGGGGTGTCTTTAAATTCGGTATTCGAGGCTCTCCAGGCGTCGCTCGGAGGATATTTCGTCAACAACATGAATTTGTTTGGCCGGACCTGGCAAGTCCAGATCCAGGCTGAATCGAGCGACAGATCTGGCATCGACGATATTTTCCGAATTAACGTGCGAAGCGCCGACGGGAAAATGATTCCGATGCGGAGCCTGGCGGAAGCTCGGGTCGTCGTCGGTCCACCGGGTCTCATTCGCTACAACAACCGGCAAGCCGTAACCATTCAAGGCAGTCCGGCGCCAGGTGTTTCATCCGGCCAGGCGCTCAAGGCGATGGAAGAGGTGGCCGCGCGTACTTTGCCGCCAGGGTATGCCGGGGAGTGGACCGACACCGCGTTTCAGGAAAAACGTGCAGAAGGCAAGACGGCAATCATTCTCGGCTTTGCCGTCCTGTTCGCCTATCTATTTCTGGTGGCGCTGTATGAAAGCTGGACGATACCCGTCCCCGTATTGTTGTCGGTCACGGTCGGTATTTTGGGCTCGTTTATTGCGGTCGTTCTCGGCGGTCTCACGCTCGATCTCTATGGGCAGATCGGAATGGTTGTGCTGATTGGCCTGGCCGCTAAGAATGGAATTCTTATCGTCGAATTTGCCAAGGAACAGCGAGAAAAAGGCGTTCCCTTGCTTGAGGCCGCGACCGAAGGCGCACGGTTGCGATTCCGGCCTGTGATGATGACATCATTTGCTTTCATCCTCGGACTCCTTCCTCTCGTTGTGGCAAGCGGCGCGTCTGAGCTCGCGCGCCGGAATGTCGGCACGCCAGTGTTCGGCGGCATGATATTCGCGTCGTTCATTGGCATTTTCGCAATTCCGCCCCTCTACGTCACTTTCCAGGCCATCCGCGAAAGGTTGCGGCCGGGGACACGGCCGCCTGCTGGCCGTGCCGTGGATATCCATAAAACGTCAGCCTGACGCTAGCTTGCTCAACGTTTGGGCTGAAATGAAAAGACCGCCTCATGGCGGTCTTTTGCAATTCAAATTTGCCTGTTCGTCATTGAGACGCGGCGTCGACCTTCTGCCACGTGTCGTCCGGATTAAATGACGTCATTCGTCCGGCGATTTCTGCAGAATTCGGACCAAGATCTTTCTCGTAAATGACACCGCTGTGATTGACGATAAATGTTTTCACGCCGGAGTTGCGGTACTCGGCCGGATAGGCGACGAGCCCAAAGCCACCGATCATGTTGCCCTTGACGACGTAATCTAACGCCCCACCTGGAGTGGCAGGGCCCTGTTTCGTGAGAATTTTATAGTAGTAGCCGTGGTAAGGGATCTGCCCGCCACCGACGCGATATCCCTGAGACGTCGCTTTTGCGACAAGATCGCCCAAGGGGCTTGCGTCATTGCCCTGGTCGTCCGGCCAGTAGAGGCCGTCCTTCTTGCCCGCGCTGCTGACAACGCGTTGCGCATAGATACCTTTGCCTGCGCCCGTACGATCTTTTTCTGCGTACTCATTTTGTGCGTCGACGTAAGCAAGAGAACTTTGGATGGTATTGAGCTCGTTGCGGCCTATCCGGCGAAATAGTATCTCCTGGCGGCCGGCGGCGGTGTCGAACTGCCACATCCCATCTTTGCGCACGAGCGGGATCGGGAACGGATAATCTTCTGGGCCGATCACCATTGTCGCTTTGCTATCGCCATCCATGGCGATCTGATGTTTTGCATCAAAGGCTGTAATGACTCTCTTGCGTGCGTCCTCATCGGCGACGGGATCGCCCGATGACACAATATCGGCCGCTTTTGCACCGAGCACTGTCATAACCCCTTTGCGGTCACCGCTTTTCGCGGCTCCAACGAGAGCGTCGACCGCGGCTTCGGGTGTCTTGAAAGACTCTTGCCCGCTCGCCACAGATGCGACGAAGAGCATTGCCGCCGTCAACGAGGCGAGTTTGCCGAAAAAGCGAACGTACACTGCGTTGGTCATGACATCCTCGGACTCATTAGAAGCTGACTTCAATTGTGGAGCGCGTGAGCAGTGGATGGAATTCGGGCACCGGAAGCGACCCACTGATCGTAGGTCTCGAATTTCAGCCCAAGCTTTTCGTAATAGACCCGAAAATAGCCATCGCGACCCCGCATGATCGCGTCTGGCGCGACAGTTTGTACTTCCTGTGCCATGACGCCGACATAGGCTTTGCCGCTACCATTGTAACTAAAGCGATAGAACCCAAGGCCATCGTCGAGCCGGCCAATCAGCGCAATATCGTGCTTCAATCGAATATCTGAGCGCCGTCCGCCGCCGCCGCCACCACCGCCGCGGCCACCACCACCGCCACCGCCACGGGCTCCGCCTCCGCCACCGCCGCCGCCCGCCCGTGCTCCGCCGCCTCCGCCGCCCGCGCGCGCACCACCACCTCCGCCGCCGCTAGCGCTGGCCCGGCCGCGCGCCGCTTGCGCGTGGGCCGCCTTTCCGGACTGAACATTATTGAACGCGCCGTCGCGGCCACCGCCGCCGCCGCGCGCTGCTGGCCGGTTCGCCGCGCTCGGGCGCTCTTTCCCGCCGCCGCCAGCGCCGGGCCGGTTGCCACCGGCGCCCGCGTTTGGCCGGTTGCCACCGCCGCGATCGCCGGCGTTCGGCCGATTGGCCCCGCCACGATCGCCCGCGTTCGGTCGATTGGCGCCACCACGATCGCCCAGGTTGGCTTGCCCGCCGCCGGGCTTGAGAACCTGCTCGCCGCTGCGGCCGCGGTAATCCATCCGGTTCTGGGCCCCGCCGCGGATGTTGTTGTTACCAAATTTCTGCGAGACGTTCGCGTTGTTGTACCTGACGCCTTGCCGGTGTGCGGGATTGTGCTGCCAATTATTGTTGATGTTGACGTTCCGGTTGACGTTGATGTTGTTGCCGCCCCAATTGAAACCGCCGCCCCAATAATTGCCGCCCGACGCCCAGCGTCCAATCGCATAGCCCGCGCCGAACGCTATTCCGGCCCCGATGACCGCGCCCGCGATGTAGCCAGGCGCCGGGAAGTAATAAGGCGGGTAGGCGGGGTAGGGCCAACCGCCGTAGACGACCGCAGGATCGTAGTACGGCACATAGAGAGTGTCGGGTGCTGTCGGTTCGATGACGATGACTTGCTTGCCCTGGTCCTGCTGGACCGTGACCTTTTGTTCTTTGGTTGAGTTTAGCTTGTTATTGGCCTGCGCTTTCGTTCGCAGCCTCTGGATCGCATCCATCACGTCAGGCTGCTGAGCGAGAACGGCGTCGCCCAGTTTTTCCGTCCAATCAAGCTTCGTGCTCATCATCGACAGGACAGAAGGCGTTGCAACAAGAGCCTTGACGCTGTTGTCCCAGCCTTGTTTGTCGGTCGCAGCTTTCAGCTCGTCGCCCTTGAGATTTTTGTTCTCAGTCGCCCAGCGGTCGGCCTGCACAATCTCAAGCGGATAAGTCGAGGCCATGAGTATCTCGGACAGCAAAGCATCTGGATATAACGCGATGCCCGCGACGAGCGCGTCCAGCTGTTCGGGTTTGAGCAATTGCTGGTCGGTGGCGGCCGGTTGAGCCGGCGGTTGATTTGGGCTCTGTGCCAGCGCCGTGACCGGCGCAAGAATGAGAAGTGCTAGTAGGGATGATCTCAGCGCCGAAAAAAACATGGCCGTTATCCCATCTTCGCTTATGTCAATTCTTTTCAATCTCAACTATTGACCTTCGTTATTGCGCATCATCGGCGTTGTCGTGCGGATTTTCTAGGTCGCGCTTCGGGAATTAATTTCGCTCCACCGTTGTTGCGGCCGTCGGCCTTTGTGGCGGTATTCGCGTATTCCGACCGTAAATAGCTTCGATGAGAATTCGTGCGCCAGCAAATAACTTCGCTGTTACTCGTAGCGGTTGCGGAAATGCTGCACCGCGCGCCGATTTCCGTGGCCGCTAGACCTGCTCCGCATTGAGATATGCGAGCCGTGCTCCACAAAACGCACAGATCAGTCCTAGCCCGAGCGCGGCAAGGCCTGCAATTACATCGACTGTACCGCCCAGGTTGCCTGTCTTGCTCATGATTCCACCGGCGGTGGCAGCCACAAATACCAACGCAATTAGAAATCGTTGTGCAAGCCGAAAGACCAATTCGCGCTCACGAGCCGCCGCGATCAGGTAGGCGCCCGATGCCCAGCCGCCGACGAAGGCGGCGCCGCCGATAGCCCACCAGGCCATGGCCGAAATAAATTGCTGCTTGTTGCCGATGGCACTGTCTCGCAATACGGAGTCGAGCCCAATGCCGGACACGGTGAGCAGAATATGCATAACCAGAGCTGCAAACACACCACAGGCAATGGCGGCGGCATAGTGCAGTCGGCGGAGAACGTCGGTATCCATTGGCGCTTTGCTGAGCAGAGATGTGGGGTCGCGTCGTGACCCCACCATAACCGATCAGAGTGTTGCGCGCGAATACCCAATTTTCGACGGTTGCAGAGCCTCTGTCCGACTGCGAGTCGTGCCGGCTTCGGGCTTTGCCGCCGGACCGCCGATTTCTTGCTCGACAATATAACGCGGGCGCGATTTGGCCTCGAAATATATTTTCCCGACATATTCGCCTATCACCGCGATAGCGAAAGTCTGAAACGAGGCGATGAGCAAGAATAGCAACATGACCGAAGTCCAGCCCTGCACCGTATGACCTGCAAGCCACGTGGTGAAAACCCAGACGCTCATGCCGATAAAAACGACGAACAAAATAATCCCCATCAAAGCGATGATGCGGATCGGTCGCACCGACAGTGACGTAATCCCGTCGAGGGCAAGGGCAACCATTTTGGCCAAGGTGTACTTGGTCTCGCCGTGCTGCCGCGGGAGCCGGTCGAATGTGACGGTTGCCGTCTTGAAGCCAAGCTGGACAACAAGGCCGCGCAGGAATACGTGCGATTCGCCGTAGAGCGAAAGTGCGCGCAGCGCGCGATCGCTCATCAAACGGAAGTCCGCATGGTGCGGAATGATATCGGCGCCAAGCCAATTCAGGGTACGATAGTAAAGATCGGCAGTGCCGCGTTTGAAGCGGCTGTCGCTGTTACGCCTTTTGCGTACAGCGAATACAATTTCGGTCCCGTTGTTGAAGTGCTCGATCATCTCCGCGACAACCGACATGTCGTCTTGCAAGTCAGCATCGAGCGATATGACCGCATCAGATTTTCCGACCTGCTCAAGCAGGCCCGCAAGGAGCGCGTTCTGGTGCCCGACATTGCGCGACAATTTGAGGCCTCGAACGCGTTTCGCGTGCTTATGCGAGGCTCTTTCAATCAGCGCCCAGGTCCGGTCGGTGCTGCCGTCATCGACCAACAATACGTAACTTTTCGGCGAGATAGCCTTTGATTTTTCCAGCTTGTCGAGATCGGCAAGGAGACACGTGAGTGTGTGCTGAATGCCAACTTGTTCATTGTAACAAGGGATGACAAACGCAATCGTCGGTGCTTTGGCGGCGGTCATGATCAAGATTCAGGTTCGAGTATGTGCGCTCGACGAAACGAGCTGGCTACAGTCGACAAAAGGGGTTCCAGAATTGGCAACTGATGTCGCATAATGGTGTTAACTGGCAGTATGGCCCCGCAACGTTTACAAAGGTTTTACTGGGAGTCAGCACGGCCAAAGACCGCTGAAAATGCCCCGTTCCGTATTGCGGTGCACGGGGATTGATAGTAGCCCCTAGCCGTCCTAATCCTCATTGGGGCGACGGCTAGAACGATAAAATGGTGGAGGAAACTTTGCGCCCCGCACGCGGCCCGGTCATGCAGCTTGTTCAGAATCTCGTGCGAAAGCGCGATTTTTATGCTGGCGGGCTGATCATCTTTTTCGGTTTGGTGATGGCCCTGAAAGGGCCGGGGTATCGCCTCGGCACCCTGATGCATATGGGCCCGGGATTCTTGCCGACCGCGCTCGGCATCATTTTGATTTTTCTCGGAATCCTGATTGCCGGAACCGCCCTCACGGCGCCGGAAGGCGAGGACGAACGTATTTTGCCCGAGCATCCCGAATGGCTTGGCTGGGCCTGCATTCTTGCCGGGCCGCTGTGCTTCATCTTGTTCGGCAGTTTCTTCGGGCTGATGCCCGGCATTTTTGCTTGCGTATTCGTTTCCGCGCTTGGGGATCGCGCAGCGACACTTAAGAGCTCTGTTATTTTGGCGACGGTCGTGACTATTTTCGGCGTTGGATTGTTTTCATATCTTTTGCAAGTGCCGATGCCGTTGCTGACGTGGAGGGGCTTTTGATCTCAACAGCACTAACCGATCTCTGGTACGGGTTTGGCGTCGCGCTGCAGCCCCACAATTTGATGTGGTGCTTCATCGGCGTGCTGGTCGGCAACATGGTCGGCGTGTTGCCGGGCATGGGCCCTCTGGCGACGATTTCGATTCTGCTGCCCCTTACATTCGGTATCAAACCGGTCGGCGCGATCCTGATGCTCGCCGGTGTCATGTACGGCGCGCAGTATGGTGGCGCGATTTGTTCGATCCTGCTCAATTTGCCATGTCATCCACCACATGCGGTGACGTGTCTCGACGGCTTCCCCATGACGAAGCAAGGCAGGGGCGGCGTTGCGCTGGGATTGACCGTGATGGCGTCGTTCGTGGGTGCCTCCTGGGGCATCACGGAGATGATTTTTCTGTCGCCGGTGCTGGTGCAGGTCGCGCTGCAATTCGGCCCGGCTGAAATTTGCTCGTTGATGCTGCTGGGCTTGTTGGCCGGTTCGACGCTGGCGCGCGGCTCGCCGATCAAAGGCGTGGCGATGACAGTGCTCGGGTTGATGCTCGGCATCGTCGGCACCGATCTTGAGACCGGCGCCGAGCGATACACTTTCGGAATGACCCATCTTGATGACGGCATCGAGCTGGTAGCGCTCGCGCTTGGCTTGTTTGGCATCGCCGAGTTCATGAACAGCGTCAACCAGGTGTCGCAGATCAATACGGCCTATACGAAAGTCCGCTTGCGCGACATGCGTCCGACCAGGGCCGACGTGAAGCAGGCAATCGCGCCGATGTTCCGCGGTACGCTGGTCGGCAGTTTGTGCGCGCTCATTCCGGGCACCGGGCCGACCATCGCTTCGTTCGTTGCCTACGCAACGGAAAAGAAAATCTCGAAACACCCGGAAAAATTCGGCACTGGGTTGATCGAAGGGGTGATAGCGCCTGAGGCCTCGACCCATTCCTCGGTGCAGGGCGATTTCATTCCCACCATGAGTCTCGGCATTCCGGGCGACGCGGTGATGGCGCTGTTGCTTGGCGCGCTGATGATTCAGGGCATCGTGCCTGGTCCGCAGCTGATCAAAGAGCATCCGGATATTTTCTGGGGCCTCGTCGCCAGCTTCTGGATCGGCAACATTATGCTCGTTCTGCTGAACGTGCCGCTGATCGGAATCTGGGTGAAGCTGCTGACGATTCCCTACAAATATCTCTATCCGAGCGCGCTGTTCTTCGTGAGCATCGGGGTCTATGCCGCCAACAACGACATGTTCCAGGTCGGTGAAACAGTCGCCATCGGCATTTTGGGCTATGTGCTGCTGCGGCTCGGCTTCCATCCGGCACCGATCTTGCTCGGCTTCGTGCTGGGGCCGCGCTTCGAGGAGAACTTCCGGCGCGCCATGCTGATTTCACGCGGCGACATCCTTGTGTTCGTCGAGCGTCCAATCAGTGCGGTGTTCATCTTCCTGTGCGTGCTGTTGATCGGGCTGCAAATTTACGTTCGTCTCCGCGGTCCCAAAGCACCGATCGAGATTCCGGCAGCGCTGGAAGGTGCGGAATAGCGGTTTAAAGCCCCGCCAGTTCTCGCATGATGCGGAACAGTCTGGCCTGGCCTTCGAAGCCGATGCCGGGCCGGTCCGAGAGCGAGATCGCGCCATTCTCAATGCGCGCATCGTCGGCAAAACCCCCGAAATCGCCAAACACGCCGGGGTATGATTCCGCGCCGCCAAGTCCGAAGCCGCCGGCAATGGCGAGCGACATCTGGTTGCCGCCGTGGGGAAACAGCGACGCGCGCGGCCAGGCGTGGCGCGACAGCATCTCCACCGTCTGGGCGTATTGCCCGATGCCATAGGCCTGCGGCGGGTCAATCTGGATAACATCCCGTCCGGCGCGGAAGCCGCCGAAGCGCACCAGGTTCTCTACGTCCTGGGTCGAATAGAGGTTCTCGCCGGTGGCAAGTGGTGGCTGGTAGATGCTTGCAAGCTCCGCGAACAACGCAAAATCCAGCGGGTCGCAGGGCTCCTCAAACCAACGCAGCTTGAACGGTGCGAGCGCCTTGGCGTAGCTCAGGGCTTCGTCGCGACCGAATTTGCAATTGGCATCGACCGCGAGATGTTCGCCCGAGCCGACAACTTCAAGCACAGACTCCAGCCGGCGCAGGTCCTGATCCAACGGCAACCCGCCGACCTTCATCTTCACCATGGTGTAGCCGGCGTCGAGGTGCCGGCGCATTTCATCCTGCAGGTCTTTGATCGTTTGCCCCGGCCAATACCATCCGCCACCGACGTAACAGAACACTTTGTCCGCAATTTTGCTCTTGTTGAAGCGTTCGGCCAGCAAGGCATGCAGTGGTTTGTCGGCAATTTTGGCAATGGCGTCCCATAGGGCGATTTCAATGGTGCCAATAGCAATCGAGCGCTCGGAATGGCCACCCGCTTTTTCCCGCCGCATCATGCAGGCGAAGATTTTTTCCGGATCAAGGTTCTCACCACTGCTCTCAATAAGCGTGGCGGGATCGGCGGCGAGAATGCGCGGAATAAAGCGTGCGCGCATCTGCGCGCCGCAGGCGTAACGGCCGGTGGAGTTGAAGGCAAAGCCGCAAATCGGCTTCCCGTTTCGAACGACGTCGGTGATTACCGCGACCACCGATGTCGTCATTTCGGTGAAATCGAAGCTCGAATTGGAGAGCGTCGATTTGAGCGGAATCGCCGTCTCTCGAATATCGACGATACGCATTGCGCTGGATAACGAGCCGAACTACTGGATTTGCGGAATGTTGGCGTCTTTAATGACCTTGCTCCACTTTTCAACTTCTGTCTTGATGTAAGCGGCAAACTCGGCCGACGAGCCGCCATCCGGTTCGAAGCCGAGCGGCGCCATTTTCGCCTTCATGTCGGGGTTCGTGACGATCGCGGCGATCTCTTTCTGCAAGAGATCCACGATCTCCTTGGGCGTTCCTTTCGGCGCGAAGACGCCTTGCATCGTTTCGGATTCCTGCCCGGTGATGCCGGCTTCCGCGAGGGTCGGCACGTCCGGCAGCGCGG
Organism: Pseudolabrys sp.; assembly: GCA_035260465.1. Lineage (GTDB taxonomy): Bacteria > Pseudomonadota > Alphaproteobacteria > Rhizobiales > Xanthobacteraceae > Pseudolabrys. Next base: position 16,242 of record DATFVF010000049.1, on the reverse strand, counting down.
TGGAGCGTTTCTTGGTCGTAACCGCAAGCGCGCGCAGCTTGCCCGTCTGCACCAACTGCGTCGTCGGCGTCATGGCGACGAACGATGCCGGGACTTCATTGGCCAAGACGGCCTGGGCTGCCGGGCCGCCGCCTTTGTAAGGCGCAATGGCGAAGTCGAGATGATACGTGGCCTTGAACAGGTCGCTCGCAAGGTCCGGCGTGGTGCCGAGGCCGGGCGAAGCGAACGTGAACTTGTTGGGATTGGCCTTGATAACCTCAATCAATTCCTTCGCTGTTTTCGCCTGGACCGAAGGATGGACGATCAGAATATTCGGAGTAATCGCGGCAAGGATGATCGGAACGAAATCCTTGAACGGATCGTAGGGACAATTTTTGTAGAGGCTCGGGTTCACCACATAGCTCGAGGAGGCAACCAGGATCGTGTAGCCGTCGCCAGCCGATCGCGCGACATTGACGGTGCCGATATTGCCGCCGGCGCCGCCAATGTTCTCGATATAGAATTGCTGTCCAAGTTTTTCCGACAATTTTTGCGCAACGAGCCGCGCCATCACGTCGGTCGGTCCGCCGGCGGCAAACGGTACGACGACTTTCACCGGATGATCGGGATAGCCTGCGGCCTGGGCCGCGCTGCTGGCGAGCACGGCTGCCGCCAGTGGTGCGAGCATACGGATTGTGAGTTTCATGCACTTCTCCCCATACGAACTGTTTTGTTTATTTCACTTTTTCAATCTTGGCCGCTTCGATCACCTTTGCCCATTTCGGCACTTCCATCTTGATGCGCGCGGCGAAATGCTCGGGTGTATCGGCGATGGCCTCGAAGCCGAGCGAGTCGAGCTTCGACTTGACGTCAGGTGCGGCCACCGCTTTGGCGATTTCCTTCTGCAACAGATCGATGATCGGCTTCGGTGTGCCGGCCGGCGCAAAGACAGCCTGCATCACATCGGAGATCTGGTCGCCAGGGACACCCGCTTCTGCCATCGTCGGCACGTCGGGCGCCGCGGCTACGCGCTTTTCCGTTGTTAATGCGAGCGCGCGCAAAGTCCCCGCTTTCAGGTGCGGAGTGACCGGCGGAAGCGCCATAAAACCGATTTGCACTTGCCCGGCGACAACGGCGTTGAGTGCAGGGCCCGCGCCATTGAACGGTACCGGCTGAATGTCGAGCTTGAGCGCGTATTTGAAGTTCTCGGCGGCAAGACTTGCCGTGGTGCCGAAACCCGGGGACGCGAAGCTCACTTTACCGGGATTGGCATGAATGTAGGCAATGAGTTCTTTTACGTTCTTCGCCGGCACTGACGGATGGACGACCAGAATGTTTGGACTTGATCCAGCCAGCGTTACCGGCGCGAGACTTTTGAAGACGTCATAGGGCACTTTTTCATACAGGCTCGGATTGACGACGACGCTGGAGCTGACCAGCAGCAGCGTATAGCCATCGGGAGCCGCGTTAGCGACCAGCGCCATCCCGAGATTGCCGCCGGCGCCGGGATGGTTCTCGACGTAGAACTGCTTGCCAAGGCTGTCACTCAGCTTTTGTGCGATCAGGCGCGCCATCACGTCGGTCGGACCGGCCGGTGCGAATGGCACGACGATCTTGACCGGGCGTGTGGGGTAAGCCGCGTTGTCCTGCGCTTGGGCGATGAGGGGGGCAGACAGCGCGCCGAACAACAGCGTGCCGGTCGCCAGAAGGCGAAACAGCCGGTGCATCGTTTCCTCCCTTTTTTTCATCGTAGCATTGCAGGGGTCTCTTGCCAGTAGGGCTTGCATCGTCCGCCTTCACAGGCTGTATTCCGGCGGCCAATGTGTCCCATTCTCGTCAGAGGAAACTCAATGCCGGCTCGAAAGGTTACCCGTCAGGACATGCGCGAAGCCGCAGAGAAGTACAAAAATTGGGGCAAGTGGGGCCCGAATGACGAGGTCGGCACACTCAACTACACGACGGCCGAGGATATCGTGGCCGCCACGCGTCTCGTGAAGAAGGGCAAAGTGATTTCGCTCGCGCTGAACTTCGATCACACCGGTCCCCAGGGCGCAAAAAGCAAATACCCGTCGATGGGGCGCACCAATCCTATACACACGATGCTGCGTACGGGCACCGACGCCTATTCCGGTGTGCTCGACAAGCGAGGTATCCGCGCCGCCGACGATATGGTGACGATGCCTTTGCAATGCGGCACGCAATGGGACGGGCTGGGCCACGTGTTCTATGAAAACTACATGTGGAACGGCTATGACTGCCGCGAAGTGACATCGGCCGGCGCGCAAAAATGCGGGATCGAAAAAACCAAGAGCAGAATGGTCGGACGCGGCGTATTTCTCGATGTTGCACGCTACAAGAATGTCGAGGCCCTCGATGACGGCTACGGCATCACCAATGACGATCTTTACGGGGCTGCGAAAAAGCAAAAGGTTGAGCTAAAGCGCGGCGACTACGTCATCGTGCGCACGGGCATGATGGAGCGCTGTCAAAAGGCGGGAAGCTGGGACGGCTATCCAGGCGGCGACGCGCCCGGCTTTTCATTTGAGACTCTCGATTTCGTCAAGAATACCCAGCTTGCCGCGCTTGCGAGCGACACCTGGGGCTGCGAGGTGCGGCCGAACGAGAGCGAAGAGGGGATCAACCAGCCCTGGCACTGGATCACGATACCGATTATGGGCATGACCATGGGCGAGATTTTCAATTTGAAAGAACTCGCCGACGATTGTGATCAGGACAAAGTGTACGAATTCCTGTTTGTGGCGCCGGCCATTCCGATCACGGGCGCGGTGGGATCGCCGGTCAACCCGCTCGCGATCAAATGACGGCACTTGCCGTCATCGACTGGCGGCAATGGATCTTTCTGGATTCCGGGTTCGCACCTTCGGTGCGCCCCGGAATGACTTTGAGGGAGAAGCAGCAAAGATGGCAAAGCAATACGCGGTCACCCACACCGAGGCCGAATGGCGCAAGCTGCTTACGCCGGAGCAGTATGAGATCATGCGCGAACACGGCACCGAAATGCCGGGAAGTTGCGCGCTCAATTATGAGAAGCGCTCCGGTACATTCATCTGCGCCGGCTGCGATCAGCCATTGTTCGTCTCGAAAAAGAAATTCGAAAGCGGTACCGGCTGGCCAAGCTTTAACGACCCGGTGCCCGGAGCCGTCGAGTCCATCGAGGACCGCAGTCACGGCATGATACGCACGGAAGTTAATTGCAGCCGCTGCGGCAGTCATCTTGGCCACGTATTCCCCGACGGGCCGCCGCCGACTGGCTTACGCTATTGCATCAACGGCATAGCGATGAAATTTATTCCCGAGTGAAAGGTCGTAGTTGATCATGGCGACTGTCGGACACAATATGAAACGCGTCGGCGCTGAAGTTCTTGCCGACATGTTGGCCGGCTACGGCGTCACCCATGTGTTTATGGTGCCGGCAGTTCTTCGGCGCACCTTTGCCGAGATGGAGCGGCGGACGAATATCGCACGCGTACATTGTCACGGCGAGAAATCCGCAGCTTACATGGCGGACGGCTATGCGCGGGCATCCGGCAAGCCGGGAATTTGCATGGCGCAGGTGATCGGCGCACTCAATCTGGCCGCGGGCCTGCGCGATGCATACCTCGCGCATTCGCCAGTGATCGCGATGACGGGCGGCCGCGATCCGAAGACGAAGTTCCGCAAGGTCTATCAGGAAATCGATGACGTCCCGGCCTTTGAACCGGTGACGAAGATGAACGTCACGATTGATGACGTTGGACGCATTCCGGACATGGTGCGGCAGGCCTTTCGCGCTGCGACGACCGGTGTGCCAGGGCCTGTGCATCTGCAATTCCGAGGAAATGAGGGACAGCTCGATCTCGACGAAGCCGAAATGGACGCAATGGTGGAGACACAGTTCTCCCGCGTTCCGCCGTTCCGTCCTGAGCCGGAGTCTGCGCATGTGAAGGCTGCGCTCGAGCTGCTGCAAAAAGCCGAACGCCCGATCATCGTTGTGGGCGGCGGTGCACGCGCCTCCGGTGCGGGGAGGGAATTGATCGCGCTTGCCGAGGCCCTGCAAATCCCGATCGCAACTTCGCTGAACGGCAAGGACATTATCCCCGGCACGCATCCGCTTTCGGTGGGTGTGGTTGGCAGCTATTCCCGCGAATGTGCCAATCGTGCGGTGAATCGCGCCGACCTCGTGTGCTTCATTGGTTCTGAAACCGGCGGCATGACAACTCATTTCTGGGCCGTACCGAAGATCGGCACGCCCACAATCCAAATCGATATCGAGCCGGAATCGCTCGGGCGCAATTATCCGCTGCTGGCAAGTGTGCTGGGTGACGCCAGAAATGTGGTCGTGCGCATGCTGGGCCAGATCGACAAGTCCAGCGCGACAAAACGTGCGGCCTGGATCAAGGAGATCTCGGATCTGCGCGCCGAATGGTACGCCAAATACAATTCAGCGCTGGAATCGGACGCGGTGCCAATCCATCCGGCGCGCATCTGCGGCGACTTGACCAAACACGTTCCTGACGATGCGATCGTCGTCGTCGATACCGGGCATGCCGGCATGTGGATGGGTGGCATGTACGATCTGCGCACGCCGACGCAAAGCTACATGCGCAGCGCGGGGCACCTCGGCTGGGCATTTCCGGCCGGTATAGGCGCCAAAGCAGCATGCCCCGAGCGCCCAGTGATCGTTTTCACGGGTGATGCCGGCTTTTGGTATCACATCGGCGAGGTCGAAACGGCGGTGCGCTGGAATCTCGCGTCGGTCACTGTCGTCAATAACAATGGCGGCGGCAATCAATCGAAACGCGGTTTCGATCGTGCCTATGGCGGTGAACAGACCACCAAGGCGCGCGAATTATGGACCTACAATCCAATGAATTTTGCCAAACTCGCTGAGGACATGGGTGCGCTCGGCATTCGGGTTGAGCGTGCCAGCGAATTTGCGCCGGCTTTGGCCCGCGCGATCGCCGAGAAACGCCCGGCCGTCATCGATGTGGCAACCGATATCGACGCGCTGGCGCCGACCGCCGTCAGCTAGCGGCTGGCACGGCGATCAACCTTCTCCGATCTCTCGCAGAATTTCGGCCGTGTGCTGGCCAAGGCGCGGCGCGGGGTTTTCGGATGCCGCCTTCCAGCCATCGAGCACGATCGGTGTACGTACGCCGGGAATGGTGCCGCCCTTGGCAGCATCGCTCGGCAGGCTCAGCTTCATGCCGCGGTGAATAACCTGTGCATCGTTGAATACCTGGTCGAGATTGTTGATCGGTCCCGCCGGCACTTGCTGGGCTTCGAGCTTTTCGAGCAGTAGGTCGCGTTTTATGCGTGCGGTGAGTGTCGACAATTTTCCGATTAACTCTTCGCGGTGTTTCAGCCGTCCGACATTGTCTTTGTAAGCCGGGTTTTGCGCGAGTTCGGGTGCGCCCAGCACTTTGCAGAATTTGACGTATTGATTGTCATTCCCGGTGGCGACAATCACGTGTCCGTCCGCGACCGGAAAAACCTGATAGGGGACAATATTCGCGTGTGCGTTGCCGATGCGGTTGGGCACAGTGCCGGAGACGAGAAAGTTCATCGCCTGGTTCGACAATACGCCAACGGTAGAATCGACCAGCGCAGTGTCGACATAGCAGCCTTTGCCGGTCTTCTCGCGCTGCGCTAGAGCAGCCAGGATGCCGATGACAGAATAAACCCCGGTGAAGATGTCGGACACCGGAATGCCGATGCGGGTTGGCTCGCCGTCCGCCATACCGGTTAAATCCATGATCCCACCCATGCCTTGCGCCATCAGGTCATAGCCGGCGCGTTTGGCGTAGGGACCATCTTGTCCAAAGCCGGTCACCGAGCAGTAGACGAGGCGCGGACATTCGGGCGCGAGGCTTTTGTAGTCCAGCCCGAACTTCGCCAGCCCCCCGACTTTGAAATTTTCGATCAACACATCCGAGCGCGCGGCGAGCTTGCGCACGATGCGCCGGCCTTCGTCATTCTCGAAGTCCATCTCGATCGATCGCTTGCCCCGGTTGGCGGAATGAAAATAGGCGGACCCGATGTGGTTGCCGTCGATCCCTTCCACGAAAGGCGGGCCCCAACCTCGCGTGTCGTCGCCGGTTCCCTTGCGCTCGACTTTGATCACGTCGGCGCCGAGATCGGCCAGCACCTGGCCGGCCCAGGGTCCGGCCAGGATGCGGGCAAGTTCAAGGACGCGGAGGCCCGCTAACGGCTTCGGCATGGATAAAAACTCCCCCGGAAATATGCGGAATGAATAGCGATGTCGGGGGTTATAAGGTCATCGGCGCATGCTGGCCATAGCCCGAATTATCTATAAGTCGCATGTGGTTACAGGCAAAATTGCCAACGAGGCTATAGCGCTGCGTCGCACCGGCGGCTAATGTGAAAAAGGGGCGACGAGGGGTATTGGTTATCGTTTTGATTGCGACCAAACGCGGCGGAAATTTCCGCCGCCAGAAAAAATCCCCACGGAGGAACACAAAATGAGGAAAATCTCGACTTACTTTGCCGCAGCCGGTGCGCTGATCGTGCTGTCGGTATCGGTGCACGCGCAAGTAACGCTGAAGGCTTCGCACCAATTCCCGGGCGGCAAGGGCGACGTTCGTGACGACATGGTGCAGATGGTTGCGAAGGAAGCCAAGGACGCCAATGTCGGGCTGGAGATTCAGGTTTATCCCGGTGCATCGCTGTTTAAGCCGAACGACCAATGGAATGCCACGGCCAACGGGCAACTCGACATCACGCTCTTCCCACTCGACTATGCGAGCGGAAAAATTCCTGTATTCAGCGCGACGCTGATGCCGGGTCTGATCCGTAGCCAGGAGCGGGCGAAACGCATCAACAATTCGCAATTCATGACAGACATTCGCGCCGAGATCGAAAAGCGGGGCGTGATAGTGCTTTCCGACGCATGGTTCGCGGGTGGTATGGCATCCAAGAACGGCTGCATCTTGAAGCCGGACGATATGAAAGGCCGTAAATTCCGCGCTGCAGGCCCGACCTTTGCCGGCATGTGGGAAAGCGCTGGCGCGAGCATTGTGAGCCCGCCGTCGAACGAAATATACAATGCGTTCCAGACCGGCGTCGTCAATGGCACCGACACCAGCCTCTCGACCTTCGCGTCGATGCGACTCTATGAAGTGGCGGACTGTCTGACAGCGCCTGGTAACAACGCGCTGTGGTTTATGTATCAGCCGATGTTGATGTCAAAAAAGAGCTTCGACAAGCTCAACAAGCAACAGCAAGACGTACTAATCGCGGCGGGCAAAAAGGCGCAGGCCTATTTCGAAGGCAAAGCAGATGCGATCAATCAGGAGGCGATCAAGGCTTTCGAAGATCACAAGGCGAAAGTAGTCAGCTTGAATGACGCCGACTATCAGGCCTGGCTCGATGTGGCAAAAAAGAGCTCTTACGCACAATTTGCCAAGGACGTGCCCAACGGCCAGAAGTTGATCGACGAAGCCCTTGCGGTGAAATAGTTGCAACAATGGCCGGCGGACGCGTTGTTCGCCGGCCAGCCCACCAAGCGCGCGTAGCGCGCGCAGTTCGGACCTTCGGACCACACCGAAAAAGACAAGCCCATGGACACCTACATTCGGGCTGTAGCATTCCTGTCGCGCGTGGCGGGAGTGTTTGCGGCCTTTCTCATCGCTGCCGCGGTTCTCGTAATATGCGACATCGTGGTTGAGCGTTATATTTTGAATCGGACCACGATCTGGCAGATCGACGTCGTGACATACTGCATTGTCGGCGCCACCTTCGTCGGTAGTGCTTACGTGCTGATGACGCGCGGGCACGTTAATGTCGATATTCTGCCGCTGCACCTCGGTCCCCGCCTGCGGTATTGGCTTGCGTTGTTTACAAGCCTGTTGGCGCTGGCCTTTTGCATCGTCATTTTCACACTCTGCACGGCTTATTGGTACGAAGCCTATTCGGAGCGGTGGCTCTCCAACACCGTATGGCGCGCGCGACTTTGGATTCCCTATTTGTCGATGCCGGTCGGGCTCGGCCTTCTCACCCTCCAATATGTCGCGGACACATTGTGCCTGGTGACCGGGCGCACGCCGCCATTCGGCATTAAGGACCAAGAGAGTGCCGAAGATGTAGCCCGGGCGCAGGCGGAAGAATTGTTGGGTGGCGCGCCATGAGCCCGACAACGCAAGGAGCGCTTGTCCTCATCGTCACGTTGCTGATGCTGGTGTCCGGTATCCCGGTCGCTTTCGGGCTCGGCGCGATTGCGATCGCGTTCCTCGTCCTCTTTCAAGGCTTTGATGCCCTGCATGTCGTCGCCGAGACGTTCTGGTCCGGGCTTGACGAGTTCACGCTCGTTGCAATTCCGATGTTCGTGATGATGGGCGCGGCGATCGGCTCGTCGCCGGCGGGCAAGGACCTCTACGAAGCGCTTGACCGCTGGCTCTACCGATTGCCGGGCGGTCTTGTCATTTCGAATCTCGGAGCTTGCGCAATCTTTGCCGCTCTCACCGGATCATCGCCCGCTTGTTGCGCGGCTATCGGCAAAATGGGCATTCCGGAGATGCGCCGCCGCGGTTATCCGGATGATGTCGCAACTGGCTCGATCTGCGCCGGTGGCACGCTCGGCATTCTGATACCGCCATCTGTCACGTTTATTCTTTATGGCATCGCCACCGAGACATCGATTGGCCGTCTGTTTATCGCCGGCGTTTTCCCCGGCCTTATGCTGACCGGCCTCTTCATGCTGTGGAGCGTGTTCATCATCTGGAAGCGAGGGTTTCGCTCGCATGCCGTCGATTTCCGCTATTCATGGAAGGAAAAATTTCAATCGATCCCCAAGATCGCGCCCTTCATCTTCATCATTGTCGGTGTCATGTACGCCCTCTATGGCGGCGTGGCGACGCCATCGGAAGCCGCTGGCGTCGGGGCGGCCCTGTGCATGTTCCTGGCAGTCTTGATTTATCGCCTTTGGAAGGTCGATCAGATCTGGCTGATCCTGCGCGATACCATGCGCGAGTCAGTGATGATCCTGACCATCATCGCCACCGCTGTACTATTTGGCTACATGCTCACGTCGCTCTATCTCACCCAGACACTGGCGCAGGGGATCGCGGATCTGCACGCCAATAAATGGATGCTGATGTTCCTCATCAACATCTTCCTGCTGGTCTGCGGGTTCTTCATTCCGCCGGCGGCCATCATTCTGATGACGAGCCCGATCTTGCTGCCCATTATTACGGCAGCGGGCTTTGATCCGGTGTGGTTCGGTGTGATTCTGACCATCAACATGGAAATCGGCCTGATCCACCCGCCGGTCGGCCTCAATATCTATATCGTCAATGCCATTGCGCCCGATGTGCCGCTGGCGCAAGTGATGTGGGGTACGTTCCCATATGTCATTTGCATGATGCTGGCGATCCTCATCTTGTGCTTCTTTCCCGAAATTGCCACATGGTTGCCTGATCATCTGATGGGCGTTGCCATAGGGCCTAAATGAACACCTCGTTTTTCGGTGAGCTATTACAGACAATTTCCGAACGCGGCCGTGCGCTGCTCGCGGGCGACCGCCGCGGCGACGCGTCCGCCCGTTCCGAAAGTATTGTTGAGTTGTGCGAGGATCTATTGTCGGGCCGTGGCGAGGCTTCGGGTGTGGCGCTGGCGCGCGAAATCCTCAGTCGTTACGCCACGCTCACGACCGGCCCACGCATCGCCTTTTTCGAGGCGCTCGCACAGCGCTATGGTACCGACACCGCTCGCATGGAAGGGGCGATCAACGCCTGGCGCGCGAGCCCGTCCGATGCGGCCGCCGCCGAAGTGCACGTCGCCTCCGAGCCGCGTCGGCAGGAACTATTCCGCAGACTCAACCTAGCGCCGGGTGGCACCGCCGCACTGGTGCGTATGCGCGAGCAGTTGATGGACTCGCTCGATCATCGCGAAGACCTGCGCGCGGTCGACGATGATTTTGTCCACCTGTTCTCGTCGTGGTTTAATCGCGGCTTTCTGGTGCTGCGGCGCATCGACTGGTCGACGCCTGCGATCGTGCTCGAAAAAATCATTCGCTACGAGGCCGTGCACGAGATCCACGATTGGGAAGACCTGCGCCGGCGCATCGATCCGCCCGACAGGCGCTGCTTTGCCTTCTTTCATCCGGCGCTGGTGGACGAGCCGCTTATTTTCGTCGAGGTAGCCCTGACCCGCGATATTCCGGCTGCGATCGCACCGATCCTTGGAAAAGACCGCGAGGTGGCGGAGGTCGAAAAAGCTCGCACCGCCACATTCTATTCGATTTCCAATTGCCAGCGCGGTCTTTCCGGCGTTTCGTTCGGCAGTTTCCTGATCAAGCAAGTCGTCGAGGAAGTCGGCCGCGAAGTGCCAAAGCTCTCGACATATGTGACGCTGTCGCCGGTAACGAGCTTCGCTGCGTGGCTCAGGCGCGAGCGGGCCGAGGAGAAGTCTGCGGCGCTCACGGAGGCGGATAAAGCAATCCTCGTTGAGCTTGACCAGCCTGGTTGGTGGACTAACGGAGAGATGGCGGCGCAAGCACAAGACACGGTCATGCGCGCGGCGGCGTATTATTTTTTGCGGGCACGCAATGGACGCGGCGCGCCGCTCGATCCGGTGGCGCGCTTTCACCTGGGAAATGGCGCGCGCCTCGAACGGATCAATTGGCTCGCCGATACCTCGGAACGCGCAATGGCACAGGCGTACGGGCTGATGGTGAACTATCTTTACGAACTCGACGATATTGAAAAGAACCACGAGGCCTATGCGGAAGGCCGCACGGTCGTCGCCTCCGGCACCGTGCAACGCTTGTTGCGTCCACCGCTCGAGCTGGTCCCGATCGCCGGCTAGGATTTCCCGTACACCGGCACAATCGCGCCGCGGGTAACTTTGTTATCGGGCGAAGCGAGGAACAAGATCGTCGCCGTCACGTCCTCGACCTTTGGCCATGCGTCGAAATTCGCCTTCGGCATCGCCTTGCGATTGGCGGGTGTGTCCATGATTGAGGGAGCGACGGCGTTGACCAATATGCCGTCTTTGGCAACTTCTTCGGCAAGCGCCACAGTGAGTGCCGCGACTCCCGCCTTGGCGACTGTGTAAGCCGTCATACCGGCGCCGCTACGCCACTCCAGCGCGGGGCGCGCTGCGACGTTGACGATGCGCCCACCTTGGCCGCCGGCGAGGAATGCGTTCACCGCCGCGCGGCAGCAAAGAAAACAGGAAGTGAGGTTGCTGTCGATCTGCGCCATGAGCGCCTTCTTGTCGGTTTCTGCGACTTTGCCCGCGGAAAACCCGCCAGCGATATGGATCGAAGCCCAAGGCTTTATGCCTGAATAAAGTTTTGCGACCTCTGTCTCCTCGGCGAGGTCGGAAACCGCAATCAAAGTCACGTTCGGATCGCCACGCACGGGAAAGCGTTGCGCTTCGCCTTCGTGAACGTATGGCACGGTGCAAGTCGCGCCAGCGGCGATCAACGCGCTCGCGACCGCAGTGCCGAGAGCGCCGGTGCCGCCGGTAATCACCACGTGCTTGCCGGAATAATCCATCTTATAACCCTTTGCGCATGATCTTATCCGAAAACCGGATCCCATCCCCGATCGGGGTCGACATGCTTTTCGGGACCATGCGCTAGCCTCGTCCCCGCTTCACGCGCGTCGGCAACACCTGGAATTCGATCCAGTTGGCCACCTCGCTGACGCGAAGCCGCTTGTCGAGAACATTTTTGCTGACGCCATGGCGCCATGACAACCGCTTGCAGCCGGGATCGCGGTCAAGGGTGTCAAGGTCGCTCGCGAAGATTTTGATATCCGCCTCATCGGCGAAAAAGCCTTCTTCAATCAGCCGCGTCCCAATGCGCCGCACGATCGCCGCAACCTCACGCAATGGATATTCCGGATGATATTGCACGGCCCAGGCGATTGAACCATTCGTACGAATTTCAGCGCTCTGAACGTCCGACACGGCATTGGTGGCGAGCACGGTCGTTCCGGGTGCCAATGCTTCGATCTCGTCAAGATGGACGGTTGGCGCGTTGAACACGTCGAGCTTGCCGGCGTACATCGGATGTTTGCGTCCCGCTTCGGTCAGGCGAATTCCGCGACCGAACCCGATTTCGCGGCCTTTCGGGTTTTTGCGAACGCTGCCGCCGGCGGCCGCGGTGATCACCTGCAAACCCCAACATGACCCGAATAGCGGAGTTCCCGTCTTGAGTGCGGCACGCACCAAATCGATCTGCCGCATCACTTCGGGAGCGGCGTTGTAGATATGAAGGCTCGAACCCGTGATGGCGATGCCGTCATATCCCTCGAGCGACGTACCTTCGGGCAAGAGTGCGGCTGGGTCGCCTGGATAACAAATATCCACCACTGCCCCCGGAAGGAGCTCACGCAGCAAGTCTGAATAGGCTTTGCTTGCCACAGTGCCGCCGGCTGCCAGGTGGTCGGCCATGGTCTGTGGGGAGTTTCCTTCAACGACGAGCAGGCGGGGCGAGGGCATCGGGGCTGATTTTAGGTTCCGTGGCGCTTGCGGAAAGCGAACAGCAAGCTTCAATCCTTCACTGGATATGGCTGTGCAGCGGACTTTTTGCAATCGCGCCAGGGTTTTGCGCTGTAAATCGGGGTAAACGAGCTCCTGTTCTTGAGTACGCCGCGTAAGCCGCCCATTCTTCGGATCAAAGCGAATCATCAGGCAATGGCCGACTTCGACCTCGCCATCATCGGCGGCGGCATCAACGGAACGGGACTAGCCCGGGATGCCGCCGGCCGTGGCTTGAGTGTGCTCCTGGTCGAAATGAACGATCTCGGCTCCGGCACCTCGTCAGCTTCGAGCAAGTTGATTCATGGCGGCTTGCGCTATCTCGAGCATCGCGCCTTCCGCCTGGTGCGGGAGGCGCTGAACGAGCGCGAAGTCCTGATGCGCATGGCGCCGCACGTAGTCCGACCTCTGCGCTTTATGCTCCCGCCGTTGCCCGGACTTCGCTCGCCGCTCTTGTTGCGCTTCGGGCTCATTCTTTACGATCTGTTGGGTGCGCGGAAACTGTTGCCGGCCTCGCGTACCGTGGATTTGACGCATAATGTCGTCGGCCAGCCGCTCAAGCGAGAATTTCAATACGGCTTCGAATATTCCGATTGTCGCGTCGACGATTCTCGGCTGGTGGTCCTCAATGCGCTTGATGCTGCCGAGCATGGCGCCGTCATTCGCACGCGAACCCGGTGCAACCGCGTGGAACGCAGGCACGATTGGGAGTTGGTGCTCAGTGCCCGCGGGCGCCGCGATGTAAAGACCGCGCGCGTTCTGGTCAATGCTGCCGGACCGTGGATCGGCGAGATAGCAGAGACCGTCATCCGCCAACCGTTGCCTCGACCGGTCAGGCTGATCAAAGGCAGCCATATTGTCGTGCGCCGGCGCTTCGAGCACGACTATGGCTACATCCTGGAGGTTCCAGACCGGCGCGTGGTCTTCGCTCTACCCTTTGCCGACGATTTCACCTTGATAGGCACCACCGATGAAAATTTTGTCGGCGACCTGAATTCTCCGACACCCGATCCCGAAGAGATCAAATATCTTTGCGAGGCGGTGAATCTCTATTTCCGCGATAGCGTTACGCCCGATGAACTGGTGTGGTCATTCGCTGGCGTGCGGGCTCTCTACGACGACGGCGCGGACAAGCCGGAGGACGTGACCCGCGACTACGAGCTTGTGCTCGACCAGCGCGATGGCGAAGCGCCGCTGCTCACGGTCTATGGCGGCAAGATCACCACCCACCGTAAACTGGCGGAACATGCGATGGCACGGATCGGCCATTACTTCGAGGCGCTACCGCCATGGACTGCCGGGTCGACACTCCCCGGCGGGGAATTTGCCCCCGACAAATTCGATGCCCAAGTCGAAGAGGCAATGCGGCGATGGCCGTTTCTACATGCATCGCACGCTCGGCGTCTTTTGCACGCCTATGGACGCCGCCTCGAGCGATTCCTCAAGGATGCCCAATGCATGGAGGATCTGGGGCCGCGCTTTGTCGGCGATCTCACAGGGGCCGAAATCCGCTATCTGGTGGAAAACGAATGGGCGCAGAGTGCCGACGACGTGCTCTGGCGGCGCAGTAAACTCGGGCTAAAAGCGACACCAGAGGATTGCGCGGCGATCGAACGGTTCATCGCCTCATTGCGTGGCGGCTAACGTTGTAAAGCGCTGGGGAATTAAAGTTGCCGACGGCTCTCATCGCAATCGACCAAGGCACGACATCGACGCGCGCGATCGCATTCGACGCGGCGCTACAGCCGCTTGCCAGCGCTCAACAGGAACTGCGCCAGATTTATCCGGCGCCCGGCGAGGTTGAGCACGATCCCGAGGAGATCTGGACGGCGGTTGTCGCCACGGTGCGCACGGTGATGGCGCAGGCAAATCTCACGGCGCACGACATCGCCGGCATTGGCATCACCAATCAACGCGAAACCACAGTGGTCTGGGATCGCGGCACTGGAAAACCCATCCACAATGCAATCGTCTGGCAGGATCGGCGCACCGTCGGCCACTGCGAGGCATTGCGGCGGGCCGGTCACGAGGGCGAGATAACAAGCAAGACCGGTCTCCTGCTCGATCCGTATTTCTCCGCCAGCAAAATCGCATGGTTGTTTGATCATGTGGCTGGCGCGCGCGCGGCGGCCGAAGCCGGCACGCTCGCGTTCGGCACCATCGACTGCTTTCTGCTCTGGCGCCTCACTGGCGGCAAAGCGCATCTGACGGACGCAACCAACGCCGCGCGCACATTATTGTTTGATATCAACAAAGGTGAATGGGACAGCGAGCTCTGTAGGCTTTTTGGCGTGCCACAGGGATTGCTTCCCGATGTTTGCGACTGTGCCGGTGCGTTCGGGGAGACTACTTCCGATCTCTTTGGCGCTCCGATCCGCGTCTTGGGTATTGCCGGGGATCAGCAGGCAGCCACGATCGGCCAGTGCTGTTTTGCGCCCGGTATGATGAAATCGACCTATGGCACGGGCTGTTTTGCGCTGCTCAACACGGGTTCTGAACGTGTTGTCTCGCGCAATCGTTTGCTCACAACAATCGCATACCAACTCGACGGCAAGCGGACTTACGCTCTGGAAGGCGCGATCTTCATCGCCGGCGCTGCCGTGCAATGGCTGCGTGATGGTTTGAAGCTCATCGCCACGTCATCTGAAGTAGGCCCGTTGGCGCAACGCGCGGACCCAGCCGAACAAGTCTATCTGGTGCCGGCTTTTGTCGGCTTGGGCGCGCCCTATTGGGATGCGCAGGCGCGCGGAGCGATCTTCGGGTTGACCCGCAATTCCGGCTCTGCCGAACTTGCGCAGGCTGCACTTGAGGCGGTCGGCTATCAGACCCGCGATCTGCTCGATGCCATGCGCGCCGACTGGCCGGCGTCGAAAAGCTCTGCAACTGTGTTGCGAGTCGATGGCGGCATGACCGCCAGCGATATCACGATGCAGTTTCTCGCCGACATGTTGGCGAGCCCCGTCGACCGGCCGGTGGTGATGGAAACGACAGCGTTGGGTGCTGCCTATCTCGCCGGACGTGCCGCGGGGATCTGCCCAAATCTCGATGGCTTCGCGGCGCAATGGCGGCTCGATCGCCGCTTCGAGCCGCATATGAAAGCGGACGTGCGGGAACGCAAATATGCCGGTTGGAAACAGGCCGTTCAGCGTACGTTGACGAGCCGATGAATCTCGTTGGCGATCGACGCCGGGTTGAGCGTGTACGCGCGTCCCGCTAGCGTGGTGCCACGCAAATGGGGAATCAATGGCGGACGGCGGCGAGGCGTTACGGGGTCCAGGCGACAGGCCGCCGCTGGTGCGATTCGAGGCAATCACCAAACGCTTCGGCGCAGTCAGCGCTGTCGAAGCCCTGACGCTCGACATCGCACAAGGGGAGTTCTTCGCGCTGCTCGGCCCCTCTGGCTGCGGCAAAACCACGTTGTTACGCATGCTTGCCGGCTTCGAGACGCCGAGTGAAGGCCGCATCCTCCTCGACGGTGAGACTGTCGCCGAGCTGCCGCCGCACCGGCGGCCGGTGAACATGATGTTTCAGAGCTACGCGCTGTTTCCCCACTTAACGGTCGAAGGCAATATCGCGTTCGGCCTGCGGCAGGAAAATGCAAGCCGCGCAGAAATCGCCGAACGCGTCGCTGAAATGCTCGCGCTCACGCGGCTACAAGGTTTCGGCGATCGGCGGGTAAGTCAGCTCTCCGGTGGCCAACGCCAGCGGGTGGCGCTCGCGCGCTCGCTGATCAAGCGCCCGCGCGTCCTGTTGCTC
>DATFVF010000048.1:0-15509 GCA_035260465.1 Pseudolabrys sp. | reverse complement strand
TCGTAGGCCTTGCGCAGAATCTCGGCGCGCTCGCGCGGCTTGCGTCCTGCCCAACCTTCGAACGCGGCCTCGGCAGCGTCGATCGCGGCCTTGGCGTCCTCGACCGAGGCGCTCGCAACCGACGCGATTTTCTTCTCGGTCGCCGGGTCGATCACGTCGAAACGTTGGTTGTCCGATGATTTGCGCCATTTGCCGCCAATCCAGAGGTCAGTCGGAACATTGGCGAGAAGATTTTCGTACATAGCGACACCTCTTAACTCGTCATTCCGGGGCGGCGCGAAGCGCGGAACCCGGAATCCAATTGCATGCACAACGTCCATTTCTGGATTCCGAGTTCGCGCCTTCGGCGCGCCCCGGAACGACCAGAATTGAATTTAACTCCCCAAGCTCCGCCGCACCGTGTCTACGATACGATCTGGTGTCGGCAGCACGATGTCCTCCAGAATATCCGCTGCCGGTAGTGGAATGTGCGGCGTGGTAATACGGACTGGAGGCCCGTCAAGGTCGTAGAAGGCCTCGTCCGCCGCTATCGATACAATTTCCGCGCCCCAGCCGCACAATCGCGGATTCTCTTCGACAGTGAACAACCGATGCGTTTTCGCGATTGAGCCGAGAATGGTCTGGGTGTCGAGCGGCACCAGCGAGCGCACATCGACGACTTCGCAGTCAATACCGTGTTCCGCCTTGAGTCTGTTGGCAGCCTCCAGCGCGCGCGGAACCATGAGCGCCAACGCAATGATTGTTGCATCCTTGCCGGGCCGGACGATCTTGGCCGTGCCAAGCGTGTCGACGATTTCGCCGTCCGGCACCTCGCCTTTGGTCGCATAGAGCGACTTGTGCTCGAGGAAAATCACCGGATCGGGATCACGAACGGAAGCAGCCAGCAAGCCGATGACATCGACCGGGGACGATGGCGCCACCACCTTGAGTCCCGGAATCATCATGCACCAGTTCTCGACGCTCTGGCTGTGCTGCGCCCCGAAGCGCGAGCCCGCGCCATTGCCGGTGCGCACCACCAGCGGGCATTTCGTTTGCCCGTTCGACATGTAACGGCTCTTGGGAATTTCGTTGGCAATGTAGTCGAAGCACACCGCGAAGAAATCCGAGAACATGATTTCCGCGATTGGCTTCAAGCCGGTCATCGCCGCGCCCATGGCAGCACCGAGGATGGCCTGCTCGGAAATCGGCGTGTCGCGCACGCGAAGCGGGCCGAATTGCTCATAAAGCCCGACGGTCGCCTTGAATACGCCGCCGGCTTTCGCCACATCCTCGCCAAGAAACACCACGTCGGAGTCGCGTTTCATTTCCTGCGCGATGCCGCGGATGACCGCGTCGCGGTAGCTCAGTTCCGCCATGCCCAGCCTCCATCGGCATAGACGTCGGTGGTGAGAATATCGAGCGGTGGGTTCGGCGCTGCTTTGCAAATTTCGGTCGCATCGTCGACTTCCTTGCGAACACTGGCGTCGATTTTTTCAATCGTCGCATCGCTGACGCCGAACTGCTTCAATCGCTCGCGATAGATTTTGATGGGATCGCGCAGCTTCCATTTTTCCAGCTCGCCCTCGGGACGGTACTTGGCGGGATCGGCGCGCGAATGGCCGCTGTGGCGGTAGGTCATGCACTCGATCAGCGACGGTCCGTCACCGGCGCGCGCCTTGGCAAAGGCCTTCTGGGCGGCGCGATAACATTCGTCAGCGTCGTTACCGTCGATCACGATGCGCTCGAGACCATAGGCCGAGGCACGGTCGGCGGCCGGATGCGGAACAGCGGTGACCTCCGCGATCGGCGTGTATTCCATGTAGAGATTGTTTTCGCATACGAATATGACCGGCAGCTTCCACACCGCAGCGAAATTCAACGCTTCGTGGAACGCGCCGATATTGGTGGTGCCGTCGCCAAAGAAGCAGACCGAAACATCTTTGTCGCCTTTGTATTGCGCGCGCCAAGCGGCGCCGCAGGCGATTGGAAGGTGCGCGCCGATGATGGCGTAGGAGCCCATAACGCCATGCGCTTCCGAGGTAAGGTGCATGGAGCCGCCCTTGCCGCGCATCAGTCCGTTGTCACGCTGCATTAACTCACCCAGCACCTTCTCGACCGGAACGCCGCGCGCCAGTGTGTGGGCGTGGCCGCGATAGGTGCAAAAACTCAAGTCACCCTTCTGCATGGCCTCGCCAAAACCGGCGGCAATCGCTTCTTGTCCGAGCGACAGGTGGCTGGTTCCCTTGACCAGGTTTTGCAGGAACAGATCGTAGGCGCGCTGCTCGGCCTCGCGGATCACCACCTGCGTCCGGTACAGTTCCAGCCGCTTTTGCTCACCGATGTCGTCATTCAGTCCGGAGCCGGCCTTGGCCTGCGCGCGGTCCTTTGCTGTGGCCATAAATGATCCTCGAAAGCTCAAAATCCGTGTTAGGCGGCGGCAACTTAGCCCCTAGACTGAAGGCCCCGCAACTCTCCTATTCCAGCGGGCCTTCAATCGCCGCTTCGCTGGTTGTGGACTTGCCTATCTGCCGCTCGCGATAGAGCAGGTAAAGCCCCGAACCAATGACCATCGCCGCGCCCGCGATGGTCCAGCCGGTGGGCACGTGGTCGAACACCAGATAGCCAAGGATCACTACCCAGATCAGCTGTGTATAGATGAAGGGCGACAACACTGAGGCCGGCGCCAGCTTGTGGCCCGCGATGAGAAAGAAATGGCCGGTACTCCCGAGCACACCGGTCATCGTTAGCATCACCGCGATGACCCAATTTGCCGGCGGCTGCCAGACAAATGGGATAACAGGCAGCATGACAAGCGCGCCGATGAAATTCGCGTAGAACAGCGAGGTTTGATTGGAATCGACCCGCGACACGATGCGTGTGATCACGGCGTAGAATCCGTAACAGACGGTTGCCGCCAGCGAGAAGAAGGCGGCGGGATGCATTCCACCGAGCCCGGGCCGCGTGATGAGCAACACGCCGGCAAAGCCGAATCCAATAGCCGACCATCGCCGCCAGCCAAGCCACTCACCCAGGAGTGGGCCGGAAATAATTGCAACGATGAACGGAAACGTGAAGATGATCGACAGCGCTTCGTCGAGTTGCAGCCAGCGCAGTGCAACGAAATTCAGCGCCGTCGACAGAACCAACAATACAGATCGGATGAGTTGAAGCTTCGGGCTGCGGGTGCGCAGCAGGTCACGGTGCGTCAAAGGGTTCGAGACCATGAGTGTGAGCACGAAAGCGCTGGTGTAGCGCGCCCACGCAATCTCAAGCGAGTCCATCTGCGTGTTGAGATACTTCGCAGTGGTGTCGAGGCATGCGAACAACGCCACCGCTCCACACATAAGGGCAATGCCAATAAGCCGCTCCCGGCGCTGGTGAGACGCTTCGCTCAATACGTCGCCCGGCCGCCGGAAATGTCGAAGACCGCACCGGTAGTGAATGAACAATCGCTCGACGCGCAAAAGGCGACGAGGCTTGCGATCTCCTCCACCGTCACGAAGCGGCCACGCGGAATTTTCGACAACATGAAGTCGATATGCTCTTGCGTCATCTGATCAAAAATCGCTGTTTTCGCGGCAGCCGGCGTGATGCAATTGACCGATATGTCATAGGACGCGAGCTCCTTGCCGAGCGATTTCGTCAACGCAATGACCCCAGCCTTCGAGGCGGAATAGGCGGGCGCATTCGGATTGCCTTCTTTGCCTGCGATAGAAGCGATGTTGACGATGCGGCCGTATTTCTGTGCGATCATTGCCGGCGCCAAGGCACGGCAACAATGAAACGGCCCGTCGAGATTGACCGAAAGCACGTTGCGCCAGGCATCGAGCGGATAGTCCCACGTCTTCACATTCGGCCCCGCAATGCCGGCATTGTTGACCAGGATATCGATACGCCCGAGTGCTTTGATCGTTTGGTCGCGCACGCGTTCAACATCCGAATAATTGGTGACATCGACCGCGTAGGGCGCAATGCGGCCGCGCTTTTGCAAGTCCGCCGCTGTCTTTTTCGCGAGATCAATATCCCGATCCCAAATCGCGACTGCCGCCCCCGATTCAAGAAACCGCTCGACAATCGCGCGGCCAATGCCTTGCGCTCCGCCGGTGACGACTGCATTTCGCGCACTGAGATCGATTTTGTTGGCCATCGGGACGCCTCCCACGCAAAAACTAGCGAAGGCCGCGTGCCGTGGCGAGTGACGAATATGCGGGTGTGTAATGCGGCTGGCCTTGTAGGGCTTCGCGAAGTGTTGTAAATACTCATTTGCGGGGCCTGCGACGGTCGCCCTGCATTTCCAAGGCTTGCGAGCCCAAGCACCGTCTCCTTCGTTTACGGAGGGGACCTATGCTCACCGCAAGCTAGCAAACTCACGAGACAATTCCGCAATTCGATTCCGGCGCAGTGCGCGCCGCCGATCGCCAATTTGCAACGTTCGGGGTCTCCGCGGCCTCCCCGTCAGATGCGACGCCGTCCATCCAAGCGCTGATCGCTTTCAATTAGGAACAACCCATGGATGGCATGGTTCTGACGATTTTTCTCTTGGCGTCATTTTTGGGCGGCTTGACCTCGGGTCTCGCCGGCTTCGCGATGGGGCTTGTGGTGTCCGGCGTCTATTTGCACATCCTGACACCGATCCAGACCGCGACCCTGATCGTCGGCTACGGCTTCGTGACGCAGGGCTACGGCGTTTGGGCGTTGCGGCACGCGGTGCGATGGCGAAGCGCGGCGCCATTCATCGCTGGCGGACTGATCGGCGTGCCAGCGGGCACGATGCTGCTCACTTATATCGATCCGGCCAATATGCGCATTGGCGTTGGCGTGCTGCTGATTGTTTACAGCATCTACAGTTTGGCGAGGCCGGTGATCAAATTGACGCACGAAGGAGTCCCCACCGAGGTTGGCATCGGATTTCTCAATGGCCTGCTTGCCGGATTGACCGGCCTGGTCGGGATCGTCGTCGTAGTTTGGTGCCAATTGCGCAACTGGCCGAAAGACGTCCAGCGCGCAATCTTCCAGCCAGTCCTGCTCGCGACCATATTGACCAGCACGGTATCATTGAGTCTCGCCGGCGCTGTCACCGCCGAAACCGTCAAACTTTACCTGCTCGGTCTGCCTTGCATGCTGGCCGGAACATGGGCCGGGCTCAAGCTGTACGGCAAGCTCGACGATGCGGCATTCCGTAGAGTGATCTTGATGTTGTTGTTGGTGTCCGGCATGTCGCTTGTGGTGCCGTTCTCGATGTTTCGATAAGCGAAGCCTTGCTGCCCGCGTGACAGCGGGTTAAAAGATCGACGTGGGGCCTGCGACGGTCGCCCCGCACTGCCAAGGCTCACGAGCCCAAGCACCGTCTCCTTCGTTCACGGAGGGGACCTATGCTGTCTCCGAGCTACTCAATCTCGCCGAAAGAACTCTGGAACGCCATTGCGACGCGTGATGTGCCGCAACTCGTCGATGTGCGGCGGCGTGATGCCTACGAGGCATCGCCGCACTTGCTGCCAGGCGCCGTCTGGCGCGATGCCGCCAAAGCGAAACAATGGGCGGCAGAATTTGATGTCACGCGCCCGATCATCGCCGCATGCAAAGCCGGCCACGAAATGGGCCAAAGCGCGGTCGCACAGTTACGTGCCGACGGCATTGATGCGCGCGTGTTGGAAGGCGGCTATGAGGGCTGGACAAAAGCTGGCCTGCCCTTTGTCGCCAAGGCAGAACTCGAGCGGCTGGCGCCAAAGCGGCCGAGCGTCTGGGTCACGCGACGACGGCCAAAAATAGATCGCATCGCGTGCCCGTGGCTGATCCGCCGTTTTCTCGATCCACAAGCGCGCATTCTGTTCGTTGACCCGGATCAGGTCGTCAATGTCGCGCGCGAAAGCGGCGGCGTGCCGTTCGACATCAAGGATGTTGAGCTCAGCCACGTCGGCGAACGCTGTTCGTTTGACACGATGCTCCAACTGTTCGGCCTCGAAGGTGAACCATCATTGGCGCGGCTCGCGTTGATCGTTCGTGGCGCCGACACCGCACGGCCCGATATTGCGGCGGAAGCGGCGGGATTACATGCCATATCGCTCGGTCTTTCGGCGCTTGCCGGAGACGACGATCACGGCCTGCTCGATCGCGGCTTCATGGTTTACGATGCTTTATTCGCATGGCTGCGATTCGCCGCCGAAGAGCGTCATAACTGGCCGGCAAAGGCAGCGTGACGAGTATGACAACTGCAGAATCGACTGACCGACCAAGCTTCGCCGAAGCATTCACGGTGTGGCTAAAGATCGGCTGCATCAATTTCGGCGGACCGGCCGGGCAGATCGCGCTCATGCATCGCGTCGTGGTCGACGAAAAGAAATGGGTGGATGAAGCCCGCTTCCTCCACGCGCTCAATTTCTGCATGCTGCTGCCAGGCCCGGAGGCACAGAAACTTGCGACCTATCTCGGTTGGCTGCTGCATGGTGTTCGCGGCGGGTTGAGCGCAGGAATTCTTTTTGTTCTTCCGGGCGCCTTTGTCATGCTGGGCCTGAGCCTACTTTATGCGCTCGGGCGCGGTATTTCGGCCATCGATGGCGCACTGTTCGGCATCAAGGCCGCCGTGCTGGTCATCGTGGTTGAAGCGCTGATCCGCATTGGCAAGCGTGCGCTCAAGACGGCGCTGCTCCTTTCGCTGGCGGGGGCAGCATTTGTCGGCATCTTCTTTTTGTCGCTGCCGTTTCCATTGATCGTCGCCGCAGCTGCACTCATTGGTTATTTTGTCGCGCGCAGAGCACCCAATCAGCTGGGCCTGAGCGGAAAGGTCGAAAACGTGCCCGCGCCGGCGGAAAATCGCTGGCGGCAATTCATTATCGCCTCGGTGGTCGGGTTGATTGTGTGGTGGGCACCGATTGCGTTTGCCGCCCTTGTGCTGGGCCCGACGCATGTCCTCGTGAGCATCGGCACTTTTTTCTCCAAACTCGCAGTTGTGAGTTTTGGAGGTGCTTATGCGCTGCTCGCGTACATGGCCCAGCAGGCGGTGGAAACTTACGGCTGGATGACGGCGCCGGAAATGGTTGATGGCCTGGGGCTTGCCGAAACGACGCCGGGACCGCTCATTCTCGTGACACAATTCGTCGGCTTTCTTGCGGCTTTCCGCGATGCAGCCCCTTTCTCACCAATTGCGGCCGGCGTGCTCGGCGCGGCGATGACGACGTGGGTTACATTCGTACCGTCCATGCTCTGGATTTTTGCCGGCGCCCCGTTCGTCGAGCCGCTGCGGGCCAACCGGCAACTGTCTGGCGCCCTTGCTGCCATCACCGCAGCTGTTGTCGGCGTGATCTTGAATCTGTCGGTGTGGTTCGCGCTGCATGTGCTGTTCGGAAAAGTTACGGAAATGCACGCCGGGCCGCTCCGCTGGTATGCGTTCGATCCGCTGGCGCTCGATCTCCGCGCGGCCGCCTTGGCGGCGATTGCAGCGGTGCTGGCATTCGGGCTGCACCGTAGCCTGATCGAAGTTGTGCTTGCGATGGCGGCGCTCGGCGTCGCCGTGCAACTGGTACTCGGAAGCTAGCGTTCGCGTTCGATCGCGCTTTCATGCCAGCGGCGCAGTACCAAATGCGCAATCGCCGACAGCACGAAGAAGATCGCAACGCCTGCGAGCGACAAGAGCAGTAACGCCGCGAACATGCGTGGGACGTTGAGTCGATAACCCGATTCGGCAATGCGGTAGGCCAAACCCGAGCCAGCTCCGGCAGAGCCCGCGGCAATTTCCGCAACCACCGCGCCGACCAACGACAACCCACCCGCAATGCGCAGCCCGGCGAGCATTTGCGGCAGCGCAGAAGGCAATTTCAGATTCCACAGCACCTGCCAGCGCGACGCTTTGTAGAGCTCAAACAACGCGAGCAGATTGTGATCGACTGAATTCAGCCCGAGCGTGGCGTTGGCAAGAACCGGGAAGAACGCAACGATCCACGCACATGCCAGCACGGCCAGGTGTTGCGGCAGGTAAATCAGCAAGAGCGGGGCAACGGCGACGATCGGCGTCACCTGAAGAATGACCGCATAAGGGTAAAATGAATATTCGATTGGCCGCGACTGGCTGAACAGGATCGCAAGGCCAATGCCCCCGATGGCCGCGAGCAAAAAACCTTCGAAAGTCGTCTGCAGCGTGACCAGCAGCGAGTTCCACAGCAGGCTGCCATCGGAAAACAGCGTGGCTAGTACCAATCCAGGCGCCGGCAAGACATAGGGCGGAATCGCGAAAGCGCGCACCACCAGATGCCAAATAACAACGCCGATCGCGAGCACCATCACCGGCAAAACAATGCGCGGGGCGCGGTCTCTCATGATGCGGCTTCCATAGCCTTGCCAAGCGCTTCAGCCACCTGGCGGCAAAACCCGGCATAGTCAGGCGAAGTACGAAACCGCTCGTCGCGCGGATACGGCGCGTCGATGGCAATTTCCGTAAATACTCGTCCCGGGCGCGGCGTCATCACCACGATGCGTTGCGACAAATAAACCGATTCGAATACCGAATGGGTGACGAAGATCGCCGTCCGCCGCAGCTCTTGCCATACCGCCAGCAGATCGTTGTTGAGCTTGAACCGGGTGATCTCGTCGAGCGCGGCGAATGGTTCGTCCATCAGCAGCAATTGTGGCTCGGTCACGAGAGCACGCGCGATCGACGCACGCATTTTCATGCCCCCCGACAATTCGCGCGGATAAGCTTTCGCGAATTCTGCAAGACCGACGCGCCGAAGCGCCGGCGTGACAGCCGCTTGCGCGTATGTTTCGTCGACGTGGGCGAGTTTGAGCGGCAACCGCACATTGGCGGCCACATCAGCCCAGGGCATCAGCGTCGGTTCCTGAAAAACAAACCCGATACGGCCGGCGCCATTCGGCCATTCGACCGCGCCTGCGGAAGCGGCGCTCAAGCCTGCGACGATGCGCAAGACCGTTGATTTGCCGCAGCCGGATGGTCCTAGCAACGAGACGAATTCGCCCCCGCGCACGTCGAGGTCGAACCCGTCGAGCGCGACCGTGCCACTATCGAACGTCTTGCCGACGCCGCGCAATGAAATGATGGCCTGGCCCGACGCGCTCATTTCGGCCGCAAATCGACGCCGACACTTTTGTTGACGAACTGCAAGGTATAGGCACGCTTGTAGTCAACGCTCGCCTTGACCACACCGGCGCGCACCATCTTGGCGAAGAAGCTCTTCCAGTGCGCGTCCGTCATAGCGCCGATGCCGGAATTCACGGAGTCTCCTGAATCGACGATGCCATATTCCTTCATCTTTGCGATGGAATACGCCAGCAGCGCGTCCGTCATTTCCGGATTTTGTTTCTTGATCAATTCGTTTCCGGCCCGGCTATCCCCGTAGATGTAGTGATACCAACCGATCGCAGAGGCGTCGACGAAACGCTGCACAAGGTCGGGCCGCTTTTCCACCAGGTCGCGGCGAGTTTCGATCAGCGTCGAATATGCATCGAAGCCGTAATTTGCGAGCAGAAACACCACCGGTTTGAACCCGGCCTGGCGTTCCACCGCGAACGGCTCCGAGGTGACATAGCCCTGCATTGCCGAATTCTTGTCGGCGAGGAATGGCTGCGCGTTGAATGTGTATGGTTTCACCTTCGACTCGTTGAAGCCAAAATCAGATTTTAGCCACTGGAAATAGCTGGCCATACCCTCCTTCGATACGAACAGCGTACGGGTCTTCAGATCTTCAAGTTTTGTGACGCCCGGATGCGCAACGAACACTTGCGGATCTTTCTGGAAGCTTGCCGCCACCGCGACGGTCGGGATCTTTTGCTCGACCGCATCGAAAGACTGCAACGAATTGGCGCTCATAAAAAAATCGAGCTTGCCGACGGGCAGCAGAATGCGATTGTTCACGTTCGGCCCGCCGGGCACGATGGTCACATCGAGGCCGTACTTCTTGTACGTGCCATCCGCGAGCGCTTGAAAGAAGCCGCCATGCTCCGCTTCCGCCACCCAATTGGTGCCAAAGCGGACCTTGTCCAGCGGCTGGGCCTGCGCCGCTCCCAGCGCAACCAAAAAGCTCAATAAAACCAGGGTGATTCTCGTCATTTGGCCACTGTGTCACCGGGCGGGCTCATTGAGCAACCCTGCTCGATTTCCCCTTCGAACCTTTTCCGGAGCGAGTGCGACCAATCCATATCGCGGCTGAAGGCCGCCCGAAATTAACCGGATGGAGATCGTCATGACCAAGTCCAAGATCACAGTAGCCACCCTGACAACACTCACACTCATCGGCACTCTCGCCGCCACCAGCGGCAGCGCCCAGGCCCACTCGCATTTAGGCTGGGGCATCGGCGCCGGCTTTGCCGCAGGCGCGCTGATCGGTGCCGCCGCAGCTTCCACCGGCCCAGTCTATGTGACGCCCGGCTATCGCGATTGCCGTCTCGTGGAGCGCTACGACCGCTGGGGCAATGTGCGCGTCATCCGGGTCTGCGACTACTGATTTCACCGGCTGAGATCGGCGCCCGCCCAGTCCATCCCTGCGCCGATCTAGACGACCCGCCCGGCGCGTCCCCGTCCGGGCGGGTCTACTTTTTTAGAATCTGACGATCGAACGCACGCCCGCAACCTGGGCGTCTGGATAGCGAATGCCCGTGCCGCTTGGATGCCAGATATATGTGTAAACCGGCTGCACGATCCATCCCGGCACGATCTGGGCGGCATAAGTAAGCTCCAGATTGATCTCGTAGTCGCGCGGTGGCGTGGCCAGGTTGCCGAAGTTGATCTGGTCTTGATCGAAGGCACGAACGCTGCCCGAAAACCGCGAATAGATCACGCTGGCGCCGAAACTATCGGCTGGCCGCTTCGGGATCATTCCGGCAAAAACAATTCCGCCGTCAATCTCGACGTTGACAAGATTACGATCGGACAGGGTGATCGCCGAACGATTGAAAATGGAAATGCCGCTGTTCGCACCTCCGCCTTGCGGGCGATAGAGTTGCTGATCGATAACGCCGTAAGCTCCGTAATCGCCGCGGTGCATCAGCGGCGTGCCGCTGCTCGCGGGGCTGGCCAGAAGCATTCCGTTGTTGGCGAAGCGCTGGTCGGCGAATTGACCGAGATGACCCCAGCCGCCAATCTTCAGGGTCGTGGCAAGACCCGTATCATTGTTTCCGCGATTTCGTCTCCACTGAAATTCGCCCATTATGAAGGCCGGATCGCTCAGACGGAAATTCACGCCATAGCGATTGCAGGTGTCGGGATCGGCGCCCGGACATGGTGGCGCCGGGTCGCCGTTGAAAACCGCAAACAATAACGAGGCGTCCTTCGGCAATTCGTATTTTACGCGCGCGCCAACCGCGGATAGCGGATAGGCAGGTCCACCGCCCGGCAAGTTAACTGCGCCAATCGTCGGCCAATCGCTTTGCAGAAAGATCTGACTGACGTCGCTGTAAAAGAATTCGGCATCCGCCGCGAGTTGACCGAACCTGAGACTTACGGGACCAAACCAGCGCTCGAGCCACAATTCCGACAGGCGTACGGTTGGCGTGGCTTCAATCGCCGCGATCGTGTTCATGCCGCCGACATAGTCGCGCCGCATCCGGCCGTCATTACTAATTCCGAAGGCGTTGGCGTAAAACGTCCAATCCTTCCAGCCAGCCAATTTTTCAAGATCAATGTAGAGCTGCCCTTCCAACTTGTTCTGGAAGATCGTGCCGCGCCGAATGCCGCCAGACAGATTGCTCAACACGTCGCTTGTATCGATCAGACTGTAAGTGACGCCGTGATCGTTCAGCTGCTTCCGATATCCGAATGGGTCGCCGTATTGTGGCAGGCTCGTCGCGATCGAAGGCACGGTGATGCCGAAGGCGCTCGGCTTGTCTTGAGCCCGTGCGGGAACGGCGCCGACCGCGACGAGAAGCGCAAGCACCGCATAAGGAATAAGCTGGCGAAGTAAGCTCATACCGATCGCAAGGCCTTTTCGCACCGCACCAACGCGTCTGATAGCGCTGGGCACCGGTACAAGCTTCAGGAGAGAACGCTTATGCTCAAGAAAACCGACAGGTGAATGACCCGCCTAGAGTCCCGCAGAGCCCGCCAAGCATAACCACCACCGGCATCATTGCAATTTCGTAAGAAAACAAGGGCCTAAATCCGCTTTTTAACGCTTTGGGCCTGCGGCAAGCTGGAGATCGCTTCGATTGCACCCAAACGGCTATGTCCTCGGCGCCGGCCCAATTTAGCTTAAGTAAAAGTTTTATTTCGCGGTAATGCCGCTTTGCCCAGCTAATTCAATATAAAGCTCGCCAGTAAGGGGTTCCGGAACGAGGGCGTTCCTCGGATCGGCTAGTCGGGACTATCATGGCGCAGCTTACACTGCGGCCGCTTGCGAACACGCGAAATGGCGCGATCGCCGCGGCCGCTCTGATCACGATCATTGGAACATGGCTTGCTGTGGCCGCGACGACGCGTGCGCCCGGCACGGACAAGCTTGCTGAAGCCGAAACAGTGACTCAAGGCCACCGCGAAGGCGCCCTGTACTATCCGGCGCCGAAGCAGTGGGCCTCGCTGACAATCGTGCCGGTTGGCGATGTCGTATTCCGAACCGAGCATTTGACAGAAGGCAAAATCAGCGTCGACGAAGACCGCGCGACGTTGGTGTTCTCGCCCTATTCGGGCCGGGTGACCAAATTGCTCGCCAAGCCCGGCGACATGGTGAAAGCCGGACAGCCCCTTTTCACTGTTGAGGCGCCGGACATGGTTCAGGCGCAGAACGATTTTATTACCGCCATTTCCAACCTGAACAAAGCCCGGTCCGCTTTGGATCTTGCGAAGATCGTCGAGCAACAAAACAAGACGCTTTTTGATTCACGCGCTGGCCCGCTGCGCGACTTGCAAACTTCGCAAGCGACCACGCGTGCCACCGAGAATGACGTACGCTCCGCGCAGACATCCCTTGAGGTCATGCGTAACCGTTTGCGTATCCTCGGCATGACCGACGAGGAAATCACGAAATTCAGCGACACGGGCGCGGTCAGTCCGCAAATGACCATCTACTCGCCGATTGCGGGCACCGTTATTCAGCGCAAGGTCGGCCCAGGGCAATACATCAACACCTCGTCGCAGAACACCAGCGCGAGCGACCCGACCTTCGTCATCGGCGATCTCTCCACCGTGTGGCTGGTCGCCTACGTGCGTGAATCCGATGCACCAAGCGTGCACGTGGGCCAGGCAGTCCACTTCACCGTTCTCTCGTATCCGAACCAGATATTCCCTGCGAATATTTCTTTCGTCGCAACCTCGTTCGATTCCGGAACGCGGCGTCTGCTGGTCAGAGCGACGATCGACAATTCGCGGCATCTGCTTCGTCCGGAAATGTTTGCGAGCGTAACCATCCTCACGGGCGAGGGAGATAACTCGCTGGCCGTTCCGCAAGACGCCATCATCTACGATGGCAAAACCGCTCACGTCTGGATCGCGCGCGACGACAAGTCGGTCGAGCGGCGCGACATCAAGACCGGCCTATCCAACGGAAATATGATCCAGGTCATTGACGGCCTGCGCCAAGGTGAAAACGTTGTGAGCAAAGGCAGCCTGTTCGTCGACCGCGCTGCAGCGGGAAGCTGACGCATCCATGTTGCGTAGCCTGATGTCTTTTTGCCTGTCGCGACGGCCCCTGGCGCTGGTCGCCTTCGCGGCATTTATCGGTGTGGGCTATGTCGCCTTCACGTCGCTCAATGTTGAAGCCTACCCCGATCCGGCGCCGCCGATCATCGAAATCATCGCGCAATATCCCGGCCAGTCGCCTGAGGAGGTCGAGCGCTATGTCACGATTCCGCTGGAGATTGTGGTCGCCAGCACGCCCGGCCTGACGTACATCCGCTCGAACACAGTGTTCGCGCTCGGTTTCATCCGGCTGCAATTCGAATATGGGCGCGACTACAATTTCGTGCGCCAGCAAGTCACAAACCGCCTGAAGGATGCGACGCTGCCGGCGACCGTAACGCCGGTCATTTCACCGGCCGGCGGCATCAGCGAAATTCTGCGCTACCAGCTCAAAGGTCCGCCCGGCATGGACCTGATCCAACTCAAGACAATCCAGGATTGGGTGGTCGAGCGGAAGCTGCGCATCGTCCCGGGCATCGCCGACATCTCGCCGCTTGGCGGCAAAACCAAGGAATATCAGGCCGAAATCGACCTCGACCGCATGCGGGCCTACGGACTGACTTTACCGCAGATCATCAACGCAATTTCGACCAGCAACGCCAATGTCGGCGGCCGCACGATCGCGGTTGGCGAACAATCGGTCAATGTGCGCGGCGTCGGCGCGCTTGGATCCATCAGCGACATCAGCAATATCGTCGTGAGCCACCAGGGCGGGCTTCCTGTCGTCCTGTCCGATATCGCACACAACCAAGTTGGCTACACGCCGCGACTGGGGATCGCCGGCCGCGACAACCAGGACGACATCCTGTTCGGCATCGTGCTGATGCAAAAGCTTGAGCGGACCATGGATGTTGTGACGCGTGTGCGAGCCGCTATCGATCGCATCAATAATGACGGCAGCCTGCCGCCAGGCGTCAAGATCGAGCCGTATTACGACCGCGGCGATCTGGTCGCCATCACCGTTCGCACGGTGATGCACAATATGTTGTTCGGCATCGCACTGATCTTTCTCATTCAATGGATATTTTTGGGCAACCTCCGTTGCGCATTAATCGTCTCCGCGACGATTCCAGTTGCGTTATTTCTTGCCGTCATCATTACGGTTCTGCGCGGTGATTCCGCCAACCTGTTGTCGGTTGGCGCGATCGATCTCGGCATCATTGTCGACGGTACCGTCATCATGGTGGAGAACATCTTCCGCCACCTCGCCCAGCATTCGTCGCGTCACCCGACTGACGCGAGCCGAGGCGACCGGTTGCACCGGATTCTCGCCGCAGCGGTCGAGGTCGACAAGCCGATCTTCTTTTCGGTGATTATCACGATCGCCGCGTTCCTCCCGCTTTTCACCATGCAAGGCGTTGAAGGACAGATATTCGGGCCGATGTCGCGCACATACGCCTATGCCTTGCTCGGCGCGGTGATTGCGACCTTCACCGTAACGCCGGTGATGTCGTCGCTCCTGCTTCCGGACCGGGTGGAAGAGGTTGAAACTTTCCTCGTTCGCGCCATCCGCAGCGTCTACCAGCCCGTTCTCGTGCTGGCGGTAAAAAATGCGCGTATCGCGGCGATGATTGCGCTCGCCTTCCTCGTTGTTTGTGGCGGTCTCGGCATGCGGCTTGGCACCGAGTTTCTCCCCAAGCTGGAAGAAGGCAATCTCTGGATCCGTGCTTTGCTTCCGCCTACGATTACGCTCGAAGCAGGCCGGGACACCGTCAACAAAATCCGCGCGGTGATCGCCAGTTATCCGCCGGTACGGACGGTCGTATCCGAACAGGGCCGCGGTGAAGATGCGACCGACCCCGATGGATCGTTCGTCGCCGAATTTTTCGTACCCCTCAAGCCGTTTGAGGAATGGCCCAACGGGCTGACGAAGCCAAAGCTCGTGAAGGAGATGGCGGCACGGCTCGAAAGCGAG
>DATFVF010000047.1:0-36675 GCA_035260465.1 Pseudolabrys sp. | reverse complement strand
TTTACGACCCAGACCGGGCCGCCCAGTTCTTTGGCGCCCTTGATTGCTTCATCAACGCTGAACGCGGGAACGCCGCGCGGCACTGGCACGCCAAATTCGCGTAACACCGCTTTCGCCTGATACTCGTGGATATTCATTGTTCTGCCTTCGTGTCCCGGGCGCGTCCAGGAAATCCAAACTTAACCCGCCAGATTAGGCGCAATCTTCTTGCAGGCCTCGACCAGGCCCTCCACCGAAGCGACCGACTTCTCGAACATGGCTCGCTCGCCGCTGTTGAGCTCAATTTCGACAATGCGCTCGACGCCCTTGGCGCCGATCACCACCGGCACACCGACATAGAGATCCTTGACGCCGTATTCGCCGTTGAGCCAAGCGGCGCAAGGCAATACGCGCTTCTTGTCAAGCAGGTAGCTTTCCGCCATCGCAATTGCCGAAGCCGCCGGCGCGTAAAACGCAGAACCGGTCTTGAGCAGGTTGACGATCTCGGCGCCGCCATTCGCGGTGCGCTTGACGATTTCATCGACGCGCGCCTGCGTGGTCCAGCCCATTTTCACAAGATCAGGCACCGGAATGCCTGCGACGGCCGAATAACGCGTGAGCGGAACCATCGTGTCGCCGTGGCCACCGAGCACGAAAGCCGTGACGTCTTCCACGGAAACATGAAATTCGTCAGCGAGGAAATATCGGAAGCGTGCGGAGTCGAGTACTCCGGCCATACCGACAACTTTCTGTTGCGGGAGGCCACAGCTTTTCTGCAGCGCCCACACCATCGCGTCGAGCGGATTTGTTATGCAGATCACGAACGCGTCCGGCGCATATTTCTTGATGCCGGATCCGACTTGACCCATGACCTTGAGATTGATGTCGAGGAGATCATCGCGGCTCATGCCCGGCTTGCGCGGCACGCCGGCGGTGACGACGCAGACATCGGCGCCTTCGATCGCGTCATATGTGTTTGTGCCGGTAAACTTCGCGTCGAAATCATTGACCGGCGAAGATTCGGCTATATCGAGGGCCTTTCCTTGCGGAATGCCTTCCATGACGTCGAACATCACGACGTCACCGAGTTCTTTAAGTCCGATGAGATGTGCCAGCGTGCCGCCGATTTGGCCGGCGCCGATCAACGCAATCTTGTTACGCGCCATGGTGGGGAAACTCTCAACTTGCTGCTGCCGCGAAGCGCGGCCGGGTGGTGGTTAACCGGTTCGATTTGGCCCGACAAGGCACCGAAAGGCGGGAGGCTCTGCTCGCTTCAGTCTTGTATACATTATACCACGGAGACCTTGAGTCCAGAGGGCGACTCGGTGTCTTCCTCACTGTGGAATTGCAGGCCAAGGCGTGTCGAGGCGGATTGAGACTGTGCCATTTAGCGCTGAAGCAGACTGAGCATTAGAATTCCGTCCCGAGGCATGTCCGAGCCGGCGATTGACAGCAATAGGCATGAGCCGAGTTTCTCTCAGCGGAATCTGGCGGGCCCTCGGGCCCGGCCTGGTGACCGGCGCCGCCGACGATGACCCGAGCGGCATCGCCACCTATTCCCAGGCCGGTGCGCAATTCGGCTTTGCGCTGCTATGGACCGTGTTTCTGACGCTGCCGTTCATGGCAGCAATTCAGATCATCAGTGCCTGCATCGGCTGGGATACGCGGCAAGGACTGGCCCGCAACATCGCAAAGGTGCTGCCTTCATATGTGCTGTATCTGCTGGTGGCATCGCTGCTCGTTGCCAACACCATCAACATTGCCGCCGATCTTGCTGCTATGGGCGAGGCTCTGCGCCTGGTCATCGGCGGCTCGTCGCTGATCTTTGCCTGCCTATTTGGCGTCGCGTGCCTGATCGCTGAGGTTTTCATCCCCTATCATCGCTATGCCGGCATCCTGAAATTCATGACGATGGTGTTGCTGTTCTACGTCGCCGCTGCCTTCAGCGTGCACATTCCCTGGGGCGAGGTCGCGCGCGCGACCGTGATGCCGAGCTTCAGTCTCGATCGCGATTTGCTGTTAATGGTGGTCGCCGTGTTTGGCACCACCATCAGCCCCTATTTATTTTTCTGGCAGGCATCGCAGGAAGCCGAAGAATCCAGGCTGAGCCATCGGAAAATGTACGCGAAGTTCCCTCAACTGAAGAAAAATTCATTCAAGAGCATTTCGATCGATACCTGGACCGGAATGTTCTTCTCCAATGCCATCGCCTTCTTCATTATCGTGACCACGGCGGCGACGTTGCACATGCAAGGCGTCACGCATATCGATAGCGCGGCTCAAGCCGCCGAGGCGCTGAGGCCTATCGGCGGGCCGTTTGCTTTCGCGCTGTTCTCTGCCGGCATCATCGGCACCGGCCTGCTGGCGGTGCCCATCCTGGCCGGATCGGCTGCCTACGCGGTCGCCGAGGTGTTCAATTTGCGTGGCAGCCTGGAATTGCCGGCCAGCCGCGCCATCGGATTTTACGCTATCGTCGCCGCCGCTACGCTCGGCGGCTCGGCACTGCTCGCCACCAATATCGATCCGATTGCGATGTTGTTCTGGGCCGCGGTGATCAATGGTGTCGTGGCGGTGCCCATCATGATCGCGACCATGGTCGTTGTTTCCAACAAGCGCGGGGCCCGCAAGGTGGCGATTCCTCGCTGGCTCTTGAAACTAGGCTGGCTCGCCTCGGCACTGATGGCGGTTGCGGTCGCATTGCTGATCTGGTCGAGCGCCCGGACTTAAGTCTCGACGATTTTTCCTGGCTCGACCGACAGACCTTGCCGCGGTCCGTGCGGCAGACCGAGATATGTTTGCGAACGCATCTCGATCAGGCGTGAGGCCGTGCGCTTGAACTCGTTTGCTTCGTAGCCCTCGGTCGCGACGTAAAGTTCATCCGGCTGCGCTTGTGCCGACGCAAGCAACTTCACGGCATTATCGTAAAGGGTATCGATCAGGATGATGAAGCGTTTGGCTTCATTGCGTTGCGCATAATCCATCACCGGGACATGATCGAGGATGATCGTATGGAACTCGTGCGCGATCTTGAGATAGTCGATTGCCGCCAGCGGTTGCGCGCACAAGTCGTTAAAAGAAAAACGTGCAACGCCCATCGCCGCCTTGGGCACCCGCACGATGCGACCTTTCACCATCAACTCATGAGGCGCGCCCTCACGGTCGCGAGCCAGGCGGTGCCATGCGCCATCCAGCGCGGCATCCGCCTTGGCATCATCTGGCATGTACCATGTCGGCACACCGGTGAGCTTTTCCAGCCGGAAATCGATGCGCGCGTCGAGCTGAACCACCACGCACTGACGCTCCAGCAGGGCGATAAACGGGAGGAATAATGTACGATTGAGTCCATCCATATAAAGGTCAGAAGGCGGCAGGTTTGAAGTCGCGACCATGACGACGCCAAGTTCGAACAGTCGCGTGAATAGGCGGCCAAGAATCATCGCGTCTGCAATATCGGTGACGTGAAATTCATCGAAGCACAGCAGCCAGCTTTCCTCCGCGATCGCAGCCGCGGTGCGCTGGATCGGGTCGTGTTCGCTGACTTCTCCGTTCTTGATTTCCTGCCGGTAGATGTGAACGCGCTCGTGCACGTCGGCCATGAACTCGTGAAAGTGAACACGGCGTTTGCGAATAACCGCGCTGGTTTCGAAGAACAGGTCCATCAACATGGTTTTGCCGCGGCCAACTTCGCCGTAAACGTAAAGGCCTTTCAGCGGCGCATCCGCCTGCTCCGTTTTGCCGAACAACCAGCCGAGCGAGGATGATTTGCGTGCCAGGCGGTGTTGGTCGAGCCGCCGTTCGAGCGCGGTCAATTGCCGTGCCAACGTCGCCTGTCCGGGATCGGCCTCGATCCTTCCGGCGGTAACCAGCGCCGCATAGCGGGTGCTGAAGGTTTCAGACATCGGGGCTAGGGCGAACGGAGGGGGTGAAAAGGCCTGACTGCGACACCTAGGGTGATCCGTGCGGACTGTAAATCAACCAGCAGAATGAGCAGACGATGTTGCGCACAAAACTGCGGTAATTCATTGGAAGCTATGCGTTTTTCGCGGGTGAGGGTTTCCGGGAGCCAGCTCAGGTCGAATTTTTGCTGCATTGCACCATATAGTGTGGGCGACGATTCGCGGCATGGGGGTACCGCGCCCGCCAAGGGCAAGAGACGAACGAAGCGAGGCGACCTGACGTTAAGGAGACCCAATATGCACGAGCCTTTGCCCGATGGAGGCATGATCCGCAAATTATGGATCAGCGAAACCGATGCCTATCGCGACCACCTGCTCCGTCTCGACGGCGAGAGCCGCAACCGGCGCTTTTCCGGCGCGGTGTCCGATGAGTTCATCGCCAGGCATGCGGCCTCGGCGAACGGGCTCAGCGTCGTGGTGCACGGCTTTTTCGTCGACGGGACCTTGCGCGGCGCCGCAGAGTTGCGCTCGCACGGCGCGATATTGACGCGTGCCGGCGAAGCCGCATTTAGTATCGAGCAGCCTTGGCAAAGCCACGGCGTCGGTACCGAATTGCTCGAGTGCACCCTTTTGAGCGCGCGAAACCGAGGCATCAAATTGCTGCAAATGCACTGCCTGACCGAAAATCAACGCATGCAACAGCTTGCGCGCAAATTCGAGGCTGATCTCAAGTTCGATTTCGGTAGCGTGATCGGTGAAGTCGATCCGCCGCGCTATACCGCGATGTCGCTCATGCGCGAGGCCGTTGCCGATGCGCACGGTGTCGCAACCGCGATCCTCGATGTGCAATCTCGGCTCCTCAACCCGGTATGAAAGTCTTACGCGCCGAGCGGATAGCTCGCCTCGACCACATAGGGGCCGCCACCGACCGACGCGCGCGAAGAAAACAAAACGAAGCGCGACACGGGGAACGGCGACGTCCGGAAGTAACCGCGCGCCGACAGATATTCGGCAACCTGCTGGCTGGATGATTCGCGAAGTCGCGCCAACGTTACATGGGGAGTAAACTTCCGTCCTTCCGGTTCGAGCCCGATGCGCTGCATGAGCCGTTCATGTTCCGACTGCACGTCAAGCAAAGCTTGCACGGGCGCAACGCTCGCAACCACGGCCCGCGGCTTGCGCCCGCCAAACGAAGTAAGGCCCTCCATGTGCAGCTCAAAGGGCCCCCGTTTGACGCGGCCAAGCATGGAGGCGACCTCGTGCGCGACCAGGTCGTCAACGTCTCCGATGAAACGCAGCGTCAGGTGATAATTCTGCGGGTCGATCCAGCGCGCGCCCGGTATTCCGCCGCGCAGCATGCCAAGCGCCTGTCCGACATCGGACGGAATTTCGACACCAGTGAAGAGACGCGGCATGGCGAGACACTTTTTCAGTTGCGCGTGACCTTACCCGGGATCACGCGCTCCAATCACGATCCCCGCGCGGCGCGCGCGCGGGTAATCAATTCCTCAACCTGCAGCAGGATACGCGCCACAATCACGTCGACGCCGGCGACGTTCGGATGCAGCCCGTCGGCCTGATTTAGTCTGGGATCGGCGGCCACACCGTCAAGGAAGAATGGATAAAAGACGACCGGGTGAGTCGACGCAAGCGCCGGATAGATAGCATCGAAGTCGCGTGCATAATCGGAGCCCATGTTGCGAGGCGCCCGCATGCCGGCGAGCAAGACGGGAATATGACGATCGGCAAGTTTGCGCAGGATTGTATCCAGTGCGCTTTTGGTAACATTCGGATCGAGCCCACGCAGAGCATCGTTCGCGCCAAGTTCAAGAATGACGGCCTCGGTGCCATCCGGCACCGACCAATCGAGACGGCCGAGGCCGCCGGAGGCTGTATCACCGGAAACCCCCGCATTGGCGATCGTGACCGCAACGGCTTTGGCTTTTAGCGCCTCCGCAAGCTTCGAGGGGAAAGCGGCTTCCACAGGCAGTCCGAAACCGGCGCTGAGCGAGTCGCCGAGCACCACAATCGTGATCGGGCGTTCAGCCGCCTTGCCCGCAACACCCAGCGTCACTGCTCCCAGCAGCGTCAGGAGTGCCCAAAGTGCAAGACGCTGGACCCGGGCGGGGTTACTCCCATATGAGCGGGGTTGCGAATAATGAGGTCCCATGACGAATAACTCTCAGGCGGCGCCGGCTATTGCGCTTACCGGTGTCAATCTTTCGCTCGGGCACGGGGCGGCCCGCGTTCATATCCTTAAAGACATTGACCTGCATATAGGCAGCGGCGAGGCCATTGGCCTGGTGGGGCCGTCCGGCTCCGGCAAATCGACGCTCCTGATGGTGATGGCGGGCCTCGAACGTGCCGACCGCGGGTCGGTGACGGTCGCAGGCGTCAACCTGGGTGCGCTCGACGAGGACGCGTTGGCGCGCTTTCGGGGGCGTCATATCGGCATCGTATTTCAGTCGTTCCATCTGATCCCGACCATGACGGCGCTGGAAAACGTGGCGGTCCCTCTTGAACTCGCTGGTGTCGAGGATGCGCACGCGCGTGCGCGCGACGAGCTTGCTGCGGTGGGCCTGAGCGAGCGGCTCTATCATTATCCGGCTGAGCTTTCGGGCGGCGAGCAGCAGCGCGTTGCCGTCGCGCGTGCGCTTGCGCCCAATCCACAAATCGTCGTGGCCGATGAGCCGACCGGCAATCTCGACGAGGACACCGGAAAGCAGATCATCGATCTGGTGTTCACCGGGCACGCCAAGCGCGGCGCCACGCTGGTGCTCGTTACTCATGATGCAGCGCTTGCTGCGCGTTGTGGACATGTGGTGCATCTGCGCTCCGGGTATATCGATGGCGCGGGCTCACCATGAGCGTGGCGACACTTGAAACCGCACGCGGCCGGTGGCTGCCACTGCGCTTCGCGCTGCGCGAATTACGCGGCGGGCTCCACGGGTTCTACGTCTTCCTCGCTTGCATCGCCCTGGGCAGCATGGCGATCGCCGGCGTCGGCTCGCTGGCGGCCAGTCTCGCCGATGGGCTTGCGCGCGAAGGCCGCGTAATCCTCGGCGGCGACCTGGCATTCACTTTGATCCAGCGCGAAGCCGCGCCAAATGAGGGCGCCTTCCTGCAAAGCCATGGCCAGGTATCGAGCGCAGCCACAATGCGTGCAATGGCACGCGCGGCAAACGGTCAAGCGACGCTGGTTGAGATGAAAGCCGTCGATCCCGCCTATCCTCTATTCGGCCGACCGGTCCTCGATCCGCCCGGCGCGCTCGCCGATGCGCTGGCGCAGCACGATGGCATTTTCGGCGCTGTCGCCGACCCGACGCTGATGGCACGCCTCGAGATCAAACCGGGTGCACGGCTCACGATTGGCAATGCCACCGTCGAAATCCGTGCGGCCCTGACGAGCGAGCCAGATAAGCTTGCCGGCGGCATCGGCTTCGGACCGCGCTTGCTGGCGAGCCAGGATGCACTGCGTGCGACCGGGCTCTTGCTGCCGGGCAGCCTTGTGCGTTGGCACTACCGTCTGCGCCTTCCGGAAAATGACGCTTCCGACGCCGCCGCCAGGGCGGTAACAGCGCAAGCGCGTGCGCAGCTGCCCGAAGCGGGCTGGGATATCCGTGGCCGCAGCAATGCGTCACCGCAGCTTGAGCGCAATGTCGAACGCTTTACGCAATTTCTCACGATCGTTGGTCTGACCGCGCTTCTGGTTGGCGGAGTCGGCGTTGGCAATGCCGTGAAAAGCCATCTCGACCGAAGGCGGGAAACGATTGCCACGATGAAAGCACTCGGGGCCAGCGGACGCCGCGTGTTCGCGATCTATCTCACTCAGGTTTTGTTGCTGGCGCTCGCAGGCGGCGCCGTGGGAGTGACACTCGGCGCGATTCTTCCGTTCGTCATCTCGTGGACGTTCGGGGCCATCATCCCCCTGCCGATCGTGCCCGCATTGCATCCAGGAGAACTGGCGCTTGCGATGATCTATGGCTTGCTGACGGCGCTTGTCTTCGCGCTTTGGCCGCTGGGGCGCGCGCACGACGTGCCCGTGGCGGAGCTGTTCAGGGATATGGTTGCGCAACAGCCACGCCGGCCGCGTCCGCGTTATGTCGCCTTTACGGCCCTTGCTGTGGTCGTTTTGGCTGCATTTGCCGTGATGCTCGCCTATGACCGGCGTGTCGCAATGATCTATGTCGTCACCGCCGCATGTATATTCCTGCTCCTGCGTATCGTCGCGGCCCTGTTGATGATGTTGGCAAGGCGAGCGCCGCGGGCGCGATCGACGGAGCTGCGCATGGCCGTCGCCAATATCCACCGCCCGAGCGCGCTGACGCCCACCATCGTCCTCTCGCTGGGCCTCGGCATCGCGCTGCTGATCACCGTGATCGAGATCGACGGCAATCTTCAAAGGCAGTTTTCCAACGAGCTGCCGGCAAAAGCCCCGTCGTTTTATTTCCTGGATATCCCGGCCGACCAGTCCGAACGTTTCGGCAGTTTCGTGCGCGCGCAGGCGCCGTCCGCAAAGCTGGAAGAAGTGCCGATGCTGCGCGGTCGCATCATTTCAGCGGGCGGCACGCCGGCCGAGAACATCAAGCCGAATGACGATGCGGCCTGGGTGCTCCAAAGCGACCGCGGCATCACCTATGCGAACGAGATCCCCGCCGGCTCACGCCTGGTCGACGGAAAATGGTGGGCCGCCGATTACGACGGCCCGCCATTGGTGTCGTTCGAGAAACGTATTGCCGACGGTTTGGGTCTCAAACTTGGAGATTCCATCGTCGTCAATGTGCTCGGCCGCAACATCACAGCAACGATCGCCAATATGCGCACGGTCGACTGGGAATCTTTGGGCATTAATTTCGTGATGGTGTTTTCGCCAAATTCATTTCGAGGCGCCCCACACACACATCTCGCCACCCTCACCTTTCCCGGCGGCGGCACGCCGGCGCAGGAAGCCTCTCTCATCGGCGCAGTCGCGCAAACATTTCCCACGGTCACCGCAGTTCGAGTGAAGGATGCCCTCGACGCGGTCGGGAGCATCGTCGCCAACCTGGTGCTCGCAATTCGCGGCGCCAGCGCGATTACGCTGGTCGTGGCTGCACTTGTCCTTGGAGGCGCTCTGGCCGCCGGCCACCGCCACCGCGTCTATGACGCCGTGATCCTAAAAACGCTCGGTGCCACACGCCGCCGGCTGCTCAGTGCGTACAGCATCGAATATCTGTTGATCGGAGCAGCCACGGCGCTGTTCGGCGTGATGAGTGGCTCGCTCGCCGCCTGGCTGATTGTGGCCCAGCTCATGCACCTGTCCTTTGTCTGGTTGCCCTGGCCGGCCCTGGCGGCCGCCGCAGCGGCAGTCCTGGTTACGGTCGCCCTCGGCCTCGTCGGCACCTACACGGCGCTTGGCCAAAAACCGGCTCCTATATTGAGGAATCTGTAGTTTTGCGACATTCCGCCACGTGCCCTGGGTCGCCATCCCAGCCTGGAACATATCGGCTATAGTCGCGCCACCGGACGTTAACGATCCGCAATGGTATCTAGTCATCATCAAGCCATATCTGGCGCGAAGGCTGGCCAACCACTAGATTCGGAAAACGAGCGCGACGGCACCATGCCGGCGCGCGTTAGGTAGCCGGCCCAACGCCGGAACATGAGAGAGGAAACTTCGATGTCGGACTACGACCGTAACGTAGCTGGCCGCGGCTTCGGTGGCGCCGCGCGAGCTATCGCGATCGATGCGGGTCTGCGCGCCTACATGATCCGCGTCTACAATTACATGGCCGCCGGCGTCGCTCTGACCGGCGTCGTCGCCTGGCTTACTTACAACGCCGCGGTGGTCACCGATGCGACTGGCCGCGTCACCGGGCTAACTCCGTTCGGGCAGACCATCTTCAGCGGCCCGCTGGCGATTGTGCTGTTCCTGGGCACGCTCGGACTGGTGTTCTTCATGAGCTTCCGCATTAACAGCCTGCAGCCAAGCACGGCGCTCATGCTGTTCCTGGTCTATGCGGGATTGCTTGGGCTCATGCTGTCGTCGGTGTTTCTTGCTTATACCGGCGCATCGATCACCCGCACCTTCTTCATCTCGGCGGCCTCGTTCGGCGCGCTGAGTTTGTACGGGTACACCACGCAGCGCGATCTCTCACCGATGGGTTCGTTCCTGACGATGGGACTGTTCGGCCTGATCCTCGCGATGGTCGT
The DNA here is from genome assembly GCA_035260465.1 of Pseudolabrys sp. Lineage (GTDB taxonomy): Bacteria > Pseudomonadota > Alphaproteobacteria > Rhizobiales > Xanthobacteraceae > Pseudolabrys. Next base: position 26,608 of record DATFVF010000047.1, on the reverse strand, counting down.
CAACATGTTCCTCAAGAGCAGCGGTCTCGACTTCGCAATCTCTGCGATCGGCGTGCTGATTTTTGCCGGGTTGACCGCCTGGGATACCCAGAAGATCAAGGAAATGTACAGCGCCAACGATGACGGCACCATTTCCGGCCGCAAGGCGGTAATGGGCGCGTTGACGCTCTATCTCGACTTCATCAACCTGTTCCTGTTCTTGCTGCGTTTCATGGGTGATCGGCGCTAGGCACGATCAGCAGCACTGCAATGCGCGCCCCGGCTATAGGCCGGGGCGCTTTTCTTTTGCTAGCCTGCGCGGCGCATGACGATCGCCATTCGCCCCGCCCGCACCGTCGATATCCCGGCTATCACCCACATCTATGCGCACGCCGTTGAACACGGCACGGCGTCGTTCGAACTGACGCCCCCCGACATCGCCGAAATGGCGCGCCGGATGGACGACCTTGTGGGCAATGGCTTTCCCTACCTGGTGGCGGAAGCCGGAGGCGCACTCGCCGGCTATGCCTATGCGGCGCCGTATCGAACGCGGCCTGCCTATCGATACACCGTGGAGAATTCCGTCTACATCGCCCGGGATCATCGCCGCCGCGGCGTTGGCCGCGCCTTGCTGGCGGCCCTGATCGAGGCCTGCGCGGCGCAAGGCTTCCGCCAGATGATTGCCGTAATCGGGGATTCGACCAAGCAGGCGGCCTCGATCGGCCTACATGAGGCCCTGGGCTTCCACCACGTTGGCATTCTGGCTGATGTCGGATTCAAGCAAGGCCGCTGGCTCGATAGCGTGCTCATGCAGCGGACGCTTGGGCCGGGTGCATCGACCAGCCCATAAGGCGACACGCGACCTCGCCCGCTCATTCTCGCACAAGCGGGAATCCAGAGAAACAACCAGAAGCGCCGGAATTTTTCCTCTGGGTCCCCGCGTTCGCGGGGACGAGCTGAGTAAAGTCAACTCGCGACCAACGACAACGAACTGTCGATCGCGCGCAATACTCGTTCAAGCTCGTGACCGCGGCGCACGATGTGTCCCGTGGCTGAGATCACGCTGTATACACCCTGACGGCGTTCAAGCTTTGGATTTTTCTCAATTCGATAGAGCGGCACTTCCGAGGCTCTTCGAAACACCGAGAAGACCGCCCGGTCTTTCAGAAAATCGATGGCGTAGTCGCGCCATTCGCCGGCCGCGACCTTGCGGCCGTAAAGGTCGAGAATGCGGTTGAGCTCGCGCCGGCTGAAAGTTACCTGATTTGCGAGGGCGGCCGCGGTGCGCACCGGGGTACCGCCCCCGAGGGACTGGCTTGGATCGATTTCGCCGGAACCGAACGTCATGCGGCGCCTCCTTTTGTCTGCGGCCGATGATCGCGCCGCAGAAGGCGTACCGCAAGAGCTTCATTCCGGCATGAAGTGACTTGAAAACAGGCAAAACCTGCCCGCCTGCGATCACGAACTCGTTAAAAGCTCCCACAATAACGCCCAATTTCCGTCAATCGCTGGTCACGCTGGATTGGGATAACAACACCGTTGCCTCAAGGCCCGGTCCGGTACGAGCACCGGATTCCTCAGCCCCCCAGCCCCCCGGGGTTCGATCGGCCGGGCCAGTTGAGTGCCGCGTACGGTTCAATCCCCTAATGCCTTCGGGCCGGCAGTAAGCCGGCCCGATTTTTTTGTGGCGAAAAAAATTAGATGTTCAGTTGGTCGGAGCTGCGCAGCAGCTCGTGGATGCGCTGCCGAGCATCAATCCGGGTTTGGTAGCTGCACCACCTTGCACAATGACGTCGAGCCTATCGATGTCTTTGAGCGAGTATTCACCCTTCGGAAGCTCGGTCAGCGGCATGCTGAATGTTTGCGCTTTGCCGTTCCAGTCGCCGAGCTTCACCCAGCGGCGTACGACATTGTGGTACGTCAGCGTGTGGTCGCGATTTTCGCCACGTGCGACTTCAACCGAAACTTTGCTCCTCACCGGGCAGAGCCAGACCTCGGCACTGGGGTGTTCTTCCTTGGCGGCGGGAACGTTCACCGTCACCTTACCGTCGGCAATGGACATGGTCACTGGCAACGCAAGCACAGCGGGATTACGGCGCGTCTGTGCAATTGCTTTTTCGATTGCCGCCTTGTCGCTGCCGAGCACATGGACAATGCCATTAACGACCACCTGCGGCGTATAGACCTCGCGGTCACCGCGCGCTTCGGCATAGGCGCGCTGCCGATCCGAATGACCATGCAGCGCCAGCGTATCTTTCCAACCCAGATAGTCCCAGTAATCGACCGCCAGACTCATGGTCATCAACGACGGGTCGCGCGAGAGCTCACCGAGCAGTTTGTCGGCAGCGGGGCAGGATGAGCAACCTTGGCTGGTGAACAGCTCAATGACGGCGCGCGGCTCGGCCAAAGCCGATGTAGCCGTAGAGGTACAAATGATCGCGATAGCGAAGGTGACGTGGCGATAGTTCATATCGATACCGCAATCCCTTGCCCCGCCCGCGAGTTATAGAGGGCTGGGCCGATCACCCGCTACTCACTTCACAGTGAGCAGCCTAAGGGCTGACCGTTAACGGAATCGCCGGTCAACCCGCTAATTGACGCAGGACAAACTGCAAGATACCGCCGTTCTTGAAGTAGTCGAGCTCGTCCAACGTGTCGATACGGCAGATCAGCGGCACCCGCTTGAGGGTCCCGTTGCCGGATACGATCTCAGCGATCAGCCGCTGATGCGGTTTGAGTTCACCATGCAAACCGCGGATCGTGACCTGCTCGTCCCCTCTGAGGCCGAGCGACTGCCAGGAGGTGCCTTCCTCAAATACCAATGGCATCACGCCCATGCCGACCAGGTTCGAACGGTGGATGCGTTCGAAAGATTGCGCAATCACCGCGCGGACGCCGAGCAGGACCGAACCCTTGGCCGCCCAGTCGCGCGAAGACCCGCTGCCGTATTCCTTGCCGGCGAAAACAACCAGCGGAACCCCGTCGGCTTGGTATTTCATAGCTGCATCGTAGATCGGCATGCGCTGCTTGGACGGGTAGTGAATGGTGACCCCGCCTTCGACTCCCGGCACCATTTGGTTCTTGATACGGATGTTCGCGAAAGTGCCGCGCATCATCACTTCGTGGTTGCCTCGGCGCGTGCCGTATTGATTGAAATCAGCCGGCTTGACCTTGTGTCCGACCAGATATTTTCCCGCTGGCGAGTCGACCTTGATCGAGCCCGCCGGCGAAATGTGGTCGGTGGTGATTGAGTCGAGCAGCAGGGCCAGCACACGCGCGTCGACAATGTCTTCGAGCGGCTTGGGGTGCCGGCCCATTCCCACGAAGTATGGCGGGTTCTGCACATAGGTGGACTTCTTGTCCCAGTCGTAGGTCATGCCGCCTTTGACGCTGATCTTGCGCCACAGTGAATCGCCCTTAAACACGTCGGCATATTTTCTGGAGAAGATCTGCTTGGTGATGTTCTTGGCAACGAAGTCGCCGATTTCCTTGTTCGAGGGCCAAATGTCTTTCAGGAAGACCTTCTTACCCTTCTGATCGACGCCGAGCGGGTCTTTCGCGAGATCAACGTTCATCGAGCCCGCGATCGCGTAGGACACGACGAGCGGCGGCGAAGCGAGATAGTTGGCGCGCACGTCGGCGTTGACGCGACCTTCGAAGTTGCGGTTTCCCGACAACACTGCGGCGGCGACCAGATCGTTATCGTTGATCGCCTTGGAATTTTCAGGCGGCAGCGGGCCTGAGTTGCCGATGCAGGTCGTACAGCCGAAGCCGACAAGATTGAAGCCGAGCTTGTCGAGATCTTTTTGAAGGCCGGATTTATCGAGATATTCGCCGACGACCTGCGAGCCGGGCGCGAGCGACGTCTTCACCCACGGCTTTGTAACCAAGCCTTTCGCAGCAGCCTTGCGGGCAAGCAGGCCGGCGCCGATCATGACATTCGGATTAGAGGTGTTGGTGCAGGACGTGATCGCGGCGATAACCACATCGCCGTGGCCCAGATCGTAATTCTTTCCGGAAACCTTTACGCGCTTCTTCGCCTCGGCGCTCTTGCCGAATTCCTTGTCCATCGAAATGGCAAAGCCGGCCTTTACTTCCTTCAAGGCAACGCGGTCCTGCGGACGTTTTGGGCCTGCGAGCGACGGCTCGACCGAACCCAACTCCAGCTTGAGGATGTCGGTGAACATCGGGTCGGGCGTCGTCTTCACGCGGAACATGCCCTGTGCCTTGGCATAAGCGGCGACGAGAGCGACGAGCTCGGCCGGGCGCCCCGTGTCTTTCAGGTAGCGAATGGTATCGTCGTCAATTGGAGAGAATCCGCACGTAGCGCCATATTCCGGCGACATATTGCCGAGCGTCGCACGGTCGGCGATGGTCAGATGCGCGAGGCCCGGGCCAAAAAACTCGACAAACTTGCCGACGACGCCGAGCTTGCGCAGCATTTCGGTGACGGTCAACACCAGGTCGGTGGCGGTGACGCCCTCCTTCAATTTTCCGGCAAACTTGAACCCGATAACTTCGGGCAGCACCATCGACAGCGGCTGGCCGAGCATCGCGGCTTCCGCTTCAATGCCGCCGACACCCCAGCCGAGCACAGAAAGGCCGTTGACCATCGTCGTGTGTGAGTCGGTGCCGACCAGCGTGTCGGGATAGGCAACCTCCATGGTGGCGGCTTTGCCGTCGGCCTTCACTTTGTCTTTGCGGTGCCAAACGACACGCGACAGGTATTCGAGATTGACCTGATGGCAGATACCGGTGCCCGGAGGCACAACGCTGAAATTGTCAAACGAGCGTTGCGCCCATTTCAGGAATTTGTAGCGTTCCTGATTCTGCCGATACTCCTCCTCGACGTTCTTTTTAAAGGCGTTGTTGTTGCCGAAGAACGTCACCGCGACCGAATGATCGATGACAAGATCGACCGGCACCTGCGGATTAATCTTCTTGGGATCGCCGCCGAGATGTTTCATGGCGTCGCGCATGGCCGCAAGATCGACCACCGCGGGTACGCCGGTAAAATCCTGCATCAGCACGCGCGCCGGACGGAATGCAATCTCCCGCTCTGAAGTTTTGGTCTTGAGCCACTCCGCAACCGCTTTGATGTCATCCTTGGTCACCGTGCGCCCATCTTCGTTGCGCAGCAGATTTTCCAGAAGCACCTTCATCGAAAACGGCAGGCGAGAAATGCCCTTGAGGCCATTTCGTTCGGCGATTGGAAGGCTGAAATAGGCGTAGCTCTTGCTACCAACCTGCAGGGTCTTGCAGCATCTAAAGCTGTCGAGCGAAGTCATGTCGGCTGTTTCCATTCCCGGCCGGTGTACCGGCGCTGGTTCGGACTAAGCTTTTGGCAAGGCTATGTTTTTCTCGCTGGTGAGACTTGCGTCCGAATCCAAATTACGTAACGTCGCAAGTCCGCGCTTATAAGGTCTTTTCGTGTCCGAAGCTATATTGACCGGGGAACAACGCCAAATATGCTCAGAATACCGGGGTTTTTCGCGCTCGGCCGCGCCGTTCCGACCCCCTCAAAGTCGCTGCGGCAGCCGTGATGCAACTCCAGGCCGATGAATTGACCTGTCACCGCGGCGGACGCGAGATCTTCCGGGGCCTGAGTTTTAGCCTATCCACCGGCGAGGCGATGGTGGTTACCGGCCGCAACGGCGCCGGCAAGTCCTCCCTGCTGCGCATGATCGCCGGCCTCGTGCGAATTGCCGAAGGGCGATTGGCGCTGCAAGGCGGCCAATTGGACACGCCGCTGGCCGAGCAGGCGCACTATCTCGGCCATCAAGATGCGATGAAGCCTGCGTTGTCGGTTGGCGAAAATCTGCAATTCTGGGCCGAATATTTCGGTACGGGAGCTGGTGTGGCCCCCGCCTTGGAGGTGGTTGATCTGGCGCCCCTCACCGGTCTGCCCGCTGCTTATTTGTCGGCTGGCCAGCGGCGGCGACTTTCCATTGCCCGCCTCGTCGCTGTGCCACGGGCAATCTGGCTTCTGGACGAGCCAACCTCGACGCTCGATGTGCCGTCACAAAAGAAACTCGCCGAGCTTATGCGCGGACATCTCGCGGGTGGCGGGATGATCGTCGCAGCGGCGCATGGACCAATCGGTCTTGAACGCGCACGTGAACTGAAATTGGGTCCAGCATGAGCGCCTTCACCGCGCTTCTCGTGCGTGACATGCGGCTGGCGGTTCGCGTCGGTGGCGGCGCATTTATGGGCGCGCTGTTTTTCCTGATCGTCGTCGCCATGATGCCCTTCGCAATCGGTCCGGACCTGGCGCTGCTTGCCCGCATCGGACCTGCGATTCTTTGGCTGGGCGCGTTGCTCGCAAGCCTGCTCGCGCTCGACCGCCTGTTCGCGACCGACTACGAGGACGGCTCGCTCGATCTTTTGATGATGGGTCCCTTGCCGCTTGAACTGTCCGTTGCAACGAAAGCCATTGCACATTGGCTCACGACCGGCCTGCCACTCGTCGTGATCGCGCCGGTGCTCGGGCTGATGCTCAATGTCGAATTACATGCGATGGGCTGGCTCGCGCTCACGCTTTTCGCCGGCACGCCCGCACTTACGTTTATCGGGCTGATCGGCGCTGCACTCTCTGTGGCGCTGCGTCGCGGCGGGCTGCTGCTTGCAGTACTCGTGTTGCCGCTCACTGTCCCGGTGCTGATTTTTGGCGTTGCCGCGGCGAATGCCGCGATCGTCGGGCCCACGCCGTTCGGCCCACCTTTCACCATTCTTTGTGCGCTAAGCTTGGCAAGCTTGGTGCTCGGCCCGATTGCAGCGGCGGCGGCCCTGCGCCATGGACTGGAATAGAGAGTCGGTATGTTGACGGCCTACGCACTTTCCGCTCATTCCCGCGCAAGCAGGAATCCAGCTGTGATTGGGAGGCCGGCAAATTCTGCCCTGGGTCCCCGCTTTCGCGGGGACGAGCGGGGCTTGAATTGCGCGCGCTTCGACTGCCGATTAAGAGAACGCTCATGGCTGTGATCGATCTCGCCAATCCGACGCGGTTCCTGACCGTCGTCAACCGCGTGTTGCCGTGGCTTGCGGCAGTGACGATCATTGTTTTCGCGGTCGGCCTGTTCCGCGCGATGAATGCGCCGGACGATTACCAGCAGGGCGCGACCGTGAAGATCATGTTCCTGCACGTTCCAGCGGCGTGGCTCGGTATGTTCGGTTGGGGTCTCATGTGCGTCGCCGCGCTCGGCACGTTGGTGTGGCGTCACCCGCTCGCGGATGTTGCCGGCAAGGCGGCAGCACCGATTGGAGCTGCGTTCACATTTATCTGTCTGGTGACTGGCTCGCTTTGGGGTCGCCCGACCTGGGGCACCTATTGGGTCTGGGACGCGCGGCTGACGTCGATGCTTGTTCTATTACTGCTTTACCTTGGTGTGCTCGCGCTTTATTGGACCGCGGAGGAGCCGGGGCGCGGCGCGCGCGCGGCTGCGATCCTGTCGTTGGTCGGCGCGGTCAATTTGCCGATCATCAAATTTTCAGTCGACTGGTGGAACACGCTGCACCAGCCAGCCTCGGTGTTTCGTATGGGTGGATCAACCATCGATCCGGCGTTGCTCAGCCCGCTGTTAATCATGGCGCTTGCCTTCACGCTCTTGTTCATGACGTTGCATCTCGCCGTCATGCGTAACGAAATTTTGCGGCGGCGGGTGCGCAGCATGCGTTTGATGCAGGCGCAAGATTTAGCTGAAGCGCACCCATGAATTTGGGGCCGCACGCCGATTTCGTCATCGCCGCCTATGCGATAACCACTTTCGTGGTCGCCGCACTGATCGCCTGGGTCGTGCTCGACTATTCGGCACAGCGGCGCATTCTGGGCGATCTCGAGGACCGCTGCGTTACACGACGCGCGACGCGCAAGGCTGGCTCGTGAGCACCGCATCGAGTGAGAACTCCGGCAAAAAACCGCGCAACATCCTCATTTTGTTGCCGCTCATCGCATTTCTCGCCTTGGCGGCGCTGTTTTTTTACCGGCTCGGCACCGGCGATCCGTCGCGGATTCCTTCGGCGCTGATCGGGCGCCTGGTGCCGCCGACCGACCTGCCGCCGCTGCCCGGCCTCGAACGCGGCGGCAACCCGGTACCAGGCATCAACAACGCGACATTCCCGGGCGCGGTGACGCTGGTGAACGTGTGGGCATCATGGTGCGTGCCCTGCCACGACGAAGTGCCTTTCCTCGACCAACTGTCGAAAGACAAGCGCATCCAGCTGGTCGGAATCAACTACAAGGATGCGCCGGACAACGCACGGCGCTTCCTCAACCGCTACGGCAATCCTTTTTCCGCGGCCGGCCGCGACGAAGCTGGCCGCGCGTCGATCGATTGGGGCGTCTATGGCGTACCGGAGACCTTCCTGGTCGGCCGGGACGGGCACATCGTTTACAAGCTGGTAGGCCCGATTACCGCGGAAAATCTAGCCAGTACGCTCGTACCGGAAATCGAAAAAGCTCTGCGCTAGTTCTTTTTCTCGATGCTGTATTTGTTGAGCAGCGGAACTTGCAGCGCGGCAAATAAAAAAGTCAGCGGAACCACGCCAAACAATTTGAAACTCACCCAGAAATCCGTCGTTTGCGTACGCCAGACAATCTCGTTCAGGATCGCCAGGGCAAAGAAGAACAGCGCCCACCGCCAGGTGAGTTTCCGCCAACCTTCTTCGCGAAGTTGGAAGACGGAATCAAACACCGTGCCGAGCAACGGCTTGTTGAATGCCAGCCCGCCAACAAGTGTGCCCCCGAACAGGACGTAAATAATCGTTGGCTTGAGCTTGATGAACAGGTCGTCGTGCAACACGAGCGTCAGGCCACCAAACACCAACACAATGACTGCGGTGACCAGCGGCATTATGGCGACGTGGTTCGTCATCACATAAGACACCACCAGCGCGATCAACACCGCCGCCATGAAAGCGCCGGTCGCGACGTAGATTCCGAGCTTTGCGTTTGCGGCAAAGAACAGCACCAGCGGCCCGATATCGAGCACCAGCTTGAGGAATGGATTGAGTTGTTTCGTTTTCGCCATGCGTTTTCTGCGCCTATGAATCCAGACTGACGACCGCCCGGGCGAAGTCGCGCGCAGTGAACGGAGCAAGATCGTCCACCGCCTCGCCGACGCCTATGAAATGCACGGGCAGACCAAATTTGTCCGCAATCGCAACCAATATACCGCCGCGTGCAGTACCATCGAGCTTGGTCATCACCAAGCCGGTCACCCCGGCGATCTTGCCGAAAATCTCCACCTGGCTGAGCGCGTTCTGGCCAACTGTCGCATCGAGCACAAGCAAGACCGCATGCGGCGCAGTTGGCTCGACCTTACGCATGACGCGCACCATTTTTTCCAACTCGCCCATCAACTCGGCGCGATTCTGCAGCCTGCCAGCTGTGTCGACCAACACGACTTCGATGCCTTGTGCTTTTGCGGCGGCAATCGCGTCAAACGCAAGGCCGGCCGCGTCGGCGCCGGGCTCCCGCGCCATCACGCTCGCGCCGGTACGCTCACCCCAGATTTTTAATTGGTCGATCGCGGCGGCACGGAATGTATCACCTGCCACCAGCATCGTGCTCATTCCTTGCGCCTGGAAGCGGGCAGAAAGTTTGCCGATGGTTGTCGTCTTGCCAGACCCGTTAACGCCGGCGACGAGAACGATGAAGGGCCGCGTCGTTATTTCCAGCGGCTTGGCGACCGGCGCGAGGACTTTCTCAATTTCGTCGGCCAGTACGCCCTTGACCTCGTCCGGCGTCAATCCTTTGTCGTAACGGCCTTCGCCGAGGACGCCGGCGATGCGGGCGGCAAATTCGGGCCCGAAATCGGCGCGGATCAATTCGCTTTCTAAATCTGCAATCGTTTCGACATCGAGCTTGCGCTTCGACACAAGGTCGACGATGGGGGCGCCAAGCGACGACGACGTTCGCTTGAGCCCGCCGCTCAAGCGCTTCCACCAGTTTCCGCCTTGTGTGCTGTCGTTCATGCCGCGCCCGTGATAGCGGTTTCGGCATGACACCGGAAGAGATGCTCGGCCGCCTCCTTTATCGCGATGGGCTGATGCTGGTGGTCGACAAGCCGGCGGGATTGCCGGTGCATCGCGGCCCCAAGGGTGGCGATGCCTTTGAAGACTATTTCGACGCATTGCGTTTCGGCTTGCCGCGCGCACCTGCGCTGGCGCACCGGCTTGACCGCGATACAACGGGCTGCCTTGTGTTGGGCCGCCATCGCAAGGCGCTGGCGCTGCTCGGCAAGCTGTTCAAACAGGGTAAAGTCGGCAAATGTTATTGGGCCGTGGTCGAAGGCGGCCCCGACGCCGATGGGGGCCGGATCGATATTCCGCTGGCAAAACGCGACGAAGCCCGCGGCTGGTGGATGAAGGCGGATAGCCAAGGCCTTCCATCATCCAGCACCTGGAAGGTGATGGGCCGCGGACAAGGCCTCGCGTGGCTCGCGCTCGAGCCATTGACCGGCCGTACCCATCAATTGCGCGTCCACTGCGCCGAAATGGGATGGCCGATTGTCGGCGACAATATCTATGGCAGCGCGCCGCGGACGGGCGGGCCGGCGTTGCACCTTCATTCACGCGACGTGACAGTGCCGATTTCCAAGAACAAGCCGCCGGTCAAAGTGACTGCGCCAATCCCTGAATCGATGCACGAAAAGCTCACCTCGTGCGGCTGGAGTGGTGAGGCTCAGTAAAGCATCGCCTTGATTTTTTCAGGCGCTTCGCGATCGTAAATTTCGCCGCCCATCTTTCCCTGGCTGAGTTCGGCAATGATGGTGCCGGTCGACGGCAAGCGCTTGCGATCAACCTTGGCCGCTTCGTCCCAGAGCTTCGAGCGCACGATCGCCTTCGAGCAATGGAAGAAGATGCTCTCGATATGCACCACAAGTACGCAGCGTGGCAGCTTTCCATTGACCGCGAAGCTCTGCATCAATTCCGGATCGACTGAAATCGAGGCGCGGCCATTGACGCGCAGGGTTTCGCCGACGCCGGGAATAAGGAACAGAAGCGCTATGCGCGGATCGCGCACAATGTTGCGGAAGCCATCAATGCGGTTGTTGCCGGGACGATCGGGGATCGCGAGTGTCTTGTCGTCGAGAATATGCACGAAGCCGGGCGCGTCGCCTTTGGGCGAACAGTCGAGGCCTTCGGGGCCGGAAGTCGCCACCGTAACGAACGGGGCCGCTTCGATCAGCTTTCGGTAGCCGTTATTGATGTGATCGATCTCCTTGATGACCGAGGCCCCCATCTTTTCGCCGTAGAGTGACTGCAGCTGTTCGATGGTCGTGATCAGATGTTCGCGGTAGGCCATCGCTTCTTCCCCCCTATGCGGCCAAAAGATGCCGGCCGTCATGCGCCGTCATTGTGAGATCAAGAATAGTACCGGGCCGAACCGACGGCGGCAGCCGCACCGGCATGAATTGCTCTGTACGTCCAACCGAACGCGCTTCGGCGAGGACGCAGCGGCGACCGCCGATTTCGCGATCGAGAGAGCGGCGGAATGCCGTCTCGCCCTTTTCACGCAAGCGGTGGGCGCGATGTTTGATAATGTCGCGATCAAGCTGCGGCATGCGCGCTGCCGGCGTGCCAGGGCGGGACGAGAACGGGAAGACATGAAGCTGGCTCAACCCACATTCATCGACCAGATCGAGCGAACGGGCAAACATGTCTTCGCTCTCCGTGGGAAAGCCGGCGATGATGTCGGCGCCGAAGGCAACATCGGGACGCAGCCGCCGGACCTGTTCACAGAAGGTGATCGCATCATTGCGCGAGTGCCGCCGCTTCATGCGCTTGAGGATAATGTCGTCGCCGGCCTGCAGCGACAAATGCAGATGCGGCATCAGACGCGGCTCAGCAGCGAGTGCATCGAGCAAGTCAGCATCGGCTTCCACCGAGTCGATAGAGGAGAGCCTCAAGCGCACAAGATCCGGCACGTCTTTGAGAATTCGCTTGACCAGCGCGCCGAGACGCGGTGTCCCGGGCAAGTTCGTACCGTAGCTTGTGATGTCGACGCCAGTGAGGACGATCTCACGGTAACCATTTTCAACCACACGCCGGGCCTGCGCTACGACCTCATCCATTGGCAATGAACGCGAATTGCCGCGGCCAAAGGGAATAATGCAGAAAGTACAGCGGTGGTCGCAGCCGTTTTGTACTTGCAGGAAGGCGCGTGTGCGACCCTCAATGCGGTCGATGACGTGCGGCCGCACCACCTTCACTGCCATAATGTCGGAAACGGCGATTTTGTCGCGTTTGGCCCATGCGCCGGCGTCGAATTTTTCCTCATTGCCGATGACGCCATCAACCTCGGGCATCGCGGCAAAGGCCTTTGCTTCTGTCTGCGCCGCGCAACCAGTAACGACAATCCGTGTATCGCCTCGCTCACGCCTGATGCGACGGATGGTCTGCCTTGCCTGACGAACCGCCTCCGCCGTCACCGCGCACGTATTCACAATGACAGTCTCATTGAGGCCGGCCGCAACCGCCTCGCGCCGGATCACCTCCGACTCGTAAGCATTCAGACGGCAGCCGAACGTGACAACCTTGACACTCATGGCGCGCCCGCTTTGGCAAACAGTGCGGGGTCGAAACGACCCTTGAACTCGAATTCCACCGGGCCTGTCATAAGCACGTGATCGTCCTTTTCACGCCATTCGATGGTGAGCTCCCCGCCCGGCAGAGTCACTTTCACCTTGCGATTGGTGCGCCGGAGTCGAGCGGCGGCAACAGCAGCCGCGCAGGCGGCCGAACCACATGCTTTGGTCAACCCAGCGCCGCGTTCCCACGTGCGAATATCGATGTGATCGCGCGCGGTAATATGCGCGAGCGTGATGTTCGCGCGCTCCGGAAATATCGGATGATTTTCCAGCAGCGGGCCTAACCGCGCGAGATCATGCGCATTGACATCGTCGACCCAGAAGATCGCGTGAGGATTCCCCATGCTCACAACTGAAGGCGAATGCAGCACCGGCTTGTCGATTGGCCCGATCTGCAATTCGATGGCGCGTGTATCGCGGAATTCTTCCGCCAGCGGAATCTCGCTCCACTTGAAGCGCGGCGACCCCATGTCCACCGTGAACAGTCCATCGGCACCTTTCCAGCAGCTGAGCAGACCGGCAGTGGTCTCGAAACTGAGTGCGTCTTTTCCGGTTTCCTTCGCCACTAGATCGGCCACACAGCGCATGCCGTTGCCGCAAGCTCCGGCTTCAGAGCCGTCGTTATTATAGATGCGAATGAATGCGTCCGTTCCCGGCGAGCGCGGCGGATAAAGCGCCATGAGCTGGTCGTAAGGCACGCCATCCGACCGCGCTGCCGCGCGCGCTTCTTCCGCCACGATCTTGCCTCCGCTCGAACGTAGATCGACTACGACAATCTCATTGCCGACGCCATTCATCTTCACGAAGGACTGATTGGCGAGAGCGCCCATATTTTGCTTTGCCCGGGTTCCGCCCGGTTTATATGGCGAATAAAGACGGATTGACCAGAGGGCATGCTAGAATGCGCAGCAATGCTGGCGAATCGCCGGACCGCCGCACACGACGGAGAACCGTGATGTCGCCCTTACATCTCGCCGCGGCCGTTATCGCATTAGCATTCGCTATGGCGATGAACACGGCTGCTGCGCAAGCTCCTGCGCCTAAACCAAGCGTCAACGAGACGATGCCGCCGCTACCGTCGATCGCTGGCCCGGCTTCACCCTCACCCCTGCAGCCGGGCGATGCCTTTGGCGAGCAGGTGAGCCTGCCGGAGCGGACAATCGTTTACATTACCGGTCACAGCAATTGGGACACTGCTTTTGATACTTTGGTCGACGCATTCAAATCGTTGCACGAATATCTCGATAAGCAGGACGTCAAACCAACGGGTTCGGCGCTCACAATCTATACCCAGACCGACGATACCGGTTTTTCGTTCAAGGCCGCATTGCCGATCGCGCAAGCGCCGAAAGATCCCCCGAAGGGCGATATTGGCGTCGGTCCGGCGCCATCCGGCCGGGCACTCAAATTCGTCCATCGCGGCTCATACGACGCCATGGATTCGACTTACGAAGCGATCACCAATTATCTTGACGACAAACAGCTCGAAGCCAAAGACCTTTTCATCGAGGAATATGCCACCGACCCGGTGAAAACGGCTGCCGACAAATTGGTGGTCAACGTGTTCGTACCGGTGAAATGATGGCGTTAACGCGTGTTCTATTCGCTGCGTTCGGAATTGCAATCGCAATGGCGCCCGCGCGCGCTGCGGACAAGCTTATTACGGTGACCGGTGAGGCTACTATTGCCGTCGCGCCGGACGCCGCTGTCATTCGCATCGGCGTCAGCAGCCAGGACAAGACTGCGCGCGAGGCGAGCGAGGCAAACGCAAAACAAATGACGACCGTGCTTGCCGCCATCAAGGGCAACGGCATCGCCGAGCGCGACATCCAGACTTCGCGGTTGTCATTACAGCCGCAGTACGACCCGAACAAAGCCGGTACCGCCCATCTAACCGGCTTCCAGGCCAATAATCAGGTCACGGTGAGGATCCGCGATATCGACAAGCTGCCAGCGCTTCTCGATCGCGCCATCGCAGCCGGAGCGAATGAAATGTCCGGGATCGAATTCGTGGTGTCTGAACAATCGAAGCTGCTCGACCAGGCACGCAACGACGCCGTAGCCGACGCCCACCGTAAAGCCGAGCTCTACGCGAGAGCAGCCGGCAGCAAGCTTGGTCATGTCGTCGCGATCACAGAAGAAGGTTCGGTTGCGCCGCCGCGGCCAATGCAGGCCCTGCGCGCGAGCGCGGCTCCGATTGCCCCTGGCGAGCAGACTTTAAGGGCGATGGTCACCGTTAGCTATGAATTGACGCCTTGATCGACGATCCGATCGGACGCTACTTCGAGCATACATAACCGCAGGTAGCTTTATCCGTGGTGGTTGCTGTTTGTTTCGTACCAATTGCCGAACCACGAACCGTGCCACCATGACGGCGGCTGGGCGCCACATTTTTTCGCGGAAGAATAGGTCGGAGGCTGCATGAGGCCGTCCTGGATACGCGAGCAGAAGCCCTGCGACAATTCCGCCGCGCGCCCCACAAACCTTAGTCCCTTGGACGACTGGAAGGCCTTGCGCAACATAACTGTCTCCCCCTGATCATAGACGATTTAATGGACACATACTCGCATAGGTTGTATTCTTATGCCATCTATATTTATAGACCGGGCGGTCCGCGAAGGCGGCTGGCCGTAAACCCGTTCGCTTGACCGTTGGGCGAGCGCGCAGTAAGTACCGGCCGCTCTCGATAGAGACGTGGAATTCCAACTTCGCCGCCCGGTCCAATACGAGACCGGAGGCCATCGCCCGACAGCGCAATGCGCCCTCGGGCGCAAAGGTGTTTGCAGACTGATGTTCGACAGCCTGTCGGAAAAACTTGGCGGCATTCTCGACCGCCTCACACGTCGCGGCGCTCTCAGTGAGGCCGATGTCGACGCTGCGCTTCGCGAGGTTCGCCGCGCGCTGCTCGAAGCCGACGTCGCGCTCGACGTCGCGCGCGCCTTCACCGACGGCGTGAAGAAACAGGCCGTTGGCGTCGAGGTCGTGAAATCGGTGACGCCTGGCCAGATGGTCGTGAAGATTGTGCACGACCAGCTCGTGGCGACACTCGGGGCCGACAACCAGCCGATTGATCTTAACGCCGCGCCGCCGGTCGCCATTATGATGGTTGGCCTGCAAGGCTCCGGCAAAACCACCACCACCGCCAAGATCGCGAAGCGCTTGACCGATCGGCAGCGCCGCAAAGTCCTGATGGCTTCGCTCGACGTGCGCCGTCCGGCGGCGATGGAACAGCTTGCCGTGCTTGGGCGTGACACGCAAATCGACACGCTGCCAGTTGTCCAAGGACAAACGCCGCCACAGATCGCACGCCGCGCCATCGAAGCCGGCAAGCTTGGCGGTTACGACGTCGTCATGCTCGACACCGCCGGCCGCACCACGCTCGACGAAGTGATGATGAACGAAGCCGCCGAGATAAAACGCGTGGTCAATCCGCACGAGGTGCTGCTGGTCGCCGACTCGCTGACTGGCCAGGATGCGGTCAATCTCGCGCGTTCGTTCGACGAACGCGTGGGTCTTTCCGGCATCGTTCTCACCCGTGTGGATGGCGACGGCCGCGGTGGCGCCGCGCTTTCCATGCGCGCGGTCACCGGTAAGCCGATCAAGCTGATCGGCACCGGCGAAAAGCTCGATGCGCTCGAGGAGTTTGACGCTGCCCGCATCGCCGGCCGCATCCTCGGCATGGGCGACATCGTCGCACTGGTGGAAAAAGCTGCCGCCAATATCGACGCAGAGAAGGCGATGCGCACCGCCGAGAAAATGCGCAAGGGTGCATTCGACCTAGGCGACTTGCGCGAGCAGCTCACGCAGATGCAGGCCATGGGTGGCCTCGGCAGCCTGATGGGGATGCTGCCCGGCGTCGGCAAGATGAAGAACCAGCTCGCCGCCGCCAACCTCGACGAAAATGTCATCAAGCGGCAGATCGCCATCATCGATTCGATGACGGCTCAGGAACGGCGCAGCCCCGGCATCCTCAAGGCGAGCCGCAAGAAGCGCATCGCTTCAGGCTCGGGCACGACACCCGAGCACATCAACAAGCTTTTGAAAATGCATCGTGGCATGGCGGACATGATGAAGATGATGGGAAGCGCCAAGCGCGGCCCCCTCGCGGGCCTGGCGCAGGCCATGGGTTTCGGTGGCGGCATGCCCTCGCCGGAGCAAATGGCAGAAATGGCGAAGCAGATGCCCGGCGGGCAATTGCCGACGGGCATGCCCGGCCTTTCGCCGACCATGCCGAGGTTGCCGCCAAACATGCCCGGCCTGCCAGGCCTCGGCGGAAAATTTCCTGGATTGCCGGGCGGTTTGCCGCCCGGACTCGGAAAGAAGAAGTGAACAACGATCAATAGAATGAGAAAGGACTAAAAGAATGTCTCTCGTTATCCGTCTTGCCCGCGCGGGCACCAAGAAGCGGCCGGTCTATCATATCGTCGTTGCCGACAGTCGTGCGCCGCGCGACGGCCGCTTCATCGAACGGCTCGGCTATTTCAACCCATTGCTGCCCAAGGAAAAGGCCGAACGGCTCAAGCTCGATCTCGAAAAGGTGCAGGCCTGGATGAAGAAGGGTGCGCAGCCCTCGGATCGCGTCATGCGCTTCCTTGACGCCGCCGGAATCATGAAGCGGCCGAAGCGCAACAATCCTGAGAAGGCGATCCCGCGCAAAGAGCGCAAGGCCAAGGATGAAGATGCTACCAAGGCCAAGGAAGCCAGCGACGCGGCCGCAAAGATCGCTGCAACCGCCAAGGCCAACGAAAAGGCTGCCGCGGACAAGGCCGCGGCAAAACCGGCCGAAGCGCCGGCGGCGAGCTAAGGCTCGCTGCGCCGCGCCGTGGCCGATCGCATTTGCGTTGCCCGTATCGGTGCCGCGCACGGCCTCCGCGGCGAGGTAAAGCTGTGGTCGTTCACAGAAGAACCGGCGGCGATCGCAAACTATGGCCCGCTGGAAACGCAAGATGGCAAGCAGCGCTTCGAGATTGAAGCGCTGCGCCCGGCGAAAGATCACTTCGTCGCACGTATCGCCGGCGTCTCCGACCGTGACGCGGCGGAAAAGCTTCGCAACCTGGAACTCTACATTTCGCGCGCGCGATTGCCGACGATCGAAGAGGTTGACACTTTTTATTATGCTGACTTGATCGGGCTCAATGTCGTGACACCGGACGGAATGCAAGTTGGCATTGTGTATGCGCTGCATAATTTCGGCGCCGGCGATATCATCGAGATCGCACCGGTCGGCAGCGGTGATCACTTGATGTTGCCGTTCAATGAGCAGACGGTTCCCAAAATCGACCTTGCGGCAAAGCAGATCGTAGTTGTACGCCCGACGGAGACCGAGTAGCCATGTGGCGTACCAATCTAAATCCGCTCATTCCTGCGCAAGCGGGAATCCAGAGCGACAATGCATTCGCTCGGTACTTTGACTCCTGGGTCGCCGCTTTCGCGGGGACGAACGGAGGCTGACGATGTGGCGCGCCAGCGTACTGACAATATTTCCGGACATGTTTCCGGGCCCGCTAGCGCAGAGCCTCGCCGGCAAGGCGCTTACCTCGAGTATCTGGTCGCTCGATACGACCGACATCCGTGCGCATGCAACCGACAAACACCGTACTGTCGACGACACACCAGCGGGCGGCGGGCCCGGAATGGTTATGAAGGCAGACGTGCTCGCGCGGGCGCTTGACGCAATTCCGCACGACACGCGCCCCCGGCTGCTGATGAGCCCGCGCGGCGCCCCCCTTACGCAAGCACGCGCGGCGCAGTTGGCGCATGGGCTCGGCTTAGTCATTATTTGCGCGCGTTTCGAGGGCGTCGACGAGCGTCTGATCAAGACGCGTCACCTGGAGGAAGTCTCGCTCGGCGATTTTGTTCTCTCAGGCGGCGAGATCGCCGCCTTGGCTCTGCTCGATGCCTGCGTACGATTGCTACCCGGCGTCATGGGCAAGGAAACTTCCGCCGCCGAGGAAAGCTTCTCCGCCGGGCTGCTCGAGTACCCGCAATACACACGCCCGCCGGTATTCGAGGGCGAACCGATCCCAGAGGTGCTTACTTCCGGCGACCACAGCAAGGTAAAGGCCTGGCGGCTGGCGCAGGCCGAGCGGCTCACCGCCGAGCGGCGCCCGGACCTTTGGGCGGCCTACAATGCGGAGAAAAAGCGTGAAAAAGGGCCCAAATCCAAAGGGTGACAAGCCGGAAGCTTTGTAATACAAGCTCGCCAACCCATTCAGACCAGATCAAGACCGCGCGCCGGTTGCTGGCGCTGCCGACGGAGAATTCGCGATGGATATCATTCAGCAGCTCGATAAAGAGCAGGTCGAGAGGCTCTCGGCCGGTAAAGAAATTCCCGACTTCCAGCCCGGCGACACCGTGCTCGTCAACGTGAAAGTCGTCGAGGGCGACAAGGCGCGCGTGCAGGCCTATGAAGGCGTCTGCATCGGCCGCTCGGGTCGCGGGATCAACGAGAACTTCACGGTCCGCAAGATTTCTTACGGCGAAGGCGTGGAACGCGTATTCCCGCTCCATTCGCCAATGATCGACTCGATCAAGGTGGTGCGTCGCGGCAAAGTACGCCGCGCCAAGCTCTACTACCTGCGTGGATTGCGCGGCAAAAAGGCGCGCATTTCCGAGGCACAGGGTGCGACCGGGCCGGAAGGCGCAGAGGCCGCGGCAAACGAATAAGGTTATACGGCTATTCGGGGAAGCCGGAAGGGGCCGCACGTCGGCCCCTTCTGCGTCTGTGTCGCCTTCGTTGTCGAAGCCGGATCGATTGGCTATATAACCGGCATGGTTTCCAAAGCTCAGCGGATTGTCCTGGTCGACCACGCGCGGCTGCCGTGGCGGTTCTTCGGCCGACTAACGGCGGTACAAGCGGGACTTTGATTGCGTCCCGGCAACGCCGGACGTTTGCGAGCCGCCGTCCCTTTCACGCTGAACTAGGCAATCGAGTCATGAAACCGCGTACACTCTACGACAAGATCTGGGACGACCATCTGGTGGACGAGCAACCGGATGGAACTTGTCTTATCTACGTCGACCGACACTTGGTGCACGAGGTCACCTCGCCACAGGCCTTCGAAGGCCTGCGCACTGCAGGCCGCAAGGTGCATGCCCCTGACAAGACTCTCGCCGTAGTCGATCACAACGTACCGACCTCCGACCGCAGCAAGCCCAATCCCGACCCCGAAAGCGCCGAGCAGATCGCGGCGCTGGCGAAAAACGCCAAGGATTTCGGCATCGAGTATTTCAACGAGTTCGACAAGCGCCAGGGCATCGTCCACATCATCGGGCCCGAGCAGGGCTTTACGCTCCCCGGAACCACGATCGTGTGCGGTGACAGTCATACCGCAACGCATGGTGCGTTCGGTGCCCTCGCCTATGGTATCGGTACGTCCGAAGTCGAACACGTGCTGGCGACGCAAACGCTGATCCAGAAGAAATCGATGAACATGCGTGCGGTGGTTGACGGCAAATTGCCGCCGGGCGTGACCGCGAAGGACATCATCCTCGCAATTATCGGAGAAATCGGCACTGCCGGCGGGACCGGCTACGCGCTGGAATATGCCGGCGAGGCCCTCCGGTCGATCTCGATGGAAGGACGCATGACCATCTGCAACATGTCCGTTGAAGGTGGTGCCAAGGCCGGCTTCGTCGCCCCCGACGACAAGGCTTACACCTATCTCAAAGACAAACCGAAAGCGCCGAAGGGCAAAGCCTGGGACGAGGCCATGCGCTATTGGGCAACATTGCACTCCGACGATGGCGCGCACTTCGACCGCGAGATCAAACTCGACGCGGCGAAGCTTCCGCCTCTCGTGACATGGGGCACGAGCCCGGAGCAGGTCATCACGGTCACCGGCCGCGTACCTATACTTTCCGAAATTTCCGATGAGAAGAAACGCATCGCCGCCGAACGCTCGCTCGGCTATATGGGGCTGAAAGGCGGCGAGAAGATAACCGACATCAAGCTCGACCGCGTGTTCATCGGCTCTTGCACCAATGCGCGCATCGAAGACTTGCGCGAAGTTGCGCGCGTCGTTGAAGGCAAGACGGTCAATTCGAACGTCAACGCCATGATCGTTCCGGGCTCCGGACTCGTGAAAGAGCAGGCAGAAGCTGAAGGGCTCGACAAAATATTCAAGACCGCCGGTTTCGACTGGCGAGAGCCCGGCTGTTCGATGTGCCTTGCGATGAATCCGGACAAGCTCGCGCCGGGCGAGCGCTGTGCCTCGACCTCAAATCGTAATTTCGAAGGTCGCCAGGGTTACAAAGGTCGAACTCACCTCGTCTCACCGGCAATGGCGGCCGCGGCTGCAATCGCCGGACATTTCGTCGACGTGCGCGAGTGGAAGTAGCGCCGATCCACCGCTGAAAACAAAAAGGCCTGCCGCCGGCAGGCCTTTTATTTTATTCGTCCGGCGGCAGAAAATTTTTTACCAGCAACGCCACGCGCGCGCCCCGCGAGAAACTTCACGAGCCTAGACATCGATGCATCTCCGATGCCGCCCTGAGTCCCAAACACAATAGCGCAAATCTTGCCAAGTATCTCGGGAAGTATAACGCAGGTCGCGTCAAAGTGTTCGCTACTGCCACCAACAGCGCATTTGCGGCGTGATCACCGGGCCACTGACGCGATACTCCGTTACCAGCCACGAACGGCATTGCCGCACGGCATTTGGCCCCGGATACAGGCGGCGAGGATAAATGGTCACGCGCGGACGCTTGCCGTTGGCAGTGTCCTGGGCGGACGGTAAAGCGGATTCGGGTCGCGTCGGTGCTGCCAACGCCGCGCCGAAGGCGAATATCACGCCGGCAAGCGCCAAACAGGCCGTCATCTTTAGCATCTGTAATCCACCACTCACGCTATCCGGGCCAACCGTTGCCCATCCAGGGTTATGTCGTCAACCGCTTGGTTGGTATGGAAACCTCCCCTACAACATTGTCATGACAAGCCATTTCGACGATTGGCAAGGTTTGGTCGCGCCTTCTTTGGCGGACATTGAAACACTGGCGGCGGAGGCTTATGCACGGTTGCCCGAGCACTTCCGGAAACTGTGCGAAGGCCTCGTCATCCGGGTAGAAGATTTCCCAGCTGCCGACGTTGTGGATTCAATGCGGCTGGAGAGCGACTTCGACCTGCTTGGGCTGTTCCAGGGTGTTGGTCTGCCATTCCAGTCGGAAACAGCTCCCGAGTTGATGCCGAATATGATCTGGCTCTATCGACGACCAATCCTCGATTACTGGGCCGAACACGAGGATGCGCTCGGCGAGATTGTCACCCACGTGCTGGTGCACGAAATTGGCCACCATTTCGGATTTTCTGACGACGACATCGAAGCGATCGAAGCCAACGCCGCATAGACCTGGGCTCCGATCTCGAAAACAGATGGTGATTACTCGAAATCGGAATTGGTGAATGCCGCCTGATTACGCCAGCATCGTGCCACAAGGAGACACACCATGATTGTCACGGTTTTTCGGTCCCGCCTGATGCCCGGCGTGCGCGAAGACTATGTCGCGCTGGTCGATCGCATGGTCGAACTGGCTGAAACGATGCCCGGTTACATTTCGCACAAAGGGTTCTTCGCCGAGGACGGCGAACGCGTGACGATCGTCGAGTTCGAGCACGAGGAAGGCATGCGGGCGTGGCGCACGAACCCCGAACATCGCGCAGCTCAGAAAAAGGCACGCGAAGTTTATTATTCCGAATACAGCGTCCAGATTTGCGACCTCGTACGAGAGTCCAAATTTAAGCGAAATGAGCGCGCGGCGGGCTGAATTCCATGGGGCTGCGAAGCCGGCTTAATTGCATATCTGGGCAGCGCCGCCGCTATTGACCGCACCGCGGGACGCCTTATGAAAAGGCCCTGCAACCGCGGCCGGGAGCCTAGGAACCATGGAAAAATTCACCACACTCGAAGGCGTCGCCGCGCCGTTGCGGATTATCAACGTCGACACCGACATGGTGATCCCCAAGCAATACTTGAAGACCATCAAGCGCACCGGCCTCGGCAAAGGGCTTTTCTCCGAGCAACGCTACAAGGATGACGGCAGCGAGAACCCGGATTTCGTGCTCAACAAGCCGGCTTATCGCAAAGCCAAAATTCTGGTCGCTGGCGACAATTTCGGCTGCGGTTCCTCGCGCGAGCACGCACCCTGGGCTCTGATGGATTTCGGCATCCGCTGCGTCATCTCCACGTCGTTCGGCGACATTTTCTACAACAACTGCTTCAAGAACGGTGTGTTGCCGATCCGCGTGTCACCGGACGATCTTGAGAAGCTGTTCGACGATGCTGATCGCGGCGCCAACGCGACGCTGACCGTCGATCTCGAGAAGCAGGAAATTCGTGGCCCCGATGGCGGTGTCGTTCATTTCGAAATCGACCCGCACCGCAAGCACTGCCTGCTCAATGGACTCGACGACATCGGCCTGACCAAACAGAAGCAGAGCAAGATCGAGAGCTACGAGCAGAAGGCCGCGACGGCACGGCCGTGGGCGTGAGCACCGGCAGTTTGCGCCGGAAGATCGCTAAAACCCAAAATTTAATCTTCGCCGTCCTCGCCCATTTCACCGATATGATGTTGAGCATATAGCTCGAGACCGAGCTTGGCGACGAGATCGAGTTGGGTCTCGAGGAAATCGATGTGGTGTTCCTCGTCCGACATCAACTTCTCAAACAGGTCGCGCGTCACGTAGTCCCGCACGGAGTGGCAATGTGTTGCCGCTTCCTGATAGAGCGTGCGGGCAGAAATTTCTGCCGCTAAATCGCAATCGAGTACCTCTTTGACGTTTTGTCCGATGTGCAACGGGTCGAGCACCTGCATGTTCGGAAATCCGTCGAGGAAGATAATGCGCTCAACCAACTTGTCGGCATGCTCCATTTCCTCAATCGACTCCTTGCGCCACTGCTTTGCCAAATCCTTGTAGCCCCAGTTGTCGAGCAGCCGGTAGTGCAGCCAATACTGATTGACTGCCGTTAACTCATGGCGAAGCGCTTTGTTGAGAAACTCGACGACCTTTGCGTCACCCTTCATAACCTCGCTCCCGTCATAACCGCTCAACCGCCTGCCAACGTCTCATCATGACGTTAGCAAAAAATTGCAGGCTGCGCTGCCGAAACCGGCAGTCCATTGGCTCATCGTGAAGCTATTGGGCTCGCTTACAGCGCGTCCGCGGCGTGCATTGCGCAAGCGCAGCCGACCGGACAGCCGACTTTGGCGCCGTGGAGCGTTTCGTCGATGATCTTGCGAATGGTCCGTGCACAGCGGCCGCACTGGGCGCTACAGCCAAGGCACCCATAGACGTGGCTAGCGGAACGACGTGCCGCTGTATTTGCGGCGCTTCGCACCTCGTGGTCGCTGAGGACGTTGCACGAACAGACAATCATCGGACACCTTGTGGGGGTATTCGCTAACCGGAGTATTGAGCCAAGTCAAAGCAAAATCGCTCTTTAAAAATGTTCTAAACTATTGCCTCTGCAGCATTTTTGCCATTTCGCGCCGGGAAGGAGAAACGCCGGCCCGTGCGGCCACGCCAGCTGCCAGAACGCTATTGGCCCGCAAGATTCCGACCTGCTCCGCAAGATATAAGCCCGCGTCAGGACGACTGTGCGATCGCCTCGGCGATCGCCACCGTGCGCCGCGCCATTTCGGCGTGTAGGCGTTCCACCATACGCCCTTCGATCGAAACCACGCCTTTGCCCTTGTTCTCGGGCAAATCGAATGCCGCAATCATCTTGCGCGCCTGTTCGACTTCAGCCGGCGAAGGTGAGAACGCCTTGTTGCACGGCTCAATTTGATTGGGGTGAATAAGCGTCTTGCCATCGAAGCCGAGTTCGACGCCCTGCGCGCATTCGTTTACGAAGCCTTCTGTATTACCGATGTCGTTGTAAACGCCGTCGAGAATGTCGATTCCATAGATGCGTGCAGCAGCGACGCACATCGATAGCCACGGCAGCATCGGCGCCCTCCCCGGCACCAGCCGCGCGCGCGTGTCCTTGGCGAGATCGTTGGTGCCCATCACGAAGCCGGAAAGGCGCGTTTCAGAATCGCGTGCCGCCGCGGCGATCGAAAGAACATTGAAGATAGCGAGCGGCGTCTCGATCATTGCCCACACTCTTGTTTTGTGGTCCGTGCCCATGTCGAGCAGACGCCGGCCAATCAGTTCCAGCGTGTCGGCACTTGACACTTTCGGCACCAGGATAACATCCGGCGCAGCGTGAGCGGCCGCAGAAAGGTCGTCAGCGTGCCACGGCGTATCGATACTATTGACGCGAATGACTACCTCGCGCGCGCCAAAACCGCCCGCCTTCACCGCATCAGCGACTTGCCGGCGCGCGGTTTCCTTGGCCTCGGGTGCGACCGAATCTTCGAGGTCAAAAATCACGCCATCGGAAGGCAACGTCTTTGCCTTCTCCAATGCGCGAGAGTTAGACCCCGGCATGTAGAGCACGCTGCGATGCGGACGGACGCTCATTGGGGGCAGCCTCCTGTTCGTTGAACTCAGCCTATCTTCCATGCAATCGGCGCGCCACTCCCGTCACGGCGCAGCTTGCCAACAGTAATCCAGCCGTGATTGTGTGAACGCATGTGACGATCTGTAACGAGCCGCAGGCATGGCACTTCCTCAGCAACTCATCGATGGCTATCGGGCCTTTCTCATTGGACGTTTGCGGCACGAGCAGGATCGCTACCGCGATCTTGGCGAAGGCGGTCAATCGCCGCAGATCATGGTGATCGGATGCTGCGACTCGCGCGTGTCGCCGGAAGTTATTTTTGACGCCCGTCCGGGCGAGTTATTCGTTGTGCGCAACGTGGCCAACATCGTGCCGCCTTATACGCCGGACCAGGGGGCCCATGGCGTTTCGGCTGCGCTGGAATTCGGAATCGGCGCCCTCAAGATCAAGCACATCGTCGTGCTCGGCCATGCTCAGTGCGGTGGCGTCAAGGCTTACGCCGAAGATGCCGAGCCGCTGTCGCCAGGTGATTTCATTGGCAATTGGATGAAACTGATGGCGCCGGCGGCGGACAAAGTGGGCCCGCGCGGCACCTTATCGCCTGCGGATTATTTGACTCGCCTCGAGCAGGCGAATGTTCTCAACAGCCTCGAAAATCTCATGACCTTTCCGCGCTTGCGAAAGCTTATCGAACGCGGGCAGGTCGTCGTTCATGGCGCCTATTTTGGCGTCGCCACCGGACAGCTCTCGGTGCGTGATCCCTCGACCGGCAATTTCACGCAGGTTGCGGATGATGACTATGCGCGGCTATTCGCGCGGCCCCGCTTCTGAGCGGCCGACATCCCCAACGCTTACCGCGCCTTAACCGTGTTTCGGCGGATTTTCCTGCAGAATCCGATATGGCGCTGCAAAATACGGTTACTGCGAATGCGCGGTTTTCGCCTAACGCGATGGTAATTACCGACAGTTACATCTAGTCGCGAATAGCCAGGACGGTTTGACGCTGTGATTGAAGAGCGATCGATTATCGCCGAGATCGAAGGCACTTTCGCGACCGGATCGGTCGAGAAGCAGGCGGAAATCGCTCGCCGTGTCACCGACCTGTTTCTCGCCGGTGCCGACAGCTATTCCGACGAGCACGTCGATTTATTCGATGGCGTGATCTCTCGCCTTGCTGACAAGATTGAAACCAAGGCGAGAGCGGAGCTCGCTCACCGACTCGCGCCAGCCGACAACGCGCCGCCAATGACCGTGCGAAAGCTTGCGCGCGATCAGTCGATCGAAGTCGCCGGCCCGATCCTCAGCCGGTCGAGCAGATTGACCGATGAAGATTTGCTGGCAATTGCGAGCGACAATAGCCAGGAGCGGCTGCTCGCCATTTCAAAACGCTCGTCGCTGAGCGAGAAAGTCAGCGATGTCCTGGTAACCCACGGCAATCGCGACGTCGTTCTCTCGGTGACACGAAATGAAGGCGCGCGCTTTTCGGATGCGAGCTACGGCAAACTCGTCGACAGGTCTATCAACGACGAGGTACTCGCAATCTGTGTCTCCATGCGCAAGGATATTCCGCAGGAGCATTTTAACGCGCTTATCGCACGA
>DATFVF010000046.1:0-3064 GCA_035260465.1 Pseudolabrys sp. | reverse complement strand
TTCCTGCAACAGGCCCTGGGTGACTTTGTAGGCGCCCTGATATTCGGCGACCTCTTCGCCCATCACGAAAACATCTTTGTCGCGCCGCATCTCCTCGGCCATGGCGTCGCGTAACGCTTCGCGCATGGTCATAGTGACCATTTCGGTACCTTCGGGAATGCCGGGGTCGTTCGCAGCTTGCGGAGCCGGTGCCGCGGGTGCTTTTGCTCCTTTCGGAGCTGGCGAGTCCTGGGGCTTTGCTTGCTCTTTCGGGGTTTTCGTCGGCGGCGCGGACTCGGGAGCCTTCTGTTGTTGCACGGGTTTGGCTGTCTTGATCGAGCCCTTGTCCTCACCTTCGCCGAGGATTACCGCGATTGGCGTGTTTACCGCGACATCATTCGTGCCTTCGGGAACCAATATTTTTCCCAGCGTGCCCTCGTCCGCGGCCTCAACTTCCATCGTTGCCTTGTCGGTCTCGATCTCAGCAATCACATCACCCGACTTGACCTGATCTCCTTCTTTCTTAAGCCACTTCGCAAGGTTGCCCTTTTCCATCGTGGGCGAGAGCGCGGGCATGAGGACTTCGGTCGGCATGGGTTTTTATTGTTTTCCAGGCAACAGAATTAACGATAAACGTTGGTGTAAAGTTCGGACACGTCCGGCTCCGGATCGTGTGTGGCAAATTCCGCTGCCTGGTTAATCAGATCGCGCACTTCACCGTCGATTTTCTTGAGCGCGTCTTCGCTGGCCAATTTCTTTTCGAGAATACGATGGCGCGCCATATCGATGGGATCATGGTGTGTGCGCACCTCGTCCACTTCTTCGCGAGTGCGGTATTTTGCCGGGTCCGACATGGAATGCCCGCGATAGCGATAAGTGAGCATCTCAAGAATGTAAGGGCCTTTGCCCGCGCGGCACCATTCCGCCGCTTTTTCGCCAGCCGCCTTTACCGCGCGCACGTCCATTCCATCGACTTGGTCGCCCAGAATATTAAATGACAGCCCCCGCCGGGACAGGTTCACCTCGGCGGACGAGCGGTTGATCGCAGTGCCCATGGCGTAGCGATTGTTCTCGATCACGTAAACCACCGGTAGCTTCCAGAGCTCGGCCATGTTGAAGCTCTCGTAGACTTGGCCCTGGTTAGCGGCGCCATCGCCGAAATAAGTGATGGTGATGCTCTTGTTGTCGCGATAGTGGTTTGCAAACGCAAGGCCGGTGCCCAGTGGCACCTGCGCACCGACAATACCGTGTCCACCGTAGAAACCCTTCTCCACACTGAACATATGCATGGAGCCGCCCTTGCCCTTGGAATAACCGTGGGCACGGCCGGTGAGTTCAGCCATGACGCCTTTCGGGTCCATGCCGGTCGCGATCATGTGGCCGTGGTCGCGGTAGCCCGTGATCACCTGATCGCCATCATTGAGCGCCATCTGCATGCCGACCACGACGGCTTCCTGGCCGATGTAGAGATGGCAAAACCCGCCAATCAGCCCCATGCCATACATCTGCCCAGCCTTCTCCTCGAAGCGGCGGATGGTCAGCATGGCCCGATAGGCCGAAAGTTCCTGTTCCTTGCTAAAATCGGCGACGGCTTTAGCGTCGGCGCTCGGATTTTTTTGGGCGACCGCCATTGGCACTCCCTGCGAAAGCGTCCGGCAATTGTGACTGGGCGTCGGTGGGCTTCCAAACCCCCCATAGCTTAAATCGCCCGGCGGCGGAAGCGCGAGGCCACCGCGCGAAATTGCGCAAAACACGTAGAAATTGGCTGAAAATTTCAAGCCGAAACGGTGGATAACGTCTTGGAGCTAGTGCGGTTGCTAGTGTGGTCGCACTAGCAGGACCAGATCGCGCGGGTCGACGTAGCCGACCAGGGCGCGGGCGCGCTCGTCCAGCATGTCCGGATCGATACGGTCGGCACGGAGCAGCGATACCTTGCGCTCCCAATGGGCCCGGTCGGCTTTGAGCCCGTCCAGCTCACCCTTCATCGCCGTGAGCTGCTGCTCGAGGTCCAATTGCGCGCGAAGTCCACGGTCGCCGCTGAAGGCGTGCATGCCGAAATAGCCGATGAAAAGCGCGGCGAAAATATAGAGGCCGAGCACAGTCAGGATGGTGCGGCGATGCCGATGGGAGACCATGGTTCGCGACAATGCCGCAAGCCCGTTAAAGCGTCTTTAATGACGCGCTAAATCCGGTGCCGAAGCTCGTTGAGAACGAAGTTTCCGAGCCGCTTGCCACGATTGCGCACGATTTTCAGCAGGCCCTGGTCGACGAAATAGGTCAGCAGGATCGAATCGCGTGTCTTCACCCGGTTATGTACCGGGTCAGCCGAGTGCCAGGTATCGTCGCCAACCGCGAAGGCATAACCGGAGTTCGGCGCAAATCGCATCTGCGTTTTTTTCGGCAGCGACCCGTCGGGTAGCTTCTCGTGGAAGATGGTACCGATGTCCGTGTTGGCATCGTCCTTCGGCAAATAAAGCTGGACAGTGACCCCCTTCCAACGGGTGTCGGTGTGTGGCGTTATCAAATAGCCGGGAATATCGCGGGTCAGGATCGGGATTGGATACATACCGACCTTGGCGAAATCCTCGCCAAAGCGCTTTGACAATCCCGGGGCAAGCCGCTGAATGAAAGCTTGCTTGACTGGCTCGGAGCAAAGCGCGCGTCCGACGACATCCCAGAGTGCTCGCTTCTCCGGCGGAAGATTGCGGATATATTCTGGAAACAGATCAATTTTCACGCGCGTGTCCGTGCCGTCGAGATCGTGACCCTTGCTGCGGCCGTGCATCGGCCGATAGTCGGCGGACTCCGGCATCAACGCCAATATCTGCGCATAGGTATCATCCGGAAATACGCGGTCGAATTCGAGATGGAAGAATGGTTTCTCGACAGCGCGGGCTGACTCAATCGACCGCGCGACGGAACTTGCCAGACGGCCGGACGCGCGGCGGCGATCGTAAGTGGACAGAGTTGTTGTCTGATCCATAGCAACTTCTCGCGTTCGGGTTTCCTTCGCAATTTGCTGCAAATTCGCAGGCAAATGCAAGATGGCTATTTCGGCGTTGCTAACGCCGCGATTTTAGGGCGT
>DATFVF010000045.1:0-4410 GCA_035260465.1 Pseudolabrys sp. | reverse complement strand
CCTCGCTGCTTGACCGTGGCGTTCCCGTGCGGGCGATCGCGGTTGTCGCCCCAAACCTGAAGCACTCGACGGTCGTTCCTGTCGACTCGCCGATTAAGACACTTGCCGATTTCAAAGGCAGCAATCCTCCAGCGACCATCGGCATCGTGACCGGCTCGTCTGCCGAATTCTATTTCACGCAAGCTGCCGAGGTGGTCGGATTGCAGATCGGCAAGGACGTCATCCTGAAGAACATGCCACCGGGAGAGCAGCTCCTAATGGCAAAGGGCATTGGAGCCGTCGTGCCGTGGGAGCCGTCGGTGACGATCATTACCGACGACCGAAAGACCGGAAAAGAAGCCGACACGATTTTTCCATACAATTTCTATGAAGGCATGTTTTACGTGCGGCAAGAACTGATCGATAACGTGCCCGACGTCGTGCAGGCAATCAGTGACGCATTCATGGAAGCTACGCTCTGGATTCGTCTCAATCCAGATAAGGCAGCGGATTTCCTCGCCGCCGAACCGTTGCTCAAAGTATATGGCAAACCACTGCTGCTTCAGCAAACGCAGCTGTACAATAATCTCTACAAACCAACCTACAGCTTCCCATTTGCAAAATTGTGGGGCGAGGAGAATGCCCGCATTGCCAAATGGCTGAAGGATCGTAATCGGCTGACCAAAACCCTGACCGCCAAGGACTACGAAGAGTCGTTCGACGTTCACTTCATGACGAATACTTATGAAAAACTCGGCTGGAAAGTACCGACGCAAGCGCCATTCCTGCCAGCAAACTGGTCGGGCAGGATCGGGCAATTGCCTTATCCGGCCTATGCGAACGTTAACACGCTCAAAAGCCCACAGCCCTGGCCTGAGGCGGGTGACCTGACGAAGCCGTGGGTGTTCAATGGAAAGACGTACAACCCGTAAGTGGCTGTCGCGAAAGAAGTCCCCGCGAGGCTTCGTTTATGATGGAGTTCGCGGGGGGTGCCGTTCGAAAGGCTCTAAACAAGAGAGTTAGAAAGGTGATGCAGAACGACGACGCCGCATCGGTCGGTGGGTCCGAAGTGGTGCCGGCGGCTTCGGCCGCGGCCGCATGGCTCCGACTGAGGCTTTTTCATATCGTTGCGTACCTGCCCAACCTCGCTTTTCTCGTCTTTTTGATCTTCGTGTGGCAATTCGCGTCGACGGTCTGGCTACCGCGCATCGATCCGCACATGGCGGTCCTGATGCCAGCGCCGACCACCATCGCCAAAACTGCGATGGGCATGATCGCCTCCGGCGAACTTTTCTTTCATCTATTGGCGAGTTTGCGACGCGAAGCCGCCGCCTTCGTTTTCGCGGCAACTGCAATTCCGCTCGGCATGGCCATGGGTTGGTGGCGGCGCGTGTATAACCAGATCAATCCCATCATGGAGATCTTGCGGCCGATCCCGCCGCTAGCATGGATACCCCTCAGCATTTTGTGGTTTGGTCTCGGCGACGAGCAAAACGAATTCATTATTTTTCTTGGCATGTTTTTTCCAATTTTGGTGAATACCGTCGTTGGGGTAAAGAATGTCGATCCGAACCTCGTTCGCGCCGCTCGCAGCCTCGGCGCGCCGGAGCACAAGGTGTTGTGGCGGGTTGTCCTCCAAGGAGCGCTGCCGCAGATCATCACTGGCGTGCGGGTTGGACTCGGTGTTGGTTGGATGGCCCTGGTCGCCGCCGAACTCGTCGGGGCCAATTCCGGTCTAGGATTTTTGATCAACGACGCGCGTAGCATGTTGCGCACCGACACAATCGCGGTCGGAATGCTCACGATTGGACTTGTCGGTCTCATGATCGACACCGCTATTCGGCTACTGAGCCGACGCCTTCTGCCTTGGTCGTTGGCAATGAGTAAATAGGATCGAGCGATGGGCAGGTTAGCGGTCAAAGGATTGTCAAAAATCTACGGTGCGCAGGGTGCGCCAGACAGCGTTATGGCGCTGCGCGATGTGACGTTCGAAGTCCCCGATAACCAGTTCTGTTCAATTCTCGGCCACAGCGGTTGTGGCAAGACGACTCTGCTCAACATCGCCGCCGGCTTTGAGCCGCCGACTACGGGCGTGGTGATGGTGGACGACGAACCAATTCGCGAACCGGGCTGGCAGAATACAATGATCTTTCAAGATTACGCGCTTTTTCCATGGATGAGCGTGATCCAGAATATTTCTTTTGGGCTTCAAATGAAGTTGCTGCCTCGCCACAAGCGCGACGACATCGCACGACATTACGTCCGGCTGGTTGGTCTCGATGGCTTTGAGAACAAGCTCCCGCATCAATTGTCGGGCGGAATGCGACAGCGTGTCGCAATTGCCCGCGCACTCGCGGTACAACCAAACCTACTGCTAATGGACGAACCGTTTGGCGCACTTGATGCACAGAACCGAAGCTTCATGCAGGACGAACTTGTGCGAATCTGGCAACGCGAGCCAAAAACGGTCGTGTTGGTCACCCACAGCATCGACGAAGCGATCAAGCTTTCCGATTGTATTGCGGTGATGACGCGGCGGCCAGGACGGGTAAAGGCTTTCCTTAGGGTGGAATTGCCGCGACCGCGCGACGAAGACGGCAGCGCATATCTCGCGCTCCGGCGGCAGCTGCGGGACCTAATTCACGACGAGTTTGAAGACGAACCTGGTCGGACAATTTCAACCGCAAAATAATAACATTAATCGGAATGCCAGGTGCAGTGTTCGCTCAGTCAGCGCCCGGTTCGGAGATAGCGCGGACTGCCAAGTTACGCACCGGAATGATTTTGATTGGGGCGTTGGGCGGTGTTGGCGAACCCGTCGGCAAGTTCATCGCCGCGAAACTCGGTATTCCCTATGAGCCGGTTGTGCCCGCGCGAGCTGCAGAGGCTGCAACTCGGCCATATCTGCTCCCAATCATGCCTCGTTAACGATTTGGTTACCGGC
This sequence comes from Pseudolabrys sp., assembly GCA_035260465.1. GTDB lineage: Bacteria > Pseudomonadota > Alphaproteobacteria > Rhizobiales > Xanthobacteraceae > Pseudolabrys. Next base: position 1,487 of record DATFVF010000045.1, on the reverse strand, counting down.
GATTAACTGCAAAAAAAGCCTGGAGGAATACCGTGCTGGCCGATGTTTTTCTCTCTCACCCTCAAGCGCGCCTCATGGCTAGTTACATTTGTTGGCCTCGCCGCATTTACGATTAGTTTCGGCGCGCTGATAATTTTTGCTGCTGACTGGGCTGCGGCACTCATCCCCACCATTCCAAAAACAGTACTCACAGCTGTCCTCGCGGCGATCGTTGCCCAATTTGCCATGAGCCTGGCCGGTGCCGTCCTCACGCGGCATCAAAACCGAGAAAATGAACAGATGCGTACTGCCATCGACAGCATGGCACAAGGACTGTGCATGTTCGATGCCTCGGAGCGGCTGGTCGTCTGCAACTCGCAATATTATAATATGTATGAGTTGACGTTAGCCGACGTTAAACCGGGATCCACGCTTTCTGACGTGCTGGAAAGGCGGGTAGCCAAGGGTACGTTCTCTCGAGATCCACAGCAGTACAGAAAAGAATTTCTGACTGCAATTGGACAGGGGCGCACCATCGTGCACGAGGTCAAGTCCAAGGGCGGGCGTCTCTTGCTGGTCACGAACCATCCAACGAAGGATGGCGGCTGGATAGGGACCCACGAAGATATCACAGGGCGGCGGCAAACCGAACTGCAGCGCGACACGATGCAACAGCAGGAAGGGCGCCGCGCTGCAATCGAGAACGCGATCTCGGCGTTTCGCAATCACGCGGAGACACTGCTGCAAACGGTGGCAAGAAGCGCGAGTGTAATGCGCTCGACGGCGGCCAACCTGTTCACTGCGTCCGGCCATACGTCGCAACGCGCCGAAAGTGCAGTGCAGACATCAAATGAGGCCTCGGCCAACGTAAAGACCGCCGCGGTTGCCGCCGACGAATTGTCAACTTCAATCGCGGAAATCGGACAACGTCTCAACCAGACCAACGAAGTGGTGCGAGTTGCAGTTGGCGAAGCGCAGATGACAAATCAGGATATTGGCGCACTGGCGCACGGTGCGCAGAAGATCGGCGATGTCACCAAGCTTATCCAGAATATCGCTGCTCAAACCAATCTATTGGCGCTGAATGCCACGATTGAGGCAGCGCGCGCTGGCGAAGCAGGCCGCGGTTTTGCGGTAGTCGCTTCTGAGGTGAAGTCACTCGCCGTGCAGACCGCGAAGGCGACCGAGGATATATCTAGCCAAATCCTGGGAGTGCAGAATTCGATCGGCAAGGCAGTGGAAGCGATCGGACGGATCGCAATCCGCATGCAGGAGATCGACAATCATTCGTCCGCAGTTGCCGCGGCGGTCCAGCAGCAGAGTGCCGCGACTGACGAAATTTCGCAAAATGTCACAAGCGCCGCCGATGGCGCAAAGCTAATCGTTTCGGTGTTGAGCGAAGTGGCTGGCGCCACTACAGAAACCCAACGATCGGCGCAAACCGTGCTCACCGCATCGGAATCGGTGGAAGAGGCGGCGGCGAATTTGCACAGCGAAGTCGAAATCTT
>DATFVF010000044.1:0-17670 GCA_035260465.1 Pseudolabrys sp. | reverse complement strand
TTGCGCGTCCTTACTTCGCCGAGTTACGGCCTGGAAGACGTTTGGCGTTCGCAATTCATCTTCGCGATTGGTCGCATTTTCGGTCTTGGGCCGATCGGGCTGATTAAACTTGCAGCGTTCTTCGGAGCCCTGAAACTGGCGGTCGCCTGTATCTGCGCCATACACATCGCAGACCGATTCCGTTGTATGACGCGTGGGGAAGCGAATTCGGAAATTTTGGAAGCCGGTCTGATCTTGGTGGTACTCATCAGCATTGCGTCCGTCGGCCCAGCAGCCTGGTCCAACAGCACCGACCTTATGCGTGAGCACACGTTCCAGCTTCTATTTGCCGGCCTTGCCGCGGCGCTTTGCATCGTCGAGCGCACCTACATCCGGACGACCGAGCCCACAAATCTCGCGCCAGTTGTGGCGCAAGCGTCCAAGTGGTTTTCGATCTGGCGGTAACGCTGCTTGCTTAGCGCCGTTTTCATTTAGGGCGGGCTTCATGAAGGCCGCGATCCGGCGGCTCCAACTTTCCGCTGCGCCGGTCTTTCACAGCCTGCACCAGCGCGTGGGCGGCATTGCGCACGTCATCCTGAAAATCGGTATCTTTGTCGAGATCATCATGGCTGGTCGCGTAGGGTGTAAGATACCCGACGTATCGGTCGATCAGAGCCAAATGGCCTGACGGGATCATTCCGATATCGATCATCCAGTCGGTGAGAATGCGCCGAAGGTTTTCAGTCCCAGCCGCGTCGCCATGGACGACGACCGAGAACACGCGGCCGGCAAGATGACGAGGATAGGGCCAGCCTTTGAGTTCTAGCTCCTTGGCCTTGGCGGCATCTTTGCCATGGGTCGTGGTCGGATCGGGGTTGCCTCCGTCGGCACAGACCAGGCGGTCGATCATCAACTTAAGCGACGAAGGCGCCTGATACCAATTCACCGGACAAACGATCATGACGCCATGAGCGGCAACCCATTTCGGATAGATCTCGGCCATCCAGTCGCCAGCCTGTCCGAGAGCATGATTGGGGTAGCAGCTGCATGGCCAGTGACAGAGGGGTTGTGCCGTCGAGACGCAGGCTTTGCACGGGTAAATGACGCGGCCGTATTCCGACGTCAGGCGCGAGAGGTCGAGGACCTCGGCTTCAAAGCCGCGCGTCTTTTCGACCACCTCCTTGGCCAACGTGACCAGCCTATAGGTCTTCGACATTTCACCGGGGCAAGTCTGGTCGCTGCGCGATGAACCGTTGACGATCAAAATACGTGAGGACGACTCGCGGCTTTCCTGCTGCTGCTGGGCGGTTTGAATATTGGCGCGCGTGGCGAGCCATTCGACAGAGATGTCGTAGTCTGGATCGGCGAAGTCAGGCCCGGCTTTCTTTACGCGCGGGGTCTTATGGTATTCGTTGTAAGTGACCCACGCGATCTCAGCGATCTTGTCGATCTCGCCTTTAAGCGGCTCGAAATCCGGATCATAAAATCTTGCAAGAAATCGTCGTTTAAACTCGGATTTGTCGAGCTGAACGCTCGGCATGCCGGTGCGCACTTTGATCTCGGCCATGGATGATCCCCCGTCGCGTGGGTCATGGCTTACATTGAACCCTTTTCAACTGGAAATGACGAGGGTGTCACCGGCGCGTGATAGTTATTTCGCCTTAGTCACTTCAGCGATGACTTCGGCGGCTTCCTTGAATGCATGGTTGGCTGCGGGCACGCCACAATAGATCGCCTGTTGTAAAATGATTTCCTTGATGTCGTTCTCCGTAAAGCCGCCCTCCGCGAGCGCTGCTCGCACGTGCATACGGAACTCGTCCCATTTATCGAGCGCCAGCATCGTGCCGATCACTAAAATGCGACGCGTGCGCTCGTCATAATGAGGCCGCGTCCAGATCTCGCCCCAGGCGGTGCGCGTGATAAAATCCTGGAATTCTTCGTTGAATGCAGTCTTCATTGCGTTGGCGCGATCGACCCACGCATTTCCTAATACTTTGCGGCGTTTTGCCATTCCGCGTTCGTGGCGTTCCTTGTCATCCATCGCGCACCTCAACTCATCGGAGGAAAGTAAGCACGGTCTCGGTATAGGCCTTCGGCTGCTCCATGTTTGCGATATGCGCGGCGTCGAGCGCTGCAACCTTGGCTCCCTTGATCTGCTTTGCGATGGCTTCGCCGGCCGCCGGCGGAGTTGCCGGATCCTGATTGCCGACGATCACCAAAGTCGGCGCATTGATGCGTGGATTGGAGGCGGTGAAGTCCATGTCACGAATTGCTTCGCAACTGGCGATATAGCCGACCGGATTGGTCGCGAGGAAAATTTCCTTCATGCGCGCGATCGTCTGAGGCGCTCGCTCGCGGAAGCCCTTGGTAAACCAGCGCTCCATATTGGGATCAACCAAGGCGCCGAGACCTTTTTCCTGTACGAATTTGATGCGGTCGCTCCATGGCGCTTTGTCGGCGTAGTGGAAATTGGTGTTGGAGAGCACGAGCTTCTCGACGCGGTCGGGCGCGTTCGCCCCTAACCACTGCCCAACCATGCCCCCCATCGACAGACCGCACCAGTTGAACGTCTTGATCTCGAGTGCGTCGGCGACCGCGATGACGTCTCGTCCGAACCGCTCCATGGAATAGGGGCCCTTCGGTACGCCTGACTTGCCATGACCGCGGCGGTCATACCGTACCAAACGAAAGTGCTTTGAAAATTCCGGCGCTTGGTCGTCCCACATGTTCAGGCTGGTGCCGAGCGAATTCGAGAGCATCAACACGGGCGCGCCCTCGCGGCCCTCGACTTGGACGTGGATCGGGCAGCCGTCGTCGGCATTGATCATCGGCATGAAAGTCCTCCCTTTAAGCAAGTTGTGGTTATTGGCCGAGGCGTGGCGGACACCCTTAATGCGCCGCGCGCCGGCTGCAAAGCTCTTTTCAGAGGGGCCGGGAGGGCTTAAGCCGGGTCGCAGGGCTGATTGGCCGATTGTGTATGGAGACGCTTGGATGGCGATGACAATGACGGGTGAGGTGCAGCTTCCCGCCAACCGTGAGGTGGTGTGGGCGAAGCTCAACGACGCGGAAGTCCTGAAGGCTTGCATCCCAGGCTGTGAAGAACTCAACAAAACCTCGGATACCGAATTCCAGGCGGTGGCCACGACCAAAATTGGCCCGGTGAAAGCGCGCTTTAAGGGAAAGGTCCACCTGACCGACCTTAATCCGCCCAACGGCTACAAAATCTCGGGCGAGGGCGACGGCGGGGTCGCGGGCTTTGCCAAGGGAGGGGCGACGGTGGCGCTCGCCGACAAGGATGGCGGCACGTTGCTGACGTATAACGTCGAAGCTCAAATCGGCGGCAAGCTTGCCCAACTCGGCCAGCGCCTCGTCAACGGCGCCGCAAAGAAGATCGCCGACGACTTTTTCCAGAATTTTGCATCCGCGGTTGCAAAGACGTGAACGGCGGCTAGGCCCCGTTTGGCAGTCTTCGACCCTTGGAATCCCTTGACCGCGCCTACGATCGGGGTTCAGACTTATTTGTGTTCCAATCTGCAAACGGGCCGAAATCGGCTCGAATTCGAAGCGTAACTGCCGCCGTCCGGGTCGACGGGGGCGAAAAGAGGGCCTTTGGCCCCGAATTGGGAGGAAGGTCATGCCTGCCGTGTCTATGACGGTGAACGGCAAAGCTGTCACCGGCGACGTCGAAGCGCGCACCTTGTTGGTGCAATTTTTGCGGGAAAATTTGCGCCTGACCGGCACCCACGTCGGTTGCGATACATCGCAGTGTGGCGCTTGCGTCGTTCATATCGACGGCATAGCGGCCAAGTCTTGCACCACACTGGCCTTGCAGTGCGAGGGCGCCAAAGTCACCACAATTGAGGGCTTGGCTGAACTGAACGGCCCCTTGCATCCCATGCAGGAGGCGTTCCGCGAGCATCACGGCCTGCAATGCGGCTTCTGTACGCCGGGAATGATCATGGCAGCGCTCGATATTGTGCGCCGGCGCGGAAACGATCTCGACGAGCACACCATCCGCGAGCAGCTCGACGGCAATATCTGTCGTTGCACCGGCTACCATAACATCGTCAAAGCCATCGCGGCAGGCGCGAAAGCTATGGCCAAGGGTGGCGCACGTCAGGCCGCTGAATAGAGAAAAAAAGTTTTAACGGAAGGAAACCGCCATGAGCGCGACGGGTATCGGCGCGGCGGTGCGCCGGAAAGAAGACCTCCGCTTTATCACGGGTAAAGGCCAATACACCGATGACGTTATTCGGGCGGGAGAAACGCGCGCGGTTTTCGTGCGGTCGCCGCACGCACACGCCAAAATCAAAAGCATCGACATCAGTGCTGCCAAAACCATGCCTGGTGTGGTCGCCGTGCTGGCGGGCGCGGAACTCGCCACCGACAAAATCGGCAATCTCATCTGTGGCTGGATGATCCATTCTAAAGACGACACGCCGATGAAGATGGCTCCGCACCCGGCGCTCGCCGCCGACAAGGTGTGTCATGTCGGCGATGCGGTCGCCGTGGTGATTGCGGAAAGCCAGGCGCAGGGTCGCGATGCGGCCGAGAAGGTAAAAGTGGATTACGAAGTTCTGCCCGCGGTTATCGATCCGGCCAAGGCCAAGTCCGGTCAGCAAATCCATACGATCGCACCAAAAAACACAATCTACGAATGGTCGCTCGGCGACGCCAAAGCTGTGGACGGAGCTTTCGCCTCGGCCAAACACGTCACCAAGCTGGACATTGTTAATAACCGGCTGGCACCGAATGCGATCGAACCGCGTGCGGCACTTGCCGAATACGACGCCGGCACCGACCACCTCACGTTGTGGAATACGTCGCAGAATCCGCACGTTGCGCGGCTGGTGATCTCGGCCTTTGTTGGCATTACGCCTGAGCACAAGCTCAGGGTGATTGCGCCTGATGTCGGCGGCGGCTTCGGCTCCAAGATCTTCATCTACCCGGAAGAGGTCGTCTGTCTGTGGGCTGCCCGTAAAGTCGGCCGCCCGGTGAAATGGACGGCGGATCGCAGCGAGTCCTTCGTCACCGATGCGCACGGCCGCGATCACGTTACGCATGCCGAACTTGCGCTCGACGCCAACGGCAAAATCCTCGCGATGCGCGTCAAGACGATTGCCAATCTCGGCGCCTACATGTCGACCTTCTCCTCATCGGTGCCGACTTATCTCTACGCAACGCTTTTGTCGGGCCAATACGATATCCCGCAGATCTATTGCGAAGTGGATGCTGTCTACACCAACACGGTGCCGGTCGATGCATATCGCGGCGCGGGGCGGCCCGAGGCGACCTTCGTCGTGGAGCGGCTGGTTGAGGTGGCGGCACGGCAAATGAACATCGACCCCGTCGATTTGCGCAGGCGAAACTTCATCAAATCGTTTCCGCATCAGACCCCGGTGATCATGGCTTACGATGCGGGCGACTATAATGCGTCGCTCAAGAAAGCCTTGGAAATCGCCGATATTAAGGGTTTCAACAAACGCAAACGCGACGCGGCACGTCACGGAAAACTCCGTGGCCTCGGCTATTCGACCTATATCGAAGCTTGCGGGATTGCGCCGTCGCAGGCGGTTGGTTCGCTCGGGGCCGGGGTCGGTCTGTGGGAGAGCGCTGAAGTACGAGTGAATCCGACTGGCAGTGTTGAAGTGCTCACCGGCAGTCACGCGCACGGGCAGGGGCACGAAACGACATTTGCGCAACTGGTGTCGGAGCGACTCGGCATTCCGTTCGAAAACATATCAATCGTGCATGGCGACACCGACAAGGTGCAGTTCGGCATGGGCACGTATGGCTCGCGCTCGGGCGCGGTTGGCATGTCGGCGATTGTCAAAGCGCTGGACAAGATCGAGGCCAAGGCCAAGAAGGTTGCCGCCTTTATGTTGGAAGCAGCGGAAGGCGATATCGTCTTCAAGGACGGCAAGTTCACCGTTGCCGGCACTGACAAGTCGGCCGCGTGGGGCGACGTTTCGCTCAATGCCTATATTGCGCACAAATTCTCCGGCCAGGAGCTTGAGCCCGGATTGAAAGAGACGAGTTTCTACGATCCGACCAATTTCACATTCCCGGCGGGGTGCCACATCTGCGAGGTCGAGGTCGATCGCGACACCGGAAAAACCGAAATCGTCAACTGGACCGCGGTCGATGATTTCGGAACGATCGTCAATCCCATGATCGTCGAAGGCCAAGTCCATGGCGGCATCGCTCAAGGAATTGGACAGGCATTGCTGGAGGGCGTGATCTACGACACCGAAGGCCAGCTCATGACGGGGTCGCTGATGGATTACTCCATGCCGCACGCGCACGACCTGCCGTCCTTCAATGTCGGGTTGACCGAAACGAAGTCCCCGTCCAATCCGCTCGGAATCAAGGGTTGCGGCGAGGCTGGCGCAATCGCGGCACCAGCTGCGGTGATCAATGCCATTACCGATGCCATCGGCAGTGAAGAACTAGCCATGCCGGCAACCGCTCAGGCGGTTTGGTCGGCGCTCAAGCACGCGCAACCTCGGCAGGCGGCGTAATTACGGGAGACATCGATGTATAATTTCACTTTCCATCGTCCGACAACCGTCCGCCAGGCGGCCGGCCTGTTAGCGCGAAATCCGGAAGCTAAACTGTTAGCGGGCGGTCATTCATTGCTGCCGGTGATGAAGCAGCGGCTGGCGCAGCCATCGGCGCTGATCGATCTTTCGTTGGTCGAAGGGTTAAGCGGCGTCGAGCAGAAAGGGCGATCAATCGTGATCGGCGCCATGACGTGCCATGCGGACGCCGCGAATTCACCAGTGCTGCAGCAAGTGTTGCCCGGACTTGCGTCAGTTCCGGCTTCGGTTGGCGACCCGCAGGTGCGCAACCGCGGGACCATCGGTGGTTCGATCGCCAACAATGATCCGAATGCCGACTATCCGGCGGCGGTGCTGGGCTTGGGCGCGACCATTATCACCAATAAGCGGCGCATCGCGGCGGACGATTTTTTCAAGGGCATGTTTACGACCGCGCTCGAAGATGGGGAGATCATCACCAAAGTGAGTTTCCCCGTCGCGAAGAAGGCGGCCTACGAAAAATTTAAGCATCCAGCGTCCGGCTTTGCGCTGGTCGGTGTTTTCGTGTCGAAACGGGGCTCTGACATCCGCGTGGCCGTCACCGGTGCGGGCGCAAACGGCGTGTTCCGGGTCAAATCGTTTGAGGAGGCGCTAAAGAAACGTTTCGCTGCAAAATCGCTTGAGGGCATGACCATTCCGGCGAATGGAATGAATAGCGATATTCACGCCAGCCCCGAATACCGGGCGCATCTGGTCGGGGTCTTGGCGCGCCGGGCAGTGGCTAAGGCAACAGCCTAGCGATCATCGATATGTAAGGCTCGACAAGGCAGCCGAGTGCCTGAGACCATTTTTTGAATGGAGCGGGAACCGTTTCGCATGACTTTGCGTTGGAGGGCGGGATTGGTCGAAGGCGGCAGGGTCCAGTGCTCGAAAATCTTCCGGTTTTCCTTGTGGTGTTAACCGCCGCTGTGCTGGCGCTCGTTCGTCTGAGCGTTTGAATCCGAACTGGCGACGACTGCGGCCGACCGACCGGGTTATTTCTCGGTCCGATCGAGTTCAGCCAAAAGATCGTGCAGGTCGAGCGGATGCGTAAACATCTGCAGGGAGCCGTCCGGCTTCTGCGGCCATTGTTCTCTAGGCCGATCCCAATAAAGCTCAACGCCGTTGTCGTCGGGATCGCGCAGATAAAGCGCTTCGCTCACGCCATGGTCGCTGGCGCCTTCCAGCGGAATTTTGGCAACGATCAGCCGCCGAAGCGCATCGGCGAGGAGCTTCCGGGTCGGATAAAGAATAGCGGTATGGTAAAGGCCGGTGGTCCCGGGCGCTGGTGGCGCGCCGCCTTTGCTCTCCCAAGTATTGAGCCCAAGGTGGTGGTGGTAACCCCCCGCCGAAATAAAGGCGGCACCCGGCCGGCTGGTGGTGAGCGTAAAACCGAGCACCCCGCAATAGAAATCCAGCGCTCGTTGCAGATCGGCGACCTTTAAATGGACATGGCCGATCCGCACCCCTGGATCGATAGTGGGCATGCGCAGGGCGTCTTTTTCGAGGATAACAGGCTTGGTCATAGGTACATCCTGGCCGTTGGAGCCTTCGACCCCCACATGTATGACACACGCGTGGTAGGATAAAGTCCCCGCATGGCAGACAAGACCCTTCCAAATTCGATCGAATCAACGCTCGATCTGCTGGCCAAGGCGGACTATATCGCCGACCGCTCGCTCGCAACCGTATTGTATCTCGCGTTACGCATGGGCCGGCCGCTTTTTGTCGAGGGCGAGGCCGGTGTCGGTAAAACCGAAATCGCGAAAGTATTGGCCGAGACGCTCGGCCGTCGGCTCATCCGGCTGCAATGCTACGAAGGGCTCGATGTGTCCGCCGCCGTGTACGAATGGAACTACGGCGCACAGATGATTGCCATTCGCCTGGCTGAAGCGGAAGGCGAGGGCGATCGCGCACGGATTGAACACGACGTGTTTTCCGACCGCTTTTTGATCAAGAGGCCCCTCTTGCAAGCGCTCGAACCGGATCCTGCCGGGCCGCCGGTGCTTTTGATCGACGAAATCGATCGCACCGATGAGGCCTTCGAAGCCTTTCTTTTGGAAGTGCTCGCCGATTTCCAGATCACCGTGCCTGAACTGGGCACCGTGAAAGCGACGCTTCCGCCGATTGTTGTTGTCACGTCCAACCGCACTCGTGAAGTGCACGACGCGCTCAAGCGGCGATGTCTCTATCATTGGGTTGGCTATCCGAATGCCGAACGCGAATTGAAAATTCTGCGCGCCAAGGTACCTGGCATTCCTAAGAAATTATCCGAACAGATCGTTGCGTTCGTACAAGCACTGCGCAAGGAGGACTTGTTCAAATCGCCTGGCGTAGCCGAGACGTTGGATTGGGCCGGCGCGCTTACCGAACTCGACGTCGTCGCGCTCGATCCGGCAACGGTGTCGGACACGCTCGGTGTTCTGCTGAAATATCAGGACGACATCACGCGGCTCGATGGCGCCAAGGTGAAGGCGCTCCTCGACGAGGTGAAGTCGGAGTTACGGGCGGCGGAGTGACGCTATGGCCGCATCCGAAGGCCGTCTCGCGGAAAACATACTCTACTTTGCTCGCGCGCTGCGGGCGGCAGGGATTCCAGTCGGGCCGGGCGCGGTGCTCGATGCTCTGGAAGCGCTCAGTGTTGCTCGCGTCGGTGCACGGGATGATTTTTATTGGACGCTGCACGCGGTATTCGTCAAGCGGCATGAACACACGGTTTTATTCGATCAGGCATTTCAAATTTTCTTTCGCAAGCGCGGATATATCGACAAGATGATTGCTTCGATGCTGCCGGAAATCATGCCCGGTCTGCCGAAAGCGCCGCCTCCGGGCGCGCAGCGCATCCATGAAGCATTGTTTTCGGGGCTCAATGAGCGGGAGCGGAAAGAATCCGACGTGGAAATCGACGCGCGGCTGACGGTGTCGGATCGCGAGGTGCTGCAGAAAAAAGATTTTGCACAGATGTCGGCGGCCGAGATCGCGGCAGCCAAAGAGGCCATCGCCCGGTTGACGCTCCCGCTCGATGAAGTGCGCACGCGCCGTATGGCGGCCAGCCGGCGTGGTCACCTGATTGATATTCGCCGCACGTTGCGTGCGAGCATGAAGGCGGGCGGGGCGCTGATCGATCTTAAATACCTGGGTGCGCGCGTGAAGGAGCCGCCGATTGTGGCTCTCTTGGATATTTCTGGGTCGATGAGTGAGTACACGCGGCTGTTCTTGCATTTCCTGCACGCGGTGACCGACGCTCGCAAACGCGTGACGACGTTCCTGTTCGGCACGCGGTTGACGAATGTCACCCGCGCCATCCGGCAGCGCGACCCTGATGAGGCGCTTGCTGCGTGTACGGCAGATGTGGCGGATTGGTCGGGAGGTACCCGAATTGCTTCATCGTTGCGCGTATTCAACAAACAATGGGCGCGCCGCGTGCTCAGCCAAGGCGCGGTGGTCCTGTTGATCACCGATGGGCTCGAGCGCGACGCCGATAATACCCTTGCTTTCGAGATGGACCGGCTGCACCGGTCCTGTCGCCGGCTGATCTGGCTTAATCCGCTTTTGCGTTTTTCAGGCTTCGAAGCGCGTGCCAAGGGCGTGCAAACCATGCTGCCGTATGTTGATGAATTGCGACCGATTCACAATTTAGAGTCTATGGCCGAACTGGTGCGCGCGTTGTCGGGCGCTACGGCCAAGAGCTACGATCCGAAACGGATGCTAAGACACGTCGCCTAACGGAGGACCGCCATGCTTGCACGCGATGAAGACATCCTCAAAGCCGCCGAGGAGTGGCGGAAGTCCGGGCGCGATGTCGCGCTCGCGACCGTCGTCGAGACCTGGGGGTCTGCGCCGAGGCCGGTCGGCTCCAATCTGGTGATCGACAACGAAGGCAACTTTCTTGGGTCAGTTTCCGGCGGCTGCGTCGAGGGCGCAGTCGTTACGGAGGCGATGGACGTTATCGATAGCGGCAAGCCAAAGATGCTGGAATTCGGCGTCGCCGACGAAGCGGCCTGGAAAGTCGGATTATCTTGCGGGGGCACCATCCGCGTGTACGTGGAGAAGGTGACCTGACGTGAAGATCGACGTCCTGCACGCTCTGAATACCGAACGGGAAGGGCGTCGCGCTGCGGTGCTCGTGACCGACGTTAACAGCGGCAGCCAGCGGCTGGTGAAAGTGGCGGAAGTTGCCAAAGACCCACTGAAAGACGTGTTGGAAAAACGTCTGCGTCTGGCGAAAAGCGGAATGGAAGAAACGCCGCAAGGCCGTTTCTTTCTGACTGTTTATGTGCCCTCGCCCCGCCTGGTGATCACGGGTGCAGTCCACATCAGCCAGACGCTGGCGCCGGTCGGGCAATTGCTCGGTTACGACGTGACCATCGTTGATCCGCGTACAGCCTTCGCTTCGATTGAGAGATTTCCCGACGTGAAGGTTATCGCGGAGTGGCCCGAGGTCGCGTTACCTCCACTCGGTATCGATCATTACACGGCTTTCGTTGCACTCACCCACGACCCGAAAATCGATGACCCGGCGCTCAAACATGCGCTCGCCCGCGATTGTTTTTACATCGGCGCCCTTGGATCGAGAAAGACCCATGCCAGACGCGTCGATCGGCTGAAGCAGGCAGGCCTGAGCGAGGCAGACATTGCGCGCATTCATGCGCCGATCGGTCTCGATATCGATGCGGTGTCACCAGCCGAAATCGCGGTCGCTATTATGGGCCAGATTACGCAGGTGCTTCGGCAGAAGGCGGAGGCGGCATGAAATTCGGTGCCGTCCCTGTCGCTGAAGCGATTGGCGCAACCGCGGTGCATTCAATCCGTCAGGGCGATCTTGTGCTCAAAAAAGGCACGCTGATCGGCTCGGCGGAAGTCGCAGCGCTTAAGGCCGCCGGCGTAAAAGAAATAACGGTCGCGCGGCTCGATCCCGGGGACGTTTCGGAGGATCAAGCCGCCGCAGATATTGCCTCGGCAATTAAAGGTTCGGGGGTGCGCGCCGATCACGCCTTCACTGGCCGCTGCAATCTATTCGCCGAGCGGGCCGGCGTGCTGGTAGTCGACAAGGAAGCGATCGATGGGCTGAACCGCATCGATGAAGCGATCACGGTCGCGACACTACCGGGCTATAAGCCCGTGGTGGACGGCGAGATGATCGCCACCGTAAAGATCATTCCATTTGCCGTCAGCGGCCGTGCGCGTGATGAAGCGGTGGCTTTGCCTGGAAAAGCCAGGCCGGTCATTCGTGTCGCGCCCTATAAGGTGCGCAAGATTGGGATCGTTTCGACACTTTTGCCAGGCTTGTCACCGAAGGTCATTGAGAAAACGCTTAAAATCACGACCGCACGTATTGCACCGTCTGGCGCCACTGTCGTGGCGGAGAGACGAGTGCCGCATGAGCAGACGGCGCTCGCCGGCGCTATCGACGAAGTACTCAAAGCGGGAGCCGAACTCGCGATCGTGTTCGGGGCCTCAGCGATTGCCGACCGCCGCGATGTCATACCAGCCGCGATTGAGGCCGTGGGCGGTGAGATCGAGCATTTCGGTATGCCGGTCGATCCCGGCAACCTCATGCTCATCGGAAATATCCGAGGGCAGGCCGTTTTGGGCGCGCCCGGTTGCGCGCGCAGCCCTAAGGAAAATGGCTTTGATTGGATCCTGATGCGCTTGCTGGCGGGTCTTCCGGTCACGCGCGCGGATATCACCGGCATGGGTGTAGGCGGCCTTTTAATGGAAATTGTCACAAGACCGCAGCCGCGCGAGGAACGCACTCCGGAAGCTGGCCGTCGTGTTGCTGCTGTTGTGCTTGCTGCCGGCCGTTCCACGCGCATGGGCGCCGTTAACAAAATGTTGGCCGAAATCGGCGGCAAGCCGTTGGTTCGCATCGCGGTCGAACAAGCAATGGCTTCCCGTGCGAAACCCGTGATCGTCGTTACGGGCCACCAGCATGAAAAAGTAGAGGCGGCCTTGAGGGACTTGCCGGCACGGTTGGTGCGTAATCCCGACTATGCCGAAGGACTCGGCACGTCACTCAAAACAGGCATCGCCGCGGTGCCTGATGACGCCGATGGAGCGATAGTCTGCCTTGGAGACATGCCTCAGGTTGATGCTCCGCTCATCGATCGGCTGGTTAGCGCCTTCGATCCGGAGCGCGGCGCGTTAGTGGTTGTGCCAAGTATCAATGGACGGCGCGGCAATCCGGTCGTCTGGTCGCGCCGCTTTTTCCACGACCTGATGTCTATTCAGGGTGACATAGGCGCACGCCACCTGATCGGCACTTATGCCGAGGCGGTCGTCGAAATACCGGTTGCCGGCGAAGCGGCGTTGACCGATGTGGACACGCCCGAGTCGTTCTCCGCCGTCAAGGCTGAAATCGAGCGCGCCTAAGATTCGAATCATTGATCACGTCACCCGACTCACCCCTATCTGAGAAGAACCTCGTGAGGGGAAGGGTGATGGCCAACATCTATGCGCCGGTGATGCGTGCGCTCGTGGTTGCGGTCCTGGCGCTGGCGACAGCGACGCTAATGGTGGTCGCCGTCAATACGGCGCGCGCGTCGGGCGTGCTGACGACCCGTAACCACGTATCGCCGGGCATTCGAAGCGCCGGCGAGGTGTGCGAATCCGCGCTCTCAAAATGCCGCAGCCTCATAGGAACGTAGTGCTGCGCCTCGACGAAGACTAATCATCCGGATTTCGTCCAACGCTTCGGAATTGAAGCCCAAGATTCGCATCGGGGCAGCCGTGCCGCTAATTTATTGAAATCATTGATAGAATCAAAAACTTGTCGATGCGCCAATTTCCGCTTATATATGACTGACCGGTCAGTCATATGGTGTGGTTATGTTACGGCCATCAAGGACCCGGAAATCCACCACGCGCCGGATGGGCCGACGCAAACGTCCAGCCGAGGCGGCAAGGGCAGCGAGCGTTCCCTCGAGTGCTGGTCGCAAACCCCGGACTGCCGAACGCCGCGAGGCGATCCTGTCGGCGGCGCTCGATGAGTTCTCCGTCCGCGGATTTGAAGCCGCGCGTCTCGACGATGTGGCGCGGCGCGCCGGTGTCGCCAAGGGCACCATCTATCTCTATTTCCGCGACAAAGAGAGCCTGTTTCAGGAACTGATCCGCGCGATGCTTACGCCGCTGGTCGGCACCATCGAAGCGCTCGGCGAAGCTGACCTTCCGCTCGCAGTGCTAGCCGATCGCATCGTCGACCTGTTCGTGAGCGAGGTTTACGAAACGAGGCGCAAGGACGTTGTCCGCCTCATGATCTCGGAGGGGCGCCGCTTTCCGAAGCTTGCCGAGTTCTATTATCGCGAGGTGCTCGTGCGCATCATTGGCGCCGTGCGATCGCTGTTGCGACGCGCTGCCGCACGCGGCGAAATTCCCGAGGGACTTGCAGATTTTCCGCAAATCGTCGCGGCGCCTGGCCTGGTTGCAATCATCTGGAGTGGATTGTTCGAACGTTTTGAGCCGCTCGACGTTCGCAAAATGATGAAGACCCATATCGAGCTGTTGTTCGCGCCGAGGAAAGCACCATGAGAATAAAGCTCACCGGTCTGCTTATGGCAT
The DNA here is from genome assembly GCA_035260465.1 of Pseudolabrys sp. GTDB lineage: Bacteria > Pseudomonadota > Alphaproteobacteria > Rhizobiales > Xanthobacteraceae > Pseudolabrys. Next base: position 3,556 of record DATFVF010000044.1, on the reverse strand, counting down.
TAGCGTCCCTCACGCTCGCCGGCTGCGACAACAACAGTGACCACGTGTTGCAGGGTTGGGTCGAAGCCGAGTTGATTTTCGTTTCACCCGACGAGCAGGGGAGGGTTGAGATGCTTAAGGTGCGCGAGGGCGATCGCGTACAAAAAGGCGATGTCCTCTTCGCGGTCGACGATGATCTTCAAAAAGCTGATGTCGTGGTGAGGAACACCGCCGTCATCAATGCGCAGCAAAGCTTCGATCGCGCGAAAGAGCTCTTGAAGTCATCAGCGGGCACCCAAAAAAACTACGATGATGCCGAAGCTGCTCTGCGCCAAGCTAAAGCTAATCTCGACTGGTCGCAGACGCGACTTGGGCGTCGCAACGCGTACAGTCCAAGCGAGGGTACAATCGAACAAATCTATTATCGGCCGGGCGAAACTGTGCCCGCGGGACGGCCCGTTGTGGCGCTGCTGCCCCCCGGCAATCTTAAATTCAGGTTTTTCGCTCCGCAGGCCGTGCTGCCTAAGATCCAGTACGGGCAGAGCGTGGGTGTCAGTTGCGATGGCTGCGAGAAAGGCCTGATGGCAAAAGTGAGCTTTATCGCGCGCAGCGCTGAATTCACCCCGCCGGTTATTTATAGCCTGGAAGAACGCGCCAAGCTTGTGTTCCTCGTTGAAGCGCGACCCGACCATCCGGAAAAATTTCGCGTCGGTCAGCCGATCACGGTTACTTTGCCGCAAGAGTCACAGAAATGAATACGCCCGACATTGCCATTGACGTGCACGGTCTTACGAAAAAATTCGATGGCCGCGCCGTGGTGCGCAATCTGTCGATGCAGGTCAAACGCGGCAGTATCTATGGCTTTCTCGGCCCCAATGGCTCCGGGAAGACGACGACCATACGGATGCTATGCGGGCTGCTGACGCCGGATGAAGGCACGGGCACGTGTCTGGGTTACGACATCCGCACCGAAACCGACAAAATCAAGCGACAGGTCGGTTACATGACCCAGCACTTCAGCCTGTATCAGGATCTTTCGGTGCGAGAGAATCTGGAGTTCATTGGACGGGTCTATGGCATCGATCACCCGGCTGCCGCCGCGCGCGCTGCGGTCAAACGATTGGGCCTGACGGGTCGAGAAGAACAAATTGCAGGCGAACTCTCGGGCGGCTGGAAGCAGCGGCTGGCGCTTGGCGCGTGCACGCTGCCGAGCCCGCAATTGCTATTGCTCGATGAGCCGACCGCGGGCGTCGATCCCAAAGCAAGGCGCGAGTTCTGGAACGAGATCCACGCACTTGCCGCAGATGGTCTGACGGTCTTGGTCTCTACCCACTACATGGACGAGGCGGAACGCTGTCACGAGATCGCCTATATCGCTTACGGTGAATTGCTGGCGCACGGCACGGTCGATCAGGTGATCGCGTCTGCGCATCTCACGACATATTTTGTGAGCGCTGACTCTGGCGAAGGCCTCAATGCACTCGCGGACGAGCTCACCGACAAGCCGGGCATAGACATGGTGGTGCCTTTTGGCACCAGTTTGCACGTGTCGGGCCGTGACGCCGCAGCGCTTGAGGCCGCCATCGCGCCCTATCGCAAGCGCAAGGGGCTGGATTGGAAGCGCTCGGAACCTTCGCTTGAGGATGTGTTTATCGACCTGATGGGAAGGGCGCGGGACAATTTCCAATGACACATTTGCTCCCCACGCAAGCGGTGCGACGTCTCCCGGGCAACGGGTTCTGGCGCAAGACCCGGGCCATGATCGTGAAGGAATTCATCCAGCTTAAGCGTGATCGCGTTTCATTCGCGATGATCATCATGCTTCCGCTCATTCAGCTGATGTTGTTCGGCTACGCCATCAACACGACGCCGCGCAATCTGCCAACGGCGGTGCTGATGCAGGAGCGCAGCGATCTGTCCCGTTCGATCCTGGCTGCGCTTGAGAACACAAAATACTTCAAGGTCACCCAGCTGCCGCGTAGCGAAGCTGAAGTCGATCAGTTGCTCGCTTCCGGGACCGTGCTGTTTGCGATTGAAATTCCGGCCAATTTCGAGCGGTCGGTCCGCCGCGGCGACAAGCCCGCGATGTTGGTCATTGCGGATGCCACCGATCCGGTCGCCTCGGGCACCGCACTCGGTGCGCTTGGTGAGGTGTTGCAAATGGCTCTCACACATGACCGCGATGTTCCGGACAAACCTGTGATGCCGTTCGAAATCCGCACTCACGCACGCTATAACCCGGCCGCTCTAACGCAGCTCAATATCGTTCCCGGGCTGGTCGGCACAATTCTCACCATGACCATGCTGATCTTCACCGCGCTGTCGGTGACGCGCGAGATCGAGCGCGGCACGATGGAAAGCCTCCTCTCGATGCCGATTACGCCAGTCGAGATCATGTTGGGTAAAATCGTGCCCTATATCATTGTTGGTTTCGTGCAGGCTGCATTGATCATCAGTATTGGCGTGATGCTGTTTGGCGTACCGATTGTTGGCAATCTCGCTGTCCTTGCCGCGCTCAGTACGTTGTTCATCGCCACCAATTTGTCGATCGGCTATACATTTTCAACGATCGCGCAGAATCAATTGCAAGCAATGCAAATGTCGATGATGTTTTTCCTGCCGAACATTTTGTTGTCCGGGTTCATGTTTCCATTCGCCGGCATGCCGATTTGGGCGCAGTACATTGGCGAGGGTCTGCCGCTCACGCATTTCCTCCGTATCGTGCGCGCGGTCATGCTCAAGGGGTCTAGTCTCTCCGATCTGCGCTACGACGCAGTCGCGATGTTTGCGCTCATGCTGGTCGCGATGACCATCGCCGTCACGCGATTCCGGCGGACTCTCGACTAGGATCATTGCCGTTTCAGGAGGTTGAGCCGCAGATAGGGACTGGCGCGGCCTTGCGAATCTTCTGCCCAGCCTCCGGCGGCCGACCACTCGATATCATCGGTCTTCAAGCTTGTGACATGGGCGCCCAAGCGCAGATGACGATAGCCATCCGAGCCGAAATATTGAATCTCCGGACCGATGTAGAGGCCACCCAGCATCTCGTCGAATACGCGCCAGCCATAGGCAGCGCGGGCGGTATTGCTGGTCGCGATCGATGAGAGGGATATGTCAGCCGCAACCATCGTGTTGGACGTTGGCTCGTACCACAATTCGGCAGCTGCTCGCAGACCGAAAGAACTGCCGCGCAAACGATTGGTGGGATCGTCCGGCCAGAGGCGATGCTTTTGAAACTCAGGTCCCATAAAAAACTTGAATTCGGCATTGCCGCGCTTAATGCGCCAGCCGGGAAGAACTTGCGCGAGGCCTTCAGCGCCGAGGACACGTGCGCTGAGAAATTCTGAATCGTAACGATAAAGTCCACTTGAGAGCAGGATTTTCAGGAGGAGGCCATCCTGGTCAAAGCCGCCCGGCGCGAACATAAATCCGCCATGCGCGAAAGCGCCGTTGCGCCAGATGTCGCGACCAGAGAAAAGCATGACACGCGAGTCTTCGTCCGCACCGGCCCAAAGGGAACCGGCCGAAACGAAAAGGAGACAAATCAAGAAGGCCACGGCGGCCACCACCGCCGTGC
>DATFVF010000043.1:0-27104 GCA_035260465.1 Pseudolabrys sp. | reverse complement strand
GCCGTCGGCCGTCGGCTGATCATTGAGGAGAACACCGCCACCGCCGTTGACCTGCAAATCTATGAAGCCCGGAGCCAGCAAGATCCCGGCCGCAAGTCGCGTCAGCACCCAATCAGGCGGAACCTCGCCCGGCGGAGCGAGTCCGGCGATGCGGCCGTCCTGGATCATGACCGCGGTCTCGCGATGCCAGCCGTAACCGTCAAAAATACGGTCCGCCAGGATAGCGTACCCTTCGGCGTTAGAAGGTTTATTTCGATTAGGGCTCATCTATACCTGCGGCGGACTAGATTGGTCGCATAGCAAATACAATCTAAATTAGTGGACGCCGAATACCCAGAGCGCCGCTGCCGGCGCAAGGGCTAGTTGCCGAACAGGATTACGGGCCGATCGGGCGCGGCTTGATGCAAGGCTACCAGCTTCTGCTGATCGCAACCCAGCGGAGAGAGAAGCACCATGGATCGGTTGGTCATTCGCGGCGGCAGACGCATTGAAGGGTCGGTCCAGATCTGCGGGGCGAAGAACGCAGCCCTGCCCCAGATTGCCGCTGCACTACTCAGCTCCGAACGGCTGGAATTGGCGAATGTTCCCCAAGTAACGGACGTCGACACCATGCTTGCGCTGATGCGCGAGCTCGGCGTGGTGGCCAACCGCAGCCCCGGGCGAATGTTGTTGCTGGATGCCGGCGGAGCGAGCAACGCGGAAGCCCCCTATGATATGGTGCGCCGCATGCGCGCCAGCATTCTCGTGCTGGCGCCGCTGCTAGCCCGTTTCGGTTCCGCGCGCGTATCCATGCCGGGAGGCTGCGCGATCGGCGCGCGACCGATCGACCTGCATCTCAAATCACTCGAGGCGCTCGGAGCCGACGTCAACATAGTGTCCGGTTACATTCATGCGCGCGCCAAAGGCAAAGCGCTCCGCGGTGGTCGCATCGTTCTGTCTTCGCCGTCCGTGGGAGCGAGCGAGACGGCCATGATGGCAGCAACGCTCGCGAAGGGTGAAACGGAAATCCTAAACGCGGCGCGCGATCCCGAAGTCGCCGACCTCGCGCTTTGCCTTGTCGCGATGGGCGCGCATATCGAGGGTGCGGGAACGCACCGGATTCTGGTGCAGGGCGTGGATGCTCTTCACCAGGCGCATCACGAGCTGATCGCCGACCGCATCGAGGCCGGGACCTACGCGATCGCCGCCGCGATCACCGGCGGCCATCTCGAGATCCTCGGCGCGCACCTCGAGCACCTTGGCTCGGTCGGTGCCGTCCTTGAAAGTGCCGGAGCCCAGATTTGGCCGACCGATCGGGGCTTGATGGTTGTGCGTTCCGGCCCTTTGCAAGCAATCGACCTAACGACCGAGCCTTATCCCGGGTTTCCCACCGACATGCAGGCGCAGTTCATGGCCCTGATGGCTATCGCATCGGGGGCATCAGTCATCCGCGAGACCATCTACGAAAGCCGGTTCATGCATGTCCCGGAGCTCGGGCGGCTTGGCGCCAACATCTCGCTTCAAGGCTCGACCGCGCTGGTGCGCGGCGTCGAGCAGCTCCACGGCGCGGAAGTGATGGCCACCGACCTGCGCGCGTCCGTGTGCCTGGTTCTCGCCGCGCTGGCCGCCCAAGGCGAAACGATCGTTCACCGAATCTACCATCTCGATCGCGGCTATGAATCGCTCGATCGCAAGCTGACGCAGTGCGGCGCAGATATCCTGCGGATGACAGAATGACCGCGTCCTCCAAATGCGCGCCGCTCTTCGTCGGCGTCGACGGCGGGGGCACGGGCTGCCGTGCACGGATCGAGGACGCAAACGGATGCCTACTCGGAACCGGCATTGCCGGACCCGCGACCCTGCGGCTCGGAGTCGACCGCGCCTTTGCCGAAGTCGGAAAGGCTTGTTGCGTCGCCGCCGAAGATGCCGGCCTCGGCGCGGGTGCGCTTAGCTCCATGGAGGCTGCAGTCGGACTTGCCGGGATCGGCCGTAAAGGTTTGCTCGAGGAGATCGAACGGCGGCCGCATCCTTTCCGCTCTGTTGTTTACGCTCACGACGCGACAATCGCGTGTATCGGCGCGCACGGCGCGCGTGATGGCGGCATTGTCATCGTCGGAACGGGCAGCATCGGCTTTGCCGTGGTAGCCGGGCGCGAGATCAGGATCGGGGGCTATGGCTTTCCCATATCCGACGAAGGCAGCGGCGCCGATCTTGGGCTACACGCGATCCGCATAGCGTTGCGTGCGTATGACGAGCGCGCCGTCGGCACCAGTCTAACGCGCGACGTGATGCTGCGCTTCCGCGACGACCCGTTCGAGGCCATTGCCTGGATGGATAACGCGTCAGCTACCGACTATGCGACCTTCGCGCCCCTGGTGATGCGCCATGCTGACGACGGAGATCCGGTCGCGCGACGCATCGTGCAGGACGCAGCGGAACAGATTGACGGCCTGGTGCGCCGGCTGTCCGAATGCGGCGCTTCCCGCATCGCCCTTCTCGGCGGGCTCGCATCGTCGATGCAGCCTTGGCTAGCGCCGGATGTGCAACGCCGGCTGGTTCCGGTCGAGGGCGATGCAGTGGATGGTGCCTTGCATCTCGCCCGCCGTGCGACCAAGAAGTGATGATGAAGCGATTGTGAGAGGATCACGAAGGGATAGTGCAAGCGCGCTGAAGGGAATGAAGCCGCCCGCGTTTGCGGCAAAAGCAGGATATTGTCATGCGCACCGAGCAAATCAGCCCCCGCTATGTCGACCTCGACTCCTGGTCTGCAGCCGAAATGATTGCGGCCATTTACGAGGGGCAGCTTGCGGCGGCCGCCGCTGTTCGCGGCGCACTCGGCGCCATCGCTGCAGCTGTCGAAGACGCGCTACCGGCCCTAAAGCGCGGCGGACGCATCGTCTACGTCGGTGCGGGGACATCCGGGCGCATAGGCGTGCAGGACGGAAGCGAACTCCCGCCAACTTATGACTGGCCTGCCGACCGTGTTGTCTTCGCCATCGCGGGTGGCCTTGATGCGCTGGTCCGCAGCGCTGAAGACGCCGAGGACAACGAAGCCGCAGGCGCGGATGCCATGGCGAACGCGAAGGTCGGTCCCGACGATGTCGTCATTGGCGTCGCGGCGAGCGGCACCACTCCCTTTACGATCGCCGCCTTGCGGGCAGCAAGCGCTGCGGGTGCCGTCACGATCGCCGTTGCCAACAATCCGGACGCTCCAATTTTCGCGGCCGCACGTCACCGGGTCTTGGCGGAGACCGGAAGCGAGGTGATCGCCGGCTCCACCCGGATGAACGCAGGCACAGCCCAGAAGATCGTGCTCAACCTCTTCTCGACCGTCGTGATGGTAAAGATGGGCCGAGTCTATCGCGGTCTTATGGTAGACATGCGGGCGCGCAACTCCAAATTGCGTCGGCGCGCGCAAGCCATTGTCAGCGAAATTGTCGGCTGTCCTGAAGGCGAGGCGACGCGCTACCTTAAACAGGCAGACGGAGACGTGAAGACAGCCGTCCTGCTCGGGCTCGGACTGAGCCGCAGCGAAGCCGCGCAGCTACTCAAGCGGCACGGCGGCAATCTTCGCTCCGCCATCGACGAGTCCAAAAGTGGCAACCGCTAAATCGCAGGCCGGAAGCGCGATGGCGCGCGAGACGACGGAAATCCCGGCGGCGTCCGAGCGGCTTTTGGCGCGCACCGATGTGTTCGCAAGAATCGCCGAGAAGATCGAGCAGGCTAAGCCTCGCGTCGTCGTCTTCTGCGGGCGCGGCAGCTCCAGTCATGTCGGCCTTTATCTGCGCTATCTTTTCGAAGTGCGGCTGGGCATGCTCGCATCCGCCGCCGCCCCTTCCGTCATAACGGCGTACCGACGGCCGCTGGATTTTCGCGATGCTTTGTTCGTCGTGGTGTCGCAGTCCGGGCGCAGCCCCGATCTCGTCGACGTAACGCGTGTGGCGCGCAGGTTCGGCGCGCTGACCCTTGCCATTGTCAATGATGAAAACTCTCCGGCAGCCACAGCGTCCGAGCTGGTGCTACCGATCGACGCGGGAGCCGAACACTCAGTCGCGGCGACCAAGACGGTCGTGCTGTCGATGATCGCCGGGGCGCAGCTGGTGGCAACACTCGCGCGGGACGACACCCTGAACGATGGCATCCAACAACTGCCGCATCGTTTGTCGGAGGCGCTCGCCTGCGACTGGTCGGCCTGGGCCGACAGTGCAGCCGGCGCGGCGGCGGCCTTCGTCGTCGGACGAGGCTATGGCCTCGGTTGTGTGCGCGAGATCGCGCTCAAGGTGTCCGAGATCCTGTGTGTCCCGGCGCTTGGTTACAGCGCTGCCGAGCTGCGCCACGGCCCGCGCGCATCGATTACACCGGCAATCCCCGTGCTGGTGCTGCGGCAGGACGACCCGACCGCCGGTGCCGTGGACGAGCTCCTCCGAGACCTCAATGAGGCGGGTGAGACTGTGTTTGCCGCTGGCGGTGCGGCAGGAACGTTGCCGTGGATCGGCGACGCTCATCCCGTCTGCGATCCAGTTCTCATGCTCATCCCGGCCTATCGAGCTGTCGAGGCCGCGGCACGCCGGCGCGGCCTCGATCCCGACAAGCCGCCCTACCTGAACAAGGTGACGCGGACGTTGTGAGCCGGTCCGCTGTCGATGGACCCAACCACTTTTTGGTCAATTTGGCCGGCCCGCTGCCGCTTACGAAGCTGTCGATTGTTGTCTTGCCGACAAGCTTTTGTCGCTTCAGAGCTAGTTTTGTCGCCTTTACCCATCAAGCGTCGTTTTTGACCAAGACTTATGCCTACCCCGTCGAGAGTGCGAACTGTGCCTTTCTACGCCGCCGGCGCAAAGCTTGGCTAAACACTAGGCTTGCTGCTCCTGGTCGCGCAGCGATTTGAGCATCAAACCGCCCTGGTTAGCGGGTCCGAGCGATTTGGTCGCGGCGGCGAGTTCGATCACCTTGTGCAGTTCCTGCCATGTCGCACCGGCGCGGCGTGCCGCCAGCGCGTGCATTTGCGCAGCGGAATTGTGCTCGACCAGAAGCATTCCGAACAGGATGAGATGCGTCGTCTTGATGTCGAACACCTCGGAGTAGAAGGCGTGCGCGCGCAGACGCTCGGACAGCCTAAGAAACTCAGGGTTGATCTCGGTGGAAAATTCAAAGCGTGCTGCCGGAAGCGGCGGCAACACTCCGAAGAGGTCTACGTAACTCTCGCGAAACCGTGCGAGGTCTTCGGGCAGGTCTTTGCTCGATGTCGTCATGTTATCCTCTCTCCTTAAGGGAAAACGGCTGGCGGCCCATCGTGAGCGAGTCCGCCGCTCTGTACAGCTGTCGCTGTTCAGTCGAGCTTCACTTTGGCTTTGCGCACTACATCACCCCACTTTTGTGCCTCCGATTGGATGAAGGAGGAGAACTGTTCGGGTGAAGAGACCATCGGCTCAAACATATTGGGCGTGAGGACTTTCTCCTGAAACTCCGGATCTTTGAACACGCGTCGCACTTCGGCATTGAGGAGCTCGACCACCGCGCGCGGCGTCCCACCGGGCGCAAACAGCCCGAACCAGGACACCGCCTCGAAACCCGCAAGCCCGCTCTCGGCGGCGGTCGGCAGCTCGGGAAATCGCGGCAGGCGTTGACGGCTGCCAACGGCGAGCAGCTTGAGTTTTCCCGCTTTCCAAGGCTCAATCGCCGAGCTCGTGCTGATGAACATCATCTGAATGTGGCCGGCCATCACATCGGTAAGCGCGGGTGTGGCGCCTTTGTAATGAACGGCGACTAGTTTCACGCCCGCCATGCTTTGCAGCATTTCCATGTTCAAGTGACCGGTCGAGCCGACGCCAAAGGTTCCATAGTTGAGTTCGCCGGGGCGTTTTTTCGCAAGCGCGATCAACTCCGGCAGGGTCTGGGCGAGCAGATCCGGACTAGCCACCAAGGATTGGCTGATGCTGACCAAACCGGTGATCGGCGTGAAGTCTTTCATCGGATCGTAGGGTTGCTTGCTGTAGAGCCAAGGGTTGACGACGAAAGTCGCTTCGGGGCTCACCAGCAACGTGTAGCCGTCAGGCGCCGCCTTGGCGACGTATTCCGCGCCAATCTGGTTGGAGGCGCCGGGTTTGTTCTCGACAATGACCTGCTGGCCCCAGCTCTTGGTCAATCGTTGCCCGAGCACCCGCGCCAGAATATCAGTCACACCGCCCGGCGCAGCTGTCACCACCACTGTGATGGGTTTGTTGGGATAGCTCTCGGCGGCGGCAACCGCCGACGGCAGGCTGAGCCAGACTGTGGCCGCGAGACAGTGAATGAGGCGCGATGCCAGGAGCGAGACCGCCAGGGTCCGACCAGGCCATGTTATATTATGCACCGTGAGTGTGAGTACGCGGCCGGCCACCCCCCAACGCGCAAAACGCGACATGATCGCCCCCAGCGACGCGACAGCACGCAACGCTATAGCGGTTTCCTGTTCGGTATATTCAAGGCCCAAAAGGACCCTATTGGCAACAGCGGCATGAGCTGTCGCTACGGCCGCGTGCAACCCAATCGCGGCGCGGTCGGCTCCCCACCAGCATAATGTGTCAGTCTACGAATCTGGCTCCACGCCGATGGGCAACAAATTGCCCGGTGCCGGTGTTCGCAGGACGCGTGTTCAACACCCAATCCACGCCGCGACGCAGTCCGCTTGTCATGTCCACTTTGGGTCATTAGCGGACATTCCGACAATCTAGCGTGATGTCCGCTTTACCCCCGAAAGCGGACGTCCGTAGTGCCGGTTGGAATGTCCGCTTTGTGCCAAAAGCCGACGTCCTGTGGCTTGGCCGACATTGCAGTCGCCCGACTACTTTGTCGCGTAGTCACTGAACTCGGCGAGAGCCTTTGCCAGCGCAGGCGTCGAGGGTGGGTCAGATAGGCCGTGGCGCGGATAGATCGTATTGCCAAGATATTCAGCCGAATTGTACGTCAGCCAAACCTTGTGATCGTCATCCTCCCAGACCAGTGCTTTCGGCGGCACATCAATCGCCAGCAGCGGTGTTTTAATCATAACCGGCGTACCGAATTTCGGATTGCCGAATACGATGACCGTGCGCGGCAACATGTCGAGGCCAAATTTTTTCGCCGCACCGGAATGATCAAGTTCGGTGAAAACCACAAAGCCATTCGCTTCCTTCGCCTTGACCGCCGCCTCAAAGCGCTCGACTGTCTCCTTTACCGAATATCGGCTTTGCTTAGTGATCAGACCCAGATCAGCAGCAAGTGCCGAGTTTGCGCCAGCCAATAGCGCGAGCGAAAGAAGCAGTCCGGGTAGAGGTCGGCTGACCACGGCTTTTGGTATCGCCGTGTCCTGACCAAGTTTCGAATTAGAGTTTCTAAAAGCCGACGGAATGATGTTCATTGGGATATCCCCTAAAGCATGACCGACGGCGCAAGACCCGAAGCCCGAAACCGTTTCGGCGAAAGTGCAGCCTGATCCTTTGGTCGGTACCCTGTCTAATCAAAAAAGACCGCTTTGATCAGCTCGATCAGTTCCTTGACACTCTTTGCCGGCACCGATGGATTGACCAGGAGCACGTTGGGCGAATTAGCGACCATCGTAATCGGCGCAAAGTCCTTGACCGCGTCGTAGGGCACATGCGCGTAAAGGCTCATATTCACCATGAAGCCGGTGCTTACAGATGATGGTATAGCCATCGGGTGCTGCCTTTGCGACCTCTGCGCTTGCAATGTTGCCACCCGCGCCAGGTCGGTTATCGACGTAGAATCGCTGGCCAAAGGAGGTTGAAAGTTTCTCGGCGACGATGCGGGCGATCACATCGGTTGGACCGCCGGCGGTGAAGCCAACCACCATTTGCACCGAATGATCGGGGCAATGAGTCGCTATCCGGGTCGATGTATCCTGGGCACCCGAAGAACCACTGATTAGGAGACTTATGCAAAAAGCAAGCAAACCCAGGTTTCTTCTCACGAGAACTCTCCCTGGATCGTGTGAAAGCGGACACTAATACTAGTAGCTACCGCGCGACACGGCGACTCCAATATCCGCAGGACAACTTGACCATCCATTGAATTAGAAAGGCGATGTCCGCTTGATGACGCATCGGCCACATTGCCGAAAATCTCCGCGTGTCTTCGCCATTATTCCCGTTTTCTGGAGAAGCGCGCCGGAGACTGGGTTCGATCACATTGCGTGACCGGGCAAGCATTCAGAGCGCCTCCTTGTTAAGCAAGGACCAGAACGACGACATGGCCACTATCACTCGATTTGAATCAAATTGTGGCGCGGATTCGCAGAATGGCGGGTTATGGAATATCGCGTGGAGCCTAGGTTTGTTTTGGCGAATATAGCTTTTTCAATCCATCCCACGCATCTGGGTATTGGCCATCCAGCAGCTCAAGGTTTGAGGCATAAGCGGTAGGACTCAGCGGATAGCGAGTCTCAAACATGAAAGCCATGGTGCCGGACAATTTCTCCGGCTCCAGCTTTTTGTTCGACGCGCGCTCGAAGGCTTCGGCATCCGGTCCATGAGGCACCAGCGCATTGTGCAAACTCATGCCGCCGGGCACGAAGCCTTGCGGCTTTGCGTCGTAGATGCCGTAGATCAGCCCCATGAATTCGCTCATGACATTCATGTGGTACCAAGGTGGACGGAACGAATTTTCCATCACCACCCACCGTTCCGGAAAGATGACAAAGTCTACATTGGCGGTGCCAGGCGTATCGGATTGCGACGTCAGAACCGTATAAATCGACGGGTCGGGATGGTCGAACAACACCGAACCGACAGGCGAAAAACGCCGCAGATCGTATTTGCAGGGCGCAAAATTACCGTGCCAGGCCACAACGTCGAGCGGCGATTGGCCAAGCTCGGTGACGTAGAGCTTGCCCAGCGCCTTCACATAAAGCTTGCAGGGCTCGTCCTTGTCTTCGAAGGCGGCGACTGGCGTGAGGAAGTCGCGCGCATTGGCCAGGCAATTGGCGCCGATAGGACCGCGCTCCGGCAACGTGAAATAGGAACCGTAATTCTCGCAGACGTAACCGCGGGCAGGGCCGTTCGGCAAATCGACCTTGAACTTCATGCCCTTTGGAATGAGGACGACCTCACCTGGCTCCGCGTCGACCAGTCCGCATTCCGTGAACACACGGATCATGTTTTGTTGCGGCACCAACAGCAGTTCGGCGTCGGCATTATAAAAATAGTTTCGGTCCATCGAGGTGTTGGCCACATAAACGTGGCTCGCCATGCCGACTTGAAGGTAGACATCGCCGCATGTCGCGATCGTGCGTAGGCCGGTCAAGAAATCGCAGCGCTCGGCCGGAATGTCGATCGGCCGCCAGCGCATCTGGCCGAGCGGCAGACTGGCTTCATCGCGGCAGGGTGCGGTGCGCACCAGCCCGCCATCGACCGGCTTGAAGCCACGACCATGTTTGACTGATGGGCGAATGCGATAGAACCAAGTCCGCTTATTGGAATGCCGAGGTGCGGTGAAAGCCGACCCGCTCAACTGCTCGGCATAGAGACCCATTGGCGCCTTCTGCGGCGAGTTCCGCCCCATCGGTAGCGCGTCGGGCAGTGCTTCGGTCGCAAACGAGTTCTCGAACCCGGTCATGTAGTCGCATCCACTCGACGAAGAACGGACGACCTCGCTCGGCTCGAATTTGTCGACGATGTTCATAACGACACTCCGCCCGCCCTCAGGCTTTCACGATCTTCTGGTCGATGGCTCCGAATATAGTTTGCCCGGCTTCATCAAGCATCTCAATTCGCACGCGGTCGCCAAATTTGAGGAATGGCGTCGACGCTTTGCCGTTCTCGATTTCTTCATTAGCGCGGAGCTCGGCGATGCAGGACGACCCCGCGGCCTCATCTTTATTGGCGACCGTGCCGGCGCCGACGATGGTTCCGGCGCCAAGCTTGCGGGTGCGCGCGGCATGAGCAATTAGCTGAGGATAATTGAAGTACATGTCCTTGCCGGCATGTGGCGCGCCGATTCTCTTGCCGTTTACAAATGAGATCAATGGCAGATTCAGCTTGTCGCCATCCCACTGCGGCAATTCATCGAGCGTCACCGCGACCGGCGAAAACCCGCTGGTGGGCTTTGCCTGCATGAATCCGAAGCCCTTCGGTAATTCAGTCTTGGTCAGGCTTCGAAGCGTATAGTCATTGAGTAGCATGACCAGCTTGATATGTTTGCCCGCCTGATCGGCTGTTATTCCCATTGGCACGTCGTCAACAACAACCGCCACTTCGGCCTCCATGTCGACGCCGAGTTCGTCAGTGGGTAGCGGCATGTCGTCGAGCGGGCCGATGAAGCCGTCTGACACGGCCTGATACATTAAAGGTTCCGTTTCGAAATTCGCCGGCATCTCGGCGCCGCGCGCCTTGCGTGCCTTGCGCATGTGGCTCAGATAGACCGAGCCGTCGAGGAATTGATAGGCGCGCGGCAGCGGGCTCTCGGCACGCTGCGGCGAAAACGGTCCCGCGCCGGCCGCTGTGCCGGCGTTGAGCTGGTCGTAAACCGCTTTAAGCTTCGGCGCCGCGACGCCCCACGTTTCGATTGCTTGCTGCAAGGTCAGCGCGATCTGCGGAACGCCCACACAGGTCGCAAGCTTGCGATCGACGACGACGAGCGAGCCGTCACGTTGGCCATTTTTCAGAGAAGCGAGTTTCATCGTTATTTGACCTGAGCCATGAAGGCTTCCATTCGAGTAGCAAGAGCGATCGGCGTCTCCTGCATCGGATAGTGACCCGAATTTTCGAGCTTCTCAATTTGCGCATGAGGGTAAAGCGAAGGATAGACCGCCTTCACCATTCCCTCACTAACGCCGTTGTCGTGCTCGCCATAGAGCACGAGCATCGGCGCTTTGACTTCGGCTGCGTTTGCCGAAAAATCGTCCTTGATGAAGGAACGCATATAGCCTTTGAACGCTTCCGGGCTCGCAGTTTCGCGCGTCCGGTGCAGTAGCAGTTCCAGCCAAGTTTTCGACAGCCGGTTGCCAGTGGAATCGCCCATGACGGCGAGCGCCGCTTCGTCCTTGTCGCAAGCCGCGGTGAAGAATCCGAACACATTGTCGTCAAAGGGCAGCGCAATAGCGGGCACCGGTGTGAGCGCCACTACCGATTTGACACGTGCAGCGGCGTCCATCGCGATCTTCTGCGCGGCCTTGCCGCCCATCGAATGACCGACGACGTGAAACTCTTTCCAGTTGAGGTTGTCGGCGAGCGCGATCGCATCCGCTGCAACCTCGCCGATAGAGTAGGGACCAGAAATTATGCGCGAATTGCCGTAGCCGCGGACATCGACGAATGCGTAGCTGTAACGTTTCGTGTCTAGGGCATCCAAGATGGGAGCAAAAATCCGATGATCCCAAAACCATCCATGGATGACGACGACCTTGGTCGGGCCGTTGCCGATCTCCTGGTGCCAAATCATTCTGGTCCCCTGGCGCTTCTTGCGATAACCCGCCAATACTCTCTTATTTCTACTGTGGCCCGATGGCCGCTATAATGCGGGCCCACTTCTCGTTGTCTTTCTCGATGAATTTTGAAAATTCCGCAGGCGTACCACCTAACACGTCGATACTTTGAGTATTCAAAGTTTTCTCTGCCTCGGGTGAGTGAACTCCTTCATTAGAGAGCTTAGATAGATTGTCGATTATATTCGGCGGCGTGTTGGCCGGCGCTAAAAGCCCGATCCATATGCCGACATCAAAGTCAGGCATTCCAGCCTCGGCCATTGTTGGCACGTCGGGCATCGCAACCGTGCGTTTCGGCTGTCCGACGGCCAATGCGACGAGCTTTCCTTCCTTCACATGGGGGGCAAGGGTTGCCGCAACGTTGAACATGAGATTGATCCGGCCAGCGAGGAGATCCGGGACGCCCTGATTTGCACCGCCCTGATATGGAACCGTCGTAACCTTCGTTCCGGCTTCCATATTGAATAATTGCGCCGCCATATGGCTAGCGGTCCACTGACCTGATGTGCCAAAGCTCAGCGTTTCAGACTTCGATTTCGCTAATTCAACAAGGTCGTGCACGGTCCGTACGTTCAACGAGGGGTGCGCCACTAGCACATTTGGCACCACAGCCAGAAGCGCTATCGGTTGCAGGTCTTTACCCAGATTAAAGCTACTCTTCACGCTGGCCGGATAAAGCGTGTTCGCCACCGTAGCCATAAATAGCGTGCGCCCGTCATTTGGCGCGCGTGCTACATACTCCGCAGCGATCATGCTGCTATTTCCGGGGCGATTTTCTACTATAACGGGCTGACCAATACGGTCGGTCATGTACTTTGCGACAAGTCTCGCGACAGTGTCAGCACTCGACGATGCGCCAAAACCGACGATGATCCTTATGGGCCCCGACGGAAGGTCATCCGCTCTCACATTCAATGGGGCGACAAATATGGACGTACAAGACAAAAGGCATAGCGTGAAAAAACTGAATCCTTTTGGCATTAGGCTCCTCCCAGAAATCCCGCTGGCAATTTCAGCGTTGCATAGGAACCCGCGACCTCGGGTTTTGCGTGCCACCTGATAAGGTTGCCAGGCAGCGCTGGACTTGTCTGTCACAAGATCATGTGAGGGCGAACCGTTTGCCCGGGCGCCATAGACAGTAACCTAATTCAAGAGGATGTGAGACAACTCGTTCTGACTAGAAATGTTCAGTTTTGCATACGCCCGTCGTCTATGAGTCAAAATAGTATTGATACTCAAACCGAGGGAGTTGGCAATCGCCACCGAGCTAAGCCCCCGCACAATCTCCGCGCAAACCTGAATTTCTCGACGAGATAACTGCGGAGCGATAGAGGTTAAACGAGCGCTATATTGTTCAAATCTATCATGGTCATTTAACGCAGGCCGGAGATGGTCATGTCTCCTCAGCGTTTGCATAAGAAAATTTGCTAGCTTCGATGCGATGCGTAGGTCGGCGTCCATAAATCGCCCCTCTACCTCATTGCGGTAGAAATTGAGGCGCACAATCTCGTCCGCCTGAGACGTTACAATTGAAATACGATCGATAAGGCTGACCGAACGATAACAATCCTGATGGTAGGGGGCGTTCTCAATCTCGTCACTCCTCAGCCTAATTGTCGCGCCCTGTGCTATTCGCGGCTCGCTCTCAATGATGCGATTTACTGGATCTAGCCGCCAATAATTTCGAATGTATTTTGATGCAATACCACGGGCAACGGCAGTCTTGCCGCCGTTGATAGCGATCAACGCGCGTGGCGAATGGAATTTCGAAACAGAAAATGCAGTAAGATGCGAGCATCGAATCTTGTGTTTTGCAAACATCAACATTGACTTCTCGAATGCCGAAGTTCCAATTGTACTGATAAGACGGCAAACCAACTGGTCCGAAAGATCGGCCGAAGGTTGGTCTAAGAATTGGATGTCCATGTCAACGAACTCCGCGGTTAATGCGTTGCCTCGAAATTAAGTGTTCGTCTTCTAGGTCAGAGTTGGTTTCCTAGGGAGAGTGTCGATCTACTTCTTGTCGGCCGTAGCGAAGACCTCCCGGCACGCCGCAACACCGTTGATCGCTGCGGCGACGCCGACATAAGGCACTAGCTGCATCATAATTTCGATGAGTTCTTCCCTCGTAACGCCGCACCGCAGGGCTCCACCGATATGGGTCCGTAACTGCGGTGTAGCGGTTCCGAGCGTCGCTAACGCGGCAACGGTGACGATCTGTCGTGTGCGCGAATCGAGCGTCGGGCTTTGGTAAATTTCTCCATAGATTGTTTCAAGAACATAATTTGCCAATTGGGGCGCTACATCGCCGAGCGATTGTTCGACCTGGTCGGGTGTTTGGCCGAGAATTTCATCAATCTTTCGCGCGCCGTCGGCCCGGCGTTGAGGGTCTGACTGCATTTTGGCTTCCTTTTTATTGGCCGCGCAGAATACGCGATCAGACTGAATTGCAAGAAATTGGCCCAGCTACCGAAAAATGCAAGATATATTAGCTAGCCGTATATCAAATCCGAGATCGCCAAATCGGCTCGTGTGGTAGAAGCCGCCGGAATCAAACGATGATCGGGCTGACGCTCAGCTTCGAAAGTATCGCATTGATGGTGAATGGAGAGCGAAGTAATGCCGAGGGCTGCGGGTTTGCGACAAGTAGGCTATTTTGATTGCGCGGGAGGCGGGCAGGTCGTCGTCATCGGCGGTATCGCCTACATCGGTCACATGCGGGCCCCGCATGGTACGTCGATTGTCGACGTCCGCGATCCGACCAATCCGAAGCTTCTCGGGCAATTGCCGATGCCGCCCGGTACGCATTCGCACAAGGTTCGCGTCCATGGCGGCGTAATGATCGTCAATCACGAGATCAACTTCAACGATCCCATCAATGCAGCACCCGATTATCGGGGTGGTCTCGGTATTTACGACGTGTCCAATCCGTCGGCGCCGCGCATGATCGGAAGCTGGGAAACCACCGGACAAGGCGTTCACCGTTTTGATAGCGACGGCCGCTATGTCTACATTTCACCCACCTTCGACGGATATGTCGGCAACATTGTTATGATCCTCGATCTAAAGGATCCGGCGCGGCCGACGGAGGTTGGCCGGTGGTGGATGCCCGGGCAATGGACCGCGGGCGGCGAAGCGCCAAATTGGGAAAAAACAGCACATCGTTGCCATCATCCGCTGCGGATGGGCAACCGGCTATATACAAGCTATTGGCAGGGCGGCTTCGTCATTCTCGACATCGAGGATATGAGCAAACCGAAACGGGTGTCTGGTCTGGACTGGTCGCCGCCGTTCCATTGCCCGACGCACACCGCACTGCCGATACCGTTCGAAATCCGCGGCCGACGCTATCTGGTGGTGGCGGATGAGGACGTCCACCGGCCGCTGGATGGCGTGCCCGCATTCGTGTGGATGATCGACATCACCGACGAGAAACATCCGGTTCCCGTTAGCAGCTTCCAGGTCGAGGGCATGGAGGACGGTCCGCAGCCGCTTTCTACGGCCTGCCATCAGCCCTGCGAAATCGTGACTGGAACGGAAATTCCGACCGCTTGGTTTACCCAAGGCCTTCGCATCATCGATATCGCCAATCCGCATATGCTTCGGGAAGTCGCTTACTTCGTGCCGGACGTTTCGGACGGCGCAGACCGCGTCCAAAGCAATGACGTCACAGTGGATGAGCGAGGCTTGATCTATCTAATTGATCGTCTGCGCGGACTGACGATCATTGAGCGAATATGATCGGCAGCAATATCTTTCGCTGCTCGCGATGACATTTGTTTTGATCACTTCATAATTGTCTCAACATTTCGATTGCGCAAATTGTCATTTGCTGGGTCGCAATATTGGCTGCTGCCCCAGACAGCAGTCGAACATGACGGATTGTTTCTCTATTATCCAAAGCGCGCGTCGCTAGCGCCAAAGCTTCGCGCCTTTATTGAGGTGGCGAAGAAAACTCTGAAATCGTTTGAATGAGCAATGTCCGCTATTGGCACTTAGCGGACGTTTCGAAGTCGCCAATCAATGTCCGCTTTCGGGGGTAAAGCGGACATCACGCAGACCCGTGACGATGTCTGCTTTTGACCCAAAGTGGACATGTGGACTAGGCGATATAACGCTGGCTGTGTGTCAGGCGCCGGACAGACCGCGAGGCGCTACCGTCGTATTGTTGGCGTATTGCCAAGGGACGCTCGCCGAGAGATCAACTCACGGCCGGCAGCCAAATGGCGACCGTTGTAACTGCGCGCCGTATCATTCGCCTCAATCCCCCTCATCGCTGATAACTACGGATCATCTAGCATTGCTAATACCAGGGAGGTCGATATGGGTCTTGAGGTTTGGAGCGCAATAACAACCGAATACAACGGCAGAACCATCAAGGGTTCATTCAAATTCATTGATGGCATGGTGAACGTCAGAACTCCGCACGCAAGTAAGACAACCCAATCAGGCGGTCACACTCCCGAGCAAATGGCAAAGAACTTACTCCGCGAATTGGCGCGCGAGGGGAAGGCTTAACAGCCTTAGCGCTTTGTCTGCCTTTGTAGCGGGTCATATTTGCCCTCGCGATTGTTTCGCAAATCGACCATTGGCGTTCAGGCAGTGTGCCTGCGTCGCTGCGATGGTACTCAGGCCCGTTTTTAGGTTTTGATTGGCGGATCGAGAAATCATGACCGCTCTGTGACCCGGCTCACGCACGTTTCTTTCAGTCGAGCGTACGTCCACGTTGGATGAAAAGAGCATCCGTACAGGAGGCTCGTATGCCAAGAGTACTAAACATAATTTTTGTCGTGGCCGGTATCTTTGCCAGCGTGATTGTCTCACCGCCCAAAACGGTTGCGGTGGGTGTAGCAACTAGAGAATTTCATAATATGGCGCTGGTCTATGGTCTTCACGTCGCGCTACCTGATGACATGAGGAATTTTTCGGCAGCGCTCGTTCCGCTGCCTTGATGGACCCAGATGTAAGCGCGGCAGGAGGCCTTCTGAGCTACGGATCGGATATTACAGATTCATATCGGCTCGCTGGTATCTATACCAGGCGGATTCTTAAGGGAGACAAGCCCGCCGAACTGCCGGTCCAACAGGCCGCGAAAGTTGAGCTGTACATCAATCTAGGGCGTCACGTCCGCCTTTGACCGGAGCGGACCAGCGCCCGCAGTCACGCGATTAGTGCCCCGCCGGGTGATTCCACTGCGGCAACAGCACAATCGAGTTCGGGTTGAAGCCCTGATCCTTCAGGGTATTAATGCTGCCGACCGCTTCGCCCTTGACGAGATCGATGACGGTGATCGAGCCGTCGCTCATTCCTGGCAAATTGAGTAACGCGTTCTGCACGAAAGCGAGCCGCTCATCCTTGGTGACAGCAACGTGATGCGCACCTTCGGCGGCCGGAATCGATTTAAGTAATTCCGGCTTCCCAGGATTTTTGCTGATGTCGAAAACATTCAAATGCCCAGGCTTTGCAGTGCTCACATACAGTCGATCCGCCTTGCTGTTGAAGTAGATTTCGAGCGGAATGCCCGACTTCACCGTCGCGAAATCGAACACCTGTGCAACATCAAAATCTTTTTTCTGCGGATCCCAAGTTGCGGTCCACAATGTCCCGCCGAACATATTGGTGATGTAGGCGACCGGCGGATTAGCACCTGGAACGAAAAGGATTTCAACAGGTGCATCACCGGCTGGCGATGGCTTGTTCGATACCTTATGCGTTGCAAGCACGTTGCCGGTGCTGGCCTCGACCACCGTGAACGTCTCGCCAGCGTCTTTTAGATCGGACGCCC
Source organism: Pseudolabrys sp. (assembly GCA_035260465.1). Taxonomy (GTDB): domain Bacteria; phylum Pseudomonadota; class Alphaproteobacteria; order Rhizobiales; family Xanthobacteraceae; genus Pseudolabrys. The sequence continues at coordinate 9,882 of DATFVF010000043.1, read as the reverse complement.
GCACGGTTTCGGTGAGGAGCAACCGATCGATGCCATTGTGAATGGCAATGCCATGCGGATACGGCTTCGGTAGCGAAACCGTTTTGGTGGGCTGGTCGCTTGCGGCATCACCGACAATCAGTTTGGCCGATCCCATACAGGTCAGATACCAAGTCTTGTTGTCTTCGGAGAACACGACGTCCTCGCCGACCTGGCAGTCCGACACCGCGACGGTCTTCATGGCGAACGGGCGCTTAGACATGTCGATTACGCGCAGCTCACCCTTGCCAAGAGCAGTGACATAAGCCTTCGATGCGTCGCGATTGTAGAAGATGTGATGGGCAACGAGATCCGGCGGCAGCGGAATAGTCTCGACGATTTTGCCATAGGCTGCTGAAGCGAGATCGACGTCGATGACGGCAATGCCTTCCGTTCGCGTTTGCCCCGGCACCGGCGTCTTGAAAGCTTTGAGCGCGTCGGCTGTTTTGCTCTCATAGTTGAGCATTGCGAGAATTTCAGCATTGCCAATACAAGGCCACGCAAAACCGGCAAACGCGGTGACAGCAAGTGCATAAAACTGTTTCATTGCAACCTCCCGGATGCTGCCTTCCATGAAAGGACACTATGCTCGCGACAAATGGCAAACGCGAGAGTGGCGCATGAGCTGTCGTGACACAGGCGCGCAATTGGTCAGCATGGCTGTCATTGTGATAACAATTTCGATTGGTATTGTTGGCAATTGTCTGGCCCAAACCGCCGGCGCCGAGCCACACCGCGTTGATTTGCGCATCGAAAACGGGCGGATTGCCGGCAATGTGAAGACTGTCCAGGTGCAGCGGGACGAAGCTGTCGAACTTAGCTGGTCTGCCGACCGCCGCACCGATGTTCACCTACATGGCTACAACATCGAAGTCACGGTCAATCCCGGACAGACACAAGTCATGGCATTTCGGGCGCGCGCGACCGGACGTTTCTCGATTGAGGCTCATGGTGCCCGTCACACGGTCCTGCTCTACCTTGAAGTGCAGCCGCGGTAGCCGCACATGAAGCAGGCTGCGACGGCTTTTGCAGCGGCCTTGATCGCGCTTCCAGCGTTCGTTGGTGACGCGCTCGCCCATGCCCTGGCACAGCGTTACGATTTGCCGCTGCCACTCGGTTATTTTCTCATCGCCTCAGGTGCGGTCGTCGTCATGACGTTCGTCATCCTCGCGCTATTCTGGCGCGGTAGCGACAAGCCGATCGAAGCACGCGACTATACGATCCTGCGCGGAACGGTCCCCGACTCGGTCGTGGCAAGCTTGCAGATTTTCACCGTCCTCGCTCTGATATTGCTGATTGCTGCCGGTTTGTTCGGCAACCCTGCGACCTTCAGGAACATCACGCCGGTCGCCGTCTGGGTGATTTGGTGGGTCGGATTTTGTTTTCTGACGGCGTTCGTCGGGAATATCTGGCCACTGATCAATCCGTGGAGCTCTGTTTTTGGTTTTGCTGAGACGCTAGCGCGGCCATGGACCAGTGGGTTTTCATTCCGCGCACACTATCCGCGCTGGCTCGGCGTATGGCCGAGCTGTGTGTTGTTTCTTCTGTTCGCTTGGCTCGAACTCGTCGCGCTTGGCCGCGACGTGCCGCGCAATGTCGCGATCGCAATTCTGATTTATTCCGTATTCACGTGGACCGGCTTCGTCACGTTCGGGCGCGACATCTGGCTCAAGAACGGCGAGGTCTTTGCCGTTGCCTTCGGCCTGTTTGGCCGGTTTGCACCGCTTTATTTTACCAATGATGGCCGCTGGCGCGCCGGACTCCGTCCATTCGCTACCGGGCTGCTGACGCGCACGCCGCTCGAACCATCAATGACGGCATTTAGCCTGCTGATACTGGGCACGGTGACAGTCGATGGATTTATGGAAACGCCGCTATGGGCGGCGATCGTGGAAAGGGTTCTTCCCGGTCCCGAAAGTGTTGACGCCAATCCGTGGGCGTACATGGCCATGCAGACCGCGCTGCTCATCGCAGGCCCACTGACGTTGACGGGGCTCTATCTCGTCGTTATCGCTTTGATGGCGCAGATATCGGGCCAAAAATCGACGAATTTATCGGGACTGTTCGTCCTCTCTTTCATACCCATTGCCATCGCGTATCATCTTGCGCATTATTTTTCACTGTTCGCGATCGCGGGTCAGTTCATCATCCCCCTCGCGTCCGACCCCTTCGGTTACGGGTGGGATTTGTTCGGCACGATGCTCTACCGGATCGACATCGGCGTCGTCGATGCGAAGTCAATCTGGTATCTCTCGGTTATTGCCATTGTGACGGGTCACGTCGTCGCAGTTTGGGTCGGGCATTTCACCGCGTCCTCAGTGTTTCGCGATAGCCGCGCCGCGAGCCGAAGCCAATATCCAATGCTCGTCCTGATGGTCAGCTATACAATGTTGAGCCTTTGGATTCTTGCTCAACCCATTGTGGAACCGAACATGAAGTGACGCTGACGACATCAACATTTCATGCGCGCTCCCGATGACGGCTGGCGCTTAGCAAACGTTTAGTGCTGCAGCGAATGTCCGCTTTCGGGGGTAAAGCGGACATCGCGCAGACGTGCCCGGATGTCCGCTAATGACTCAAAGCGGACATCGCGACGGTGCGACTGCTCACTTTCGAGCGGCCTACGGCGCTTTTATTACCTAATTGCCTAAGTAATCACCGCCCAATGTTTGGGCTTAGAGACATTTCCGCAAGCGCGTAGCGTGACGCGATGCGGCTAAGTGACCTCAACTATAAACTTTATCGTGCATCAAGTGGCGCATCCTCCTTTTGGCGTTGGGAAGTATTTCATAAGAACCGCCGCACGGTCCCCCTAAAATCAGGAGTTGTATACGGCACTGTGGCTGACGCTAAAAAGCGCGCATCTGATGCAATGTTGAAATTGGCCGATACTGGAAAAATGCGCCCTCAAAAGAAAATCTGACCGCCGCCTATAAACTACCAATTGAGGCGGCCTCTTTATTTTTGAGCAGCCGCCGTCGAATTTGTCGTAGATCAAGGCTTCTTGGACGTTCCATCGATTGAATAGCACATGGCTACTTTCATTTTCCGCCGCCCGCGTACCGGCTTCAACGTGCAAGGGTTTGAAGCGGGCGACAACGACGAGACCGATGAAGGCTATAAAACGAACACGTGCATCGCTTGCCAGCGGGTGCATTTGGTGAACCCGACCACCGGTAAGGTCGCGGGAGAAAATGACGATTGAGCTGGGGCCACAGCGGCGTCATCGTTTGCTCGCAGACCTTCAATGTCCTAAATTCGCTGAAATTCGAATCGAATGAGGGCAGGTATGCCGCGAGACAACATTTGGAATGAAACTGACGGGCGACAGCTCGCATGGATCGAGGACGGAAAAGTTTTCGATGTCACGACCGAAAAGCAGGTGGGCACGATGTGCGACGGAAACCTCTACTCGCTTGATGGAAAATTCGTCGGCCACCTTGAACATGCGTGGCAGGTTCACAAGAGCGAGACGCCCGATGCGTTCCTACGGTTGCTAAAGGTGGCTTAACCGCCGTTCTGACGTGGGCGAATTAACATCGTCGTGACCGTCGAAAATAAGATTCAGACTAACAAGAGTAGATCACTTAACGAATGGCGCGTTTAGCGCATTCTGGCACGGGCAGATGACGTACGAAAATGGTCGCGTCAAACGATTTGAAACGGAACGCGATGCTTGGGATTTTCTCGCCCGCTGCGATTCGGCGGGCAAGATTATTCATTGAGCGGAATGGGTAGAAGATTGCGCGGTAAAGGCAATCCCGTCACAGCGGATCAACTTCGCCGAATTCCCCGCGTCGAGAGAGTTTTTGATTGGCCATCGCGTTTAGTGATTGAAAAATAATCGCGGTTTAGATCAGGGGCTGCGAATCATTACGTACTCATAGGAGCGGCCGACGTGACCTCGTCGGTGATCACCTTGAAACCCGCGAGTGTGCAGGGGCCGAATGAGGTCACGATCGCGACGTCGGTGGCATCGCGCCCGCGCGCCATCAGGATGCGGCCAATGCGCGGCACATTGTTCCGTGGGTCGAAGGTATACCAGCGTCCTCCGAGATACGCCTCGAACCAAGCGGCGAAATCACCGGGGTCGTAGGGCGGCGGTGCGCCCATGTCGCCAAGATAGCCGGTGCAGTAGCGCGCCGGAATGTTCATGCAGCGGCACAGCGTGACTGCAAGGTGGGCGAAGTCCCGGCACACGCCGCGTCGCTCGTTATATGCATCCCAGGCTGATTTGGTCGGGCTCGCATGCTGGTAACCGAACGTGATGCGATCGTGGACGTAGTCACAGATTGCCTGCACCAGCGGCCACCCCTTCGGCACCTGCCCGAATAGCGACCACGCCGTATTCGACAGCCGATCGGTCTCGCAGTAGCGGCTGCCGAGCAGATAGACCAGGACGTCGACCGGCAGGTCCTCCAGCGCGTGCTGCTGCGCCCGTGGCGCGGTCGCGTCCGGCTCGCCGTTATCCAGCACCAGGAAGTCGGTGCGCATGGTCAGTCGACCCACGGGCGCGCGGATCACGTGGCAGAAATTGCCGAAACCGTCGTGATAGGTGTTGGCGGGGACGGACGGAAGGAACTGCATGCGATCGCAGGTCAGCAGGTCGGGAGTGCGGGACGGATGCACACTCAGCTGAAGGATCATGGGCGTCGGCTGCGGGCAGTCATAGGAGATTTCGTAGCCGGCCCGAATCTTCATCGAAAGCCTTTTCCGTCCCCGCAAGCGGCGTCCTGGGTGCTAAAATATAAGACAGCACAAAAGTTCCATTCGTTCATTACGCTCGCACCAATCATGCGGCCGCCGCGGTGACCTTGACGGCGACCTTCATGGCGAGATGGTCCGACGCGCTCCCGATCCACGTACCTTGTAAAGGAATTGCATGGCGCGGATCATGCGCCACCGCGACGCGCACGAGATTCTGATTCCCGACCATGCCGCTCGACGGATCGAAGTCGACCCAACCGGGGCCGGGAACATAGGCCTGGACCCAGGCATGGGTGTTGCCGCCGGTGACACGGTCGTCATCATCATCGGCAAGATGCAGATATCCGGACACGAACCGCGCAGCGATGCCAAGCGAGCGTAGCGCCTCGATCAAGAGCACCGCAACGTCGCGACAACTCCCGCTCGCAAGCTTCAGGGTTCGGGCGGGGTCCTGGGTACCCCTCTCGTGTCGCGCCTTGTGCTTGAAGGTCCGCTTGATGGTTTGCGTCATGTCGACGAGAAGCTCGTAAGTGTCGGCCGATCCGTCCGCGCGCAGGAACTCGGCGGCCCAGCGATCGACGCTGGGGTGCGGGGACAGCGGCGCGATGACGCGCGCGAGGCCGAGCCCGTCTCCCGCCGGGTAGGCAAACGGATGGGCGCGGGCAAAATCCTCGATATCGGCTGCTCGGAACCCGGCCGGCGCGTGGTCGAGATGAATGGTGCTTTTGAAGCGAAGCTCGCAGGCCCGCTCCGCGAAACGGGCGGTCGTGACATGATTGCCGTGGTTATCGCGCGTCCAGGACAGTTGACTCGGCTCGGGGGTAATTACGAGCTCGGATTCGAGCACTTTCTGGTCGCCATCGTCGCGCGGACGCAGCATCATCCGGTGCTCGCCGAACGCGACCGGTTGCTTATAGTGGTAGGTCGTGACGTGCCTGATGGTGAGAATCGGCATCGTAGTTCCACAATGATGTAAGTCCCCGGTAATATGCATTTTTCGCGCCAAGAACAGTGCGTGTCTCGTCCATCCCGTCGTTTTTTACGAGCCTGAGCGCCGATGAACGAGATGTCGAATTGTCTGTTGGCGGTAGATGAGCCGGCGCCCGTCACGGTGCACAACGAAAACGGCCTGTCACCGTTCCTAATCGTCGCCGATCACGCGGGGAATTCCATGCCGCGCGCGCTCGGTCGGCTCGGCGTTTCGGATACCGAATGCGAGCGCCACATCGCCTGGGATATTGGCATCGCCGGGGTTTCCCGCCTGGTGGCGGACGCGCTCGACGCCACCCTTGTGCAGCAGAACTATTCGCGCCTGGTCATCGACTGCAACCGCGCTCCAGGCTCGAAGGAATCGATCGCTGACGTCAGCGAGTGCATCCCGGTACCGGGAAACATCCGCTTGAGCGAAGGCGCCAAGGCCGCGCGCGTGCGCGAGATTTTCCGGCCCTACCATGATCGTATCGAATCCGAACTCGACCGTAGATGCCAAGCCGGCCGGCCGGCGGCGCTGATCGCGCTGCACAGCTTCACCCCTGTCTTTATGGGCGTGACACGGCCCTGGCATGCTGGCGTGCTCTACAATCGAGATCCGCGTTTTGCCCATCTCCTCACGGCGCTGCTGAAACGAGAAGAGGGACTCGTGGTCGGCGACAACGAACCCTACGACGTGAACGATGCGACGGATTACACCATTCCGGTGCATGGCGAACGGCGTGGCTTGCATCATGTGGCGATTGAGATCCGCCAGGACCTGATCGCTGGCGACCAGGGGCAGCACACCTGGGCCGCGCTGCTCGCCCGCCTGCTGCCGCAGGCGTATCAGGAGTTGGTGGCAGCCGAAGCGCTCGGGCCTGCGTGACTGACATTGAGAGATTGAGAGAGTGACGGGCGCTGGCGGTCTGTGGCATAGCGCAGAGTGTGGTCACCAGCGCAATGATAGCGCAGCGAAGATTTACCTGCCAAAACAGGAATCATTGTCGGATGAGATTTCTGGTCTGATGCGAGGTCGTCAGATGGATTGATCCATACGTGCCATTCCATCGAATGATACTGATCTCGAGGGGTAAAGCGGACATCGCTGGGACTAGTCGCAATGTCCGCAAATGACCCAAAGCGGACATTTCTTAATAACGCCAAAATAACTTAATAAGCAGGACCCACGAATGGGCGGTCGCAGTGAACCAGAAACAGCAAAAACCCCTCTCCGAGATGTGCCGATGCGGCAAGGTGAAATTGGAGGCAGTCGGCCGGCCGATTCTGACCGCCTCCTGCTATTGCGCGAGTTGCCAAGAAGCCGGAAGCCGCTTCGAGAAACTGGCTTCCGCGTCACCCGTGCTCAATCCCGATGGTGGAACAGACTACGTCCTATATCGAAAGGATCGAGTGCAATGTGTGACGGGGCAGGAGTATCTTGAAGAGCACCGGCTCAAGCCTGATTCCCCGACCCGGCGGGTCATTGCCACATGTTGCAATTCGGGAATGTTCCTCGACTTTACCAAGGGACATTGGCTGACGATGTACCGGAACCGCTTTCCGGTAAGCGCTCCGCCCCTTGAAATGCGGGTCATGACCCAGGACCGACGAGACGGCGTCGAGCTTGCTGATGACTTACCGAATTATGATGGTCACTCCGGCAAGTTCATGTTGAGGCTTATCGCCGCTTGGATCGCGATGGGTCTTCGCAGGCCAGAAATCACCTTAGGAAAGACAGTCCGCAAGTCGCAATGACCGTTTGCCGTGGGCAAAACTTCGCGCCGATACAATGATGCATGTCCGAATCTGGCACTTAGCGGACATTCCCGAGCCAGCGATCAATATCCGCTTTCGGGGCAAAGCAGACATCGTGCCGACCGCCGTGGCTAGGCGTAGGGCGGCGTGCGGTAGAAGTTAAGGTGCCCGATCACATCGTCGCGACGGCCCCAGTCGAACTCCTCGTCTGCCTCAAATGACGGAGCGCGTGATAACTCTTCGTCGCTCAGATTGATCTCATAGGCGTCGAGCGAGGCGCCGTATTTCATCCGATCCCATTGGACCGGAATGTGCTTGACGCCGACGCCCATGAAGCCGCCGAAACTAAGCACCGCGTAGGCGACCTTGCCACTGACCTTATCGATCATCAGCCGCTCAATAGTACCCACCTTGGTCCCGTCGGAGCGGCGCACCGCTGTTCGTTCCACCCGGTCGCTGGCGATCAGACGATGCGGCTTAACCGGCACCGTGAACATGGCCTGTGTCTGTAGTTGCGTGTGCATGTTCGCCTCCAGAATTAGGCGGCGCACTTTTCGCAGGTCGCTGGACGATGCGGCGCGCAAAAAGCGCACCTTCACTCAGCATGGAAAACGCCGCCGCAGACGAAATGTTCCTGTAGTCGCGTGATTATGCAAAATTCCCAGTAAAATTCCCTGTTAGCATGGAAAACGGCCAGAGCAGGGGGCTCCTTGCACCAGCCATCCAGTCCGATCCCTGGAGATTTTTCATACAAAGTCATGAAGAAGGCCGCCGTTAGCGGCCTTCTTGCATCATACGACGAGTCTCTGTGTCCCGAGTTTGGAGATTCAAATGTGCCGAAAATCTCCGCGCATCTTTCAGGGGGCATCGAGCGGACATCGCAAACAGCAGGCGTTGCATCCACTTTTAACCCCATGCAGACCTGCGTTGCCGTGCCGAATTCTTTCACAGAAATTACCTCTTTGGTGGGCACGCCTGACCGTTGGGTAGGACACAGGGCTTTGCCTGCGCTGGCGGCGGTGTCGTCCGCGCAGTCGGCGGCGGAGGTGCCATTCGCGCAGCCGGTGGCGGCGGCGGGGCCGTCCGCGCAGGTGGTGGTAGCGGGGTCGTTCGCGCAGCAGATGGCGGTAGTGGCGAATCGTGCCGGAACCGCCGCCTCCGGCGTTCGGACTTTTCATTTTACCGGTTCCAGTTTTCGTGCCGGTAATGAAGGCGCGACTGTCGATTACAATGTTATTTCGGACAGAGGCAAAAAATCGCCGGGAAATTTCAAAGTCCGGAAATAAGTTTCTCAAGACTGGCGTCGGGGCGGTTCAAAAAATTCTAAGCCCGTTTCGTTCGATGTCCGCCATATGAGTCGACAGGGCCGGAACGTGTGACCGCCGTCAAACGTGATGTCAACCGCCTCCGGCAGGTCGACTGTGTTTTGAATTTCAATGCGTGCGCCGACGTTGGTTAGATCGCGCACGACGCAGTCGATCACTGTAGACGTCCCGAGAATGATCGTTGCTTTTGAGCACACGCGAGCTGGTACGTTCACGGCGTTCCTGCGCGGATAACTCCAGCAGTTCGAAATAGACGGCAGAAATAGGGAATGTCTTAAGTCGAATAGCTGCAAACCGGACAGGTCAGACAGGATTTGTTAGGTACGACCGTTCCCTTGGGCGCCAGAATCGTTTCTAGTTTCGTTCTCATTTCCGGCCCGCATTCGTAACTTTTCGTTGGCGTTGCCATTTTTATCGTTTCTGGCTTCTTTAAAGTGGCCTACGGCAACACCCGAATGATGTAGTTGTGTCCGTCTCACGCGCTCGCGATCGCCGGCCGTCGTCGAGACATATACGGACTCGGCGATTATGTGGCGAGCCCAAGCGCCTCCACGGCGATCTTTGCCTCAGTCAAAGTGAGCCGCGCCGGCTCTACTTGTTGGGTCACCATCGCATTGATCGCGTCGATCTTGTGCAGACTGCGCATGCAGAACCGGTTTGCAGCGGCTGACATCGTTGCGAGCGCGCCGATTAAAAGCATGGCTTTTGCCGCAATTGGCAATTGGATTGAAATCAGGCGATACATGGGAAATTCGCGATTAAATCCGTAAAACGGGGCGCCTCAGTTAGGGTAGCTGCGAAATTGTTCCCGCCTCCTTAATAGCCGCGTCACACGTTTGAAATTTTTCACGAACGAACTAACCCATGCTGTGTGCGTGCGTTGTGGGAGGAGAGCGCCAATGCCCAAGATATCCGCTCAGGGTTGGGACCAAAAGACGCCCAAGGACCTTTTCGACCTGCTGGTTTTAGGCCTTTGTGGCGCTCTATTGGCGCATCGAAAAAAGCGCCATATTGTCTCAGGAGAGAAGACGTGACGACGGGTTGATAGTTCTGCGTGTGGGTTGGCCTGATGACACAGTATTCGCTGGGGCAAGTCGGCGACCGC
>DATFVF010000042.1:0-6085 GCA_035260465.1 Pseudolabrys sp. | reverse complement strand
AGCTGACAGAATGATCGAGCGCGAGCACAAGCTGACGGGGAGCCAACGAACTGGCCATGCCACTCAATCCGATCCTTCACCGGTATAGAATGTGCTTTGCAAATAACGGCGCAAGGCAAAGCGCGAAAGAACGCCGATCGTGGCGGCAAGCGGTACGGCGACCAAAAGACCAACAAAGCCGAATAGATAACCGAATGCCAGCAGCGCGAAGATCAACCAGACCGGATGCAGTCCAACGCTCTCACCAACCAGTTTCGGCGACAGAACGTTCCCTTCGAGAAATTGGCCAACCAGGAAAATACTGAGCACCGTGAGGATCGATCCATAATTCGGCCAGAACTGTGCCACCGCTACGCCGAGCGACAGCACCAGGCCAGTCATAGAGCCAACATAGGGTATGAAAGTGATAAGGCCTGAAATCAGGCCGATCAGCAGGCCGAAATTAAGGCCACTCAACGTCAACGCTACGGCGTAAAACGAGCCGAGGATCATGCAGACCGCAGTCTGACCCCTCACGAAGCCTGAAATTGCCGCATCAATTTCTCGCGCCAGCCCGCGCACGGTCTCGCGCTGCTGCACCGGGATCCATCCGTCGACGGTACGGATCATGCGGTGCCAATCGTAAATTAGATAAAAAGCGACGACCGGCGTGACCACGACCAGGGAGAACAGCGACACCAGCGCGCGTCCACCCGACCATAAGGAGTGGATAAATGTTGTCAGCCAGCCGGCGCCTTGCGATACCAAATCGCCGATCGACTTATCGGCATTAAAACCTGCACCCAACAACTTTTGGACCCAGACCCGACTCGGATCGCTCATCAGTGCCTGCAGCTTTGTCACGTAGCCGGGAACGCTCTCAATAAACGATGACAATTGTCCTGAAAGAAGCGGCGCTATCAACAAGATCGAGTAGACCAGCGTCAGCACGACCATCGTTATGATCAGCAACGCGGCGGCGAGGCGATTCACTCCGAGGCGCTCGAGGCGATCGGTCAGCGGTGTCAGCAAGTATGCAATCGCAAGGCCGGCGATAAACGGCAGCAGAATTTCGCTCAGCAACCAAAGTGCGAGCACGACCACGACGAGCGCGCCCAGCCAAAATATGAGCTGGCGCTGCAAGGCTGCGCCGCCGTTTGTCGACGATCCGCGACGCAAACGCGGCGTGGCGCGTGGGCTCATGGCTTAGCGGCCGTGGAGTTCATGTGACGGACCCACTCACCGACATAGGCTGCGACAGACAACAGCGTTAAGACGGCAACCAGTATCATGAGTACCAGTGTGAGCGTCGGCAGTTCGTAGTTGAAACCAAGTGTGCCGAGGACCACACATGCAAATACAATCTGCGCCGCTGTATTGAGCTTGGAGACCACCAATGGCTTGACCTTGAGCGGGCTACCGATGAGCCAGGACAGCATAAACGCACCGACAATCATGATATCGCGTGACACCACCAGAATGACGAGCCAGCGCGGGATATCCCCGTTGATCCCAAGGGTCAGATAGATGGAGACGATCAGCGCCTTGTCGGCAAGCGGATCGAGGTAGGCCCCCAGTTCGGTGGTCATGGCCAAGCGCTTGGCCAGGAAGCCGTCGACCGCGTCGCTCACGCCGGCCGCCACGAACAGCACAAAGGCAATCCACATGGCGCCGGGCGTCGCGATCGCCCAAACCACGACCGGCACCAGCAAAATGCGCCCCAGCGTAATGAGGTTCGGAATATTCAAGGCAAACCCGGCTCACAGGCGCAGTCCGGCACGAGTGCCGAAAACGCGCCAATTTCGTCGGTAGAGTATAACGGCGCCCGGACCATTGCACGACTTGCGATTCCGACGTACGACCCCGGCGCGGACGAGGATCCATCATGGCAGAAAAGCAGCGCGGTCTTACTTACGCGCAGGCCGGCGTTGATATCGATGCCGGCAACCGGATGGTGGAACTGATCAAGCCGTTAGTGCGTGCCACGGCGCGTACCGGCGCCGACGCGGAAATCGGTGGCTTCGGCGGGCTGTTCGACCTCAAAAAGGTAGGTTACCGCGACCCGGTGCTGATAGCAGCGACCGACGGGGTTGGCACGAAACTCAAAGTCGCGATCGAAACCGGCCGCCACGATACGATCGGCATCGATTTGGTGGCGATGAGTGTCAACGATCTGGTCGTGCAAGGCGCCGAGCCTTTGTTCTTCCTTGACTACTATGCCTGCGGAAAACTCGAGCCGGAGATCGGTGCTGCCGTGGTCGCGGGAATCAGCATCGGCTGCCGCGAGGCGGGCTGCGCATTGATTGGCGGCGAAACCGCGGAGATGCCCGGCGTGTACCAAGGCGACGATTACGACCTGGCCGGATTCGCTGTCGGTGCAGTTGAGCGTGATGCAGTCCTGCCGCGCGCCGATATCCGGGAGGGCGATGCTATTATCGGGCTTGCGTCATCTGGTGTGCATTCCAATGGATATTCCCTGGTCCGCAAAGTGATCGAGAAGACCGGGCTCCGTTGGGCCGCACCCGCCCCATTCCTGCCCGGACAAAGCCTGGGCGAAGCAATGCTCGCGCCGACCCGCATTTATGTGAAATCTTGTCTGGCGGCGATCCGAGACACCAATGTTATAAAAGGGCTGGCTCATATCACTGGCGGTGGATTTCCCGACAACATCCCACGCGTCCTACCAAAGGGGCTTGGCGCACGGCTCGATCTTACGCACGTGCCGGTGCTGCCGGTGTTTCAATGGCTCGCGAGCGAAGGCGCGATTGCGCAAGATGAAATGCTACGCACTTTCAACTGCGGCATCGGAATGATTGTGGTCACGTCTTCCAAAGATTCTCAGGCAGTGTCACAAGCGTTCACACGAGCGGGAGAAAGAGTGGTGTCGCTTGGCAACGTGATCAAAGCGTCCAGCGATACGCGCGTCGTTTACGACGGCAAACTCAATCTCGGGTGAGATATGAGCCGAAAGCGAGTCGCCGTTCTTATTTCTGGCCGCGGCTCCAATATGGCCGCCTTGATCGAGGCAGCAAGGGATAAAAAATATCCGGCCGAAATCGCGCTGGTGCTTTCCAACCGTCCGGATGCCGGCGGTCTGCTTGTTGCCCGCGCCGCAGGTGTTGCGACGGATGTCGTCGATCACGTTGCGTTCGGCAAGGATCGAGCCGCGTTTGAAGGCGCATTGCAGGCTGTGCTCGAAAAGAACCACATCGATATTGTGTGTCTTGCGGGCTTTATGAGATTGCTCACAGCGACATTCGTACGCCAATGGCAGAACCGGCTCCTGAATATCCACCCCGCCCTATTGCCCGACTTTAAAGGGCTCGACACCCATAAGCGTGCGCTCGAAGCGGGCAAGAAGATTCACGGCGCGACTGTGCATTTTGTGGTGGCAGAAATGGATTCCGGGCCGATTATCGTGCAAGGCGCGGTTGCTGTGGAGCCGGGAGACAGCGAGGAGGCGCTTGCCATGCGCGTTCTCGGTGTGGAGCACCGCATCTATCCGTTGGCATTAAAATTGGTGGCGGAAGGCCGCGTACAGGTTGTCGACGGCCGCTGTCTGATCGATGGTGTTCTCGTGCCTGATTCCAGCCAATTGACTCCGGTCGGACTGACGTAAGATCGAAAGTTTTTCGCGCTGCAACACGACAAAGATTTGAATAAGCGCGGCCGATGCGGTGTTATAGGTTTTCGTAGACTTTGAAATGACGCCACCAATCGAGTGGCGCGACAACACAGCGGGGAGATCACATGAGCAGCGGGGCACCAAAACTGTACTTTCCGGGATTGGGCGGGCTTTACGAATCTTTGTACGACTTTGCCTATCCGCTGCTGCGGATAACGGCAGGGCTGATGCTCTTCCCACACGTCTGGCCAAAATTCATGGTTGGCGTGCAAGCGGTGGCCGCCAACACACTCGCGCGACGCGGTATCGAGCCGGCGCTGCCGCTCGCCTATCTCATCATGTTCCTTGAATCGGTCGGGGCCGTCTGCATCATAATCGGTTTTCTCACACGCCCATTCGCGCTACTGCTTCTAATCGAAATGTTGGTCATAATATTCAAGGTGCAGTTAGCGAATGGCTGGTTCTTTAGCGTTCAAGGTGGTGGTGCCGAATTCCCGGTGATGTGGGCGATCCTGTTCCTGGTCATCCTGATACGTGGCGGCGGGCATTACTCGGTCGACCGCGCCATCGGCAAGGAACTCTAGGCATACTCTTCACAGTTACGTGGAGCGCGCGCGGATTTCATCTGCGCGCGTTTTTCGCACCCACACTTTGGTGTCGTGGATCGCGGCCCCGCCGTAAGGCGCGATTGAATCTGCTCCGGTCAGCGTGTTGATGCCGCAGCCGTCGGCATAAGCCGAATTCGGCCAGATCGACTCCGCAATCAAAACACCCTGCCGTACACCGGCATACAGATGTGCGTGGAGCCGCACCTCGCCTCGTTTGTTTCCGAGCACCACGTTATCGCCGTCGCCGATATCGTTTTGCCGCGCATCGTCGGGATGAATCATCACGCTCGGCCGTTGCTCCTGCGCAAGCGATGTCGGCGTCTCATTGAAGGTCGAATTGAGAAAGCCGCGCGCCGGCGACGTCGCGAGCCGGAATGGATGCTCCTCGTCCGCCTGTTCGATCGAGGTCCAGTGATCGGGCAATCGCGGCATTTCGGCGATCGGCCCGCTGTGGTAAGGGCTGCGGAACGGCACATTTGGCCAGTCAGGCTTGAAACGAAACTTGCCGTCCGGCCAGGGAAATCCGTCCAGATAATGCGACTGCCGGAACGGCGGCTGGCAATCGAGCCACCGATTGGCCTCAAGCTCGGCGAGCGTGCCGCGTTTGGAAATACGCAGCATCTGATCGATGAGTTCACGCGGGTCCATTGTGAAACCGCGATGCTCGACGCCCAATCGCCTGGCGAGGGCGCAGATCACCTCGTGATTATTGCGGCACTCGCCCGGTGGCTCGACCAACTTGGGGCCCAGAATCAGATACTGATGCCCACCCCCGCGATAAATGTCGTCGTGCTCAAGAAAAGTCGTCGCCGGCAGAACCACATCGGCCATCTGCGCGGTTTCAGTCATGAACTGCTCGTGTACGCAGACAAACAAGTCATCACGTGCAAAGCCGCGTTTAACCTGCGTCTGATCCGGGCACACCGAAACCGGATTGGTGTTCTGGACGATGAGCGCGCTAACAGGAGGTCCGCCACGCAATGCGTCGCGATCTCCTGTCAGGATCGCTCCGATGCGTGACTGATCGAGCATTCGTATCGCGGGATCCCGAACATCGAGGCCTTCAATCAAGGTTTTGTCCAGTTGAAAAATATCCGCGCTGATATGGAATGCGCCCCCGCCCTCATGCTGCCAAGCGCCCGTCACAGCCGGGATGCAACTTGCTGCATGCATGTTAGCGGCGCCGTTACGCGAGCGCGAAAATCCATAGCCGAGCCGGAAAAAAACGCGTTTGCGATCTCCGATCAGCCGGGCGAATTCCTCTATGGTCTCAACCGGCGCGCCGGTGATCGCCGAAGCCCATGCTGGATCGCGCGTGCGCAGGTGCGATTCAAGTTCGCGCGGGGCGTCGGTGTACTTTTCCAAATAGTCCCAATCGGCTTTGCCATCGCGGAACAGGCAATGCATCACGGCACACGCGAGCGCGCCGTCGGTTCCGGGCTTTACCAGAACCGGTAAATCCGCCTGCTGCATCGTGCCATTCATGTAGACGTCGACCGCCGCGATTTTGGCCCCACGTTCTTTCCGAGCGCGGACCGCATGGGTCATGACATTGACCTGTGTGTTCACCGCATTGGTGCCCCAGATCACCACCAGGTCGGATTTCGCCATCTCACGTGGATCAACTCCGGCGATGCGCCCGACTCCGGCGGCATACCCGGCATAAGCGGGATTCACACAAATGGTCGAATGAAAGCCGGAGTATTTCTTGACGTGGCGCAGGCGATTGATCCCATCGCGCATGACCAGGCCCATCGTCCCAGCGTAGTAATACGGCCATACGCTTTCGGCGCCGTAACGTTGCTCAGCTTGAATGAATTTTTCGGCGACCAGATCGAGCGCGTCGTCCCAGGAAATGCGCTCGTACTCGCCG
>DATFVF010000041.1:0-6594 GCA_035260465.1 Pseudolabrys sp. | reverse complement strand
AAGTATCCGATGTCGATCCTTTTTCCCGGCCAGCCGGCGCGTCTGGAGTGTTCGAGGACCGGGGCCCTGGCGTTGTTTTGTCGGATCCTATGAAGGGCACGACCGGCGGCACCGCGCCGCTGTTGGGCGCTGGTGAAAATGAAAACGGCTTATCGAGAGCCGGCGCCTGATCCTCCGCTTTTGAATTCAGCCCTGCGCCACCTGGCGTATCTACGTTGCCGAGAATTATCGGCAACCCGTCCTTCCCGCCGCCAATGATCACTATTTTAGCGTTCGACGATTGCGCAAGTGCAAGCGTGGCCTCGATCCCGCGCCAGCGTAGGTAAGAGTCCGAAATCCCTTGACTCACGGTTCGCTGAAATGCCGCGATGCCATTGGCCTCGATTTGTTTTCTTATCGACTCCTGCGCTTCACGCTCGACACGATATTTATATTCCTGAATTTCATAGTACTGCTGTGTCTGGCGGTTAATCGCGGCGACAATTGCCGGTGGTAATTCGATGCTTAGCACCAGCGTATCGAGGAGTTGGATCGAGTTTTGAAGGAAGTCATTATAATGTTTCGGGTCGGGCTGCTCCATCGCCTCAGGCTGAACCAGACTATTGAGGTGAGTGCCCAGGCTTTTCTGTGCTTCGTTTCGAATCTTGCCCTGAATCGCCTCGCGCGACGTATAAACCTCTTGCGCGGTGTACTGCGCGATAACCTCGCGTGCGCGACTACCGATTTCCGGATCCACAACCGACACCAAATATTCCGGGCCGATAAATTTATGAAGCACCGCCACGTAGTTATGTAGTAATTGAAAACGTATGTTAATTTGTGCGATTACGCTCACGCCGTCTTTGGTGATGGCGTTATATGTTTGGGTGTTTGATTGGAGTCGAAGATTATAGAGGTACAGTTTATCCCACGGCCAAATGATGTGCAGGCCTTCGTCCCTTAGCTCGCGTGGATCAACGATCGTTCCGCGGCCAACGAAGCACCAGCAATAAAGATCGTAGCTATTGAATCGTTTCCACAGAACACCGACCATGCCGCTTGAAACCGTAATCACCACATAGGGGAAAAGTACGGTTGTAGCCAACATAGCGACGAGCAATGCAACGGAGAAGCTTGGCAAATGGCGTCCAATAAACCGTCGCCACGCACGACCCGGTTGCGCGGGAGGCGCACCATCGAGAGTCTCTGAATACCGTGCCATTAAACGTTCTCCGTACGAAGCCTTCAACTTTTCTTCATTGATATCTCTTCCACAATCCGACCTTCATCCATACGAATCTTGCGTGCGGGCAAGTCTAACTCGTCGAGATAGCGATCATCGTGTGTAATCACCACAACGGTCGCACCAGCTCGCATCAGATCCGGCAAGAGTTCGTCGTAGAACTTACGCCGAAATTCCGGATCCTGTTCAGCCGTCCACTCGTCCAAAAGCAGAATTGGACGCTTTTCGAGCAGGCTGACGATGAGTGCAAGGCGCCTACGCTGGCCCCCGGAAAGATCGAGTGTACGAAACTCGCCTCCCGACAGACCCG
Organism: Pseudolabrys sp.; assembly: GCA_035260465.1. Classification (GTDB taxonomy): domain Bacteria; phylum Pseudomonadota; class Alphaproteobacteria; order Rhizobiales; family Xanthobacteraceae; genus Pseudolabrys. The sequence continues at coordinate 5,062 of DATFVF010000041.1, read as the reverse complement.
TCTTATCGGACAGACGGAATTGCTTGAGCAGGCGGTCAACTTCGCCTGGCTCTAGCTCGTTTATTCCATAGAGCCGCTGGAACAGGTGGTAATCGAAGAATATCGCCGACATCAGGCCGCGATACCGATTTCTGGTATCGGCGGTGACCTGCTCTCCATCAAGGATAATTTCGCCGGAATCCGGAGGATAGAGCCCGGCAAGCACTCTCAAAAACGTCGACTTTCCAGATCCATTGCCGCCCGTGATGAACACAAGTTCGCCAGGTTGCAGACTGAAATCGATCGGGCCGATTTTAAATGCGGTTTCGGAAAATCTGTCTGTGTAGCGAAAAACAATTCCGCGCATTTCAATCTTGTCGAAATGAGTCGGTGCAACGAGGTCCACCTCATCCGGCGAGGAACCGGTCGCGCGCAAAGCCGCTTCCAGCTTCTCAATTCGATCGGCCGCCGCATTTGCGTTGAGCAAGATCGGTATCGATTGCACCAAACCAAAACATGCACCAACGATGAACATGAGTGCGGTTGTGGTCTTGGTCAGGGCTGGCCCGCCTAAGGAGTCACTAAACTGTGGAGCAACAAAAACGACGGCGCCAAGTAGCACGTACATCGAAATCTGCGAGGTGACGATTAGCTTAAAAGTTTCAGCCTGACTTTGGATTTTGATGTTTGCAGCCGTTCTCGAAACGTTGAGGGAATCGTCAAATAAGTCGGCACTCCGAGCACTGTTGAGTCTTACTTCCTTAAAACCGTCAAGGAAGTCAGTCAGACGATCAAATAGTCGGCCTTCCCATTCCGCAGACCTTTGCTTCTCTGCGATTAGGCGGCGATTTTTGAAATGAAATATTGCCGCCGCCGCGCCCACGACAACGATCGTCGTGGCGATTGCAGCAAGCGACAGGAATGCCACATAGATTGCCACAAAAAAGATAAGGACTGCGCCTTGGACCGAGAAGCACAGCATATTGCTCGCTTGCGTCAGTATCGCTGTGTCGCTTGTGATCGCGGCCACGATGCGCGAGCGTCCGATCTTCTCAAGTGCCAATAATTCTGCGTGCCTTATTTGATCCATAAGGCGTAAGCGAATCTTGTGAATGATCGCTTCGATTTCAGCAGTGGTGCTGATGGTGACGTAGTATTGCGTTTTGACAAACAGAAAGAGCGCTACCAAAAAAAGCGTCGCCGCCCATAGGCTGGATTGCCCTTGCAGGCCCGCATTTATCGCAGCAAGGATCGCAGCCGTGCTAATGCCGCCCAAGGCAGACATTAACAACAGCTTCGGCAGCGAGCCGTGCATTTCGCGGCGAACAAGTTCTAGGAAGGACATAAGCTTGATGTCTTTCCGTTTACACGTTTACAAGCCAGTGCCGCCGGCTCAAGACGGAAGTGTTTGCCGGATGTGACAGAACAAAATCCATTAGTCCCGGCGATGCCATCCAGCACGGCGCGATGGGCTGGTGAGCAGCAAGATTGGCAGCATTACAAACGGCGTGGTGACGAGGGCGAGAAGGAAGGTTCCAAAAAAGCCCATGCGACGGTCGATGCCGCAAAGCCCCGTAAGGACACAGAATATTATGTAGACAATCGCTTCGAGCATTCAGCTCGGCCCCGCCCGTCGACAGCTTTAGCGCTGCAGGGGTAGAACAACTCCCAATGCCGGACGTGCGTGCGCACGACTTAGGAACTGCTCGCTGCCGCCCCCGTCGCGTCATTGCCGGATTGTGACGACCTAGCGCTTCGGCTGGCGCCTTTAGATCTTGAATCCCACATCTCCCTGTGAGTTCTAATAAACTCACGATAGTCGGGTGGGTTAAAATCAAGCAAAGTCCCACCTGATGCGAAGTGCTGGATGAAGGCCTTGCCAATGGCGTAGGTGGCGCCGGCAGAAAGCACTGGCATCACAAACCCAGATGCGATCGTTCCGAGGATCGGCACTGCCTTGAGCATGCTGGCTGCGCCAATGCCACTCGTCGTCGGAATCATTGAGCCGGCCAAGCTCGCGATAACCGCCTTGCCCCGATTATCGGAAAAAGCCACGTCATAAATTTGCGAAAGCCGGCGCAGCATCTGAATTTGAAGTCCGCCTACCGCCACCGCGTCAACTATTGGCACCGGGATCAGCCCTGCAACGCCGGACCACAAAGCAAACCGGTCAACCAACTTAGACGCAACCTCGTCGCGATGCCCGGCCTCTGGCGTTTCGCCCGCGATGGCCTCTCCTATTTCTGCACTCTCGGAAGTCGGTTTATGTGCCATGGCGGATCCTTTCTACTCTTTGGGCCGATCACTACGCGGTCGATAAGTGCTTGTTTTTCGGCTCAAACCCCCTGAAGACGAAAAAAGCGTATCATGCAGGTTGGTCGATGCCAAGCGGCCCTGGCGTCACGCAAGATGCGTATTCTCGCACTTTCGCTGGCGTTGGAGGCGCATCATCAATCGCGCTTGTTTGATCGTCCGTCAGCGACTGATGTTACCGGCGAGCACTAATCTTGCCATCGTCATGCTGATCCCATAGAAAGCGTAAGGGCTTAATCGTTGGGAGGCAGCGATGGCACCAATCAAAGCCGACAAAAATGCTGCCGAAGCGCAATGCGCCTGGGACCCTCCGGTTGTAACGAAGGTGCCAATCGGCGCCGAAACCAAATCGGCCTCAAATAGCGGAAAAAATCCGGCTTTTGACGAGCCGCAGCCACCAACATCGCCCACGACCAAACTAGGATTTTCTTTTGAGATGGCGCTTCCACTTTCCGCGCGCGCTGCGAAATAGAGTGGCATCGCGAAATTTAAGGACGGTCGGACTGAAGCTCGTGGCCTGCCGATAGCCTTGTCGCGATCTCGCTCGCGGTTTACGCATGGTGGGATAAGATCGCACCATCCGATACATTGCCCGGCGGTTGTAATCCGCACAGCAATGGAGCTCAAAGGCTTTGGGCGTTACAATCGACAGTGTTCTGGTTCAGAATAGAGAGTTGACCGCAGCTAGCGTCGACGGGCGCGTCGTTGTTTTGAGCGCGAGCGCGGGTGCCTATTTCGACTTCAATGCGGTGGCGACCGAAATCTGGTGCATGCTCACCGAACCATGCCCGGTCAGCCGAATTTTTTACTGTCTTTCGAAGCAGCATAATATTGACGCGGAGACTCTGGCGCGCGACGTGACTCCATTCCTCCAAAAGCTGGTGGAGCAACGGCTCGCAAGACTTGTTACCGAGAGCGTGCCGCCATGAAGATCGAAACACTCCGGCGCACATACCTTAGAGAAGCCGCAATAACGCTAATTCTCGCGCGCATTGCTGTGCGCTTTGTCCCTTTTTCACGGATTATCTCTTGGGCCAACAAACCGCCTCGCCATATCAACCGCTTCGCTATCAATGAAGTACCGAGGATAGCTTGGGCGGTTGAGAAAGTCGCCGCACGTCCTTGGATGAATGCCCTTTGTCTGCCGCAGGCCATGGCCGCTCACGCGATGCTGCGCCGGCGCGGCCTGGCGAGCCGCCTTTACCTCGGAGTTGCGCGAGAGAATGGTTTGCTAACTGCGCATGCTTGGGTCGAAATCGGCAATAATAAAATCGTCGGGGGCGTCGAAAGCGCACGGTACGCGCATCTCGCTGCCTTCGGCGGAGCAGGCTGATCTTCAAGGAATAATTTATGAGCGGCATCGCCGGTTTAATACGTTTCGATGGTCGCCCCGTACGGCGGCAAGAACTCGAACGGGCGGCGAATGCGCTCCACCAATTTGGTCCCGATCGCTCCGACATTGTCACAGGTGAGAACGTAGGTTTTGCCCACGCACTCATGCGGATGACTCCGGAGGATAACAGCGACCGACAGCCGCACCGAGGTGCGAGCGGGGCGCTCATCACCGCAGACCTGCGGATTGACAATCGCGGTGAATTGCTTGCGCGACTTGGAATCGCGCCCCGGCAGGCGGCGGATTGGTCAGACTCGCGCTTGCTTCTCAACGGATGGGAAAAACTAGGACACGGTATATGGCCACTGCTGCGAGGGCCTTTCGCGGCCGCAATTTGGGATTCACGTAACCGATCGCTGATATTGGCGCGCGATCATCTTGGGCTAAACGTCGTGATGTGGCATCGGAGCGAACGTTTTTTCGCATTCGCAAGTATGCCAAGTGCGCTTTTTGCACTCGACGACGTGCCGCGCGAATTTTGCGAGGAAAAGTTCGCTGACTTTCTGGTGCTCAATCATGCCGACCACGCCACGACCATGTATCGCGGCATATTTCGGGTCGCGCCGGCGCATGCCGTCGAGGTACGGCCTAACGGATCAATTCAGCATCGTTGCTACTGGTCGCCGGCCGACATCAAAACGGTGAGGCGCTCTTCCGATGCAAGCTATGCCGATGGCCTCCGCGAATGCCTTGATCTGGCTGTGCGCCGGCAGATGCGCAGTATTCACCCCGTAGGGAGCCTGCTGAGCGGCGGGCTAGATTCCTCGTCGGTCTCAGTTCTTGCGGCGCGGGCTCTTAGCGAGAAAAACCAGCGGCTCGTGGCATTCACAGGGGTTCCACGCCGGGGGTTCGACGGCGCGGTTCCCGACGGCTGTTACGCTGATGAAACCCCATACGTCGATGCAATTCAGCGGCACGCGGGAAATATTGACGTCGAATATGTGCGGAATGATGAATGCAGCGACTTTGCCGAACTTGAACGTTTCTTTATCGCGCTCGGTGCACCGGTGCGAAACCCTGCCAATTTCGGCTGGATGATTGCGGTTCTTCAGCGCGCACGCGCACGCGGACGGCGCGTGTTGCTCGGCGGCCTTTATGGAAATTCTACCATCAGCTGGAACGGATGGTCACAAGCCGTAAGTCACCTGCGTCGCGGCAGACTGCTGTTGGCCTACCGTCAGTGGCGGCTTTACTATCAAAACACACCTTATTCCCGCTGGGTTGCGCTGCGAAAGCTACTAATCGAACCTGTTATTCCGGCACGGCTGGGAAATTGGGCTGATCGGCGGCGCCACCCAAATCGAATTGCGGCTTGGCAAGAGCACGCTCCCATCCGCACCGATTTTGCCGCAGCAATGCGTACGGATACGCGCGCTC
>DATFVF010000040.1:0-4148 GCA_035260465.1 Pseudolabrys sp. | reverse complement strand
CCTGGGTGGCGAAATCCAGCTGCGCAGCGTGCCAGGCGTCGGCAGCACATTTACGCTTTACCTGCCGATCACATATGCAGGACCCTCGAACGCCGTGCGGCCCGCGACAACGTCCAGCACGGCGCAAGTGCAACCGCCGGGCGTACCGATCGTATTGCCGGAACGTACGATCGAACAGATTCCGGACGACCGGCATGAAATCCAGCCGGGTGACTCCATCCTGCTCATCGTGGAAGACGACCCGCACTATTGTCGCGTTTTGGTCGACCTCGCGCGCGATAGAGGATTCAAGGTGTTAGTCGCAATGCGCGGCGCCGATGCGCTTGAACTTGCCAAGCAGTATCAACCGAGCGCCGTTTCGCTTGATGTGTTCCTCCCCGACATGTTGGGCTGGAGCGTGCTGAGCCAGCTCAAGCAGAGCCCGCTGACGCGCCACATCCCCGTGCAAATCATCACGCTCGATGAAGACAAGCACCATGGCCTGGCGCGCGGTGCGTTCTCGTTCGTGACCAAGCCGACGACGACCGAAGGTGTCGAAGCGGCACTCCGCCGGATCAAGGAATATTCGGCACCGCGCCGCAAGCGCCTGCTGGTCGTCGAAGACAACTTGGCTGAACAAATGAGTATCTCTGAATTGCTCGGCTATGACGATGTCGAGATCGAAACCGCGAGCACCGGCCGCGCCGCGCTCGATGCGCTGCGCCGCCAACCTGCCGATTGCGTGGTGCTCGATTTGCGGTTGCCTGACATGACCGGCTTCGAAGTCCTCGAAGAACTCGGTGCCGATCAAGCACTGTCGGAAGTACCAGTCGTCGTATTCACCGGGCGCGAACTCAGCGCCGAGGAAGACGCCCGGCTGCACACCATGGCCCGCAGCATCGTGGTGAAGGGTGTCGAATCGCCGGAGCGTTTGCTCGACGAAACGGCCCTTTTTTTGCACCGCGTGGTCACCGAATTGCCGCCCGAGAAACAGCGCATGCTCGAGCGATTAACCAGCTCCGACGAGGATCTCGTTGATCGCACCGTCCTGCTCGTCGACGACGATGCCCGCAATATCTTCGCACTGAGCAGCGTGCTCGAACGGCGCGGCATGAAGGTCCTGACCGCGACGACCGGCAACGAAGCCATCCAGCTGATTGAATCCAAAAACGACATTGCCATCGTGTTGATGGACATCATGATGCCCGAGATGGACGGCTATCAGACGATGGAGCAAATCCGGAAGAATGCGAATTTCCGCCGGCTGCCGATTATCGCGCTTACTGCAAAAGCGATGAAGGGCGACCGCGAGAAGTGCCTCGATGCCGGCGCCTCCGACTATCTGGCAAAGCCCGTAAACACCGAACAACTGCTGTCCGCGCTCCGCAGTTGGCTGCATCGTTGATAGCGAGGACACCCATGCTTGACGACAAGGTCAACATTCTCCTCGTCGACGATCAGCCGGCGAAGCTTCTCACCTATCAAGCGATTCTCTCCGATATCGGCGAGAACCTGCTGAGCGCAAGCAACGCCACGGAAGCGCTTGAGCTTCTGCTGAAGAACGACATCGCCGTCGTCCTCATCGACGTCTACATGCCGGACATCGATGGCTTTCAGCTAGCAGCGATGATCCGCAATCATCCGCGATTCGAAAAGACAGCGCTCATTTTCATATCAGCCATTTTGCTGACCGACGTGGATCGCCTGCGCGGTTACGAAATGGGCGCCGTCGACTATGTGCCCGTCCCGGTCATTCCGGAAGTACTGCGGGCCAAGGTCAAAGTGTTTGTCGAGCTATTCCGCAAGACGCGTCAGCTCGAACAGCTCAACCGAGAGCTCGAAGCGCGCGTGGCGGAGCGTACAGCCGAACTTGCGGCATCCACGCTCCAGCTCCGACAAAGCGAGCGTCTGCGCAGCCTTGCGCTCGCTGCCGGACAGATGGGCAGCTGGCAATGGAATGTCGCGCGCGGCTCGAACGTCTGGGACCAGGGCCAATGCGAAATTTTCGGCGTCGATCCGGCCACTTTTGTGCCGACGATAGAAAGCGTGCGCCCGCTCATCAATCGCGATGATTTTGAACTGTTGGTCGGCGCTTTTCGGAAAGTTACGAAGGATGCCAATACCTTCCAGACCGAATTTCGCGTGCGGCGGCCGAACGGCGAAATACGCTGGTGCACGGGCACGGCAGCGGCGAGCTTCGACGAGCGAGGCCGGCTGATCTGGCTCAGCGGCGTTACCGCCGACATCACGGATCGCAAGCGGGCCGAAGAACGGCAGATCCTGCTGGCTGAAGAAGTCGATCACCGCGCGCGCAATGTGGTGGCAGTCGTGCAGTCGATCATGCGCCTCACTCGCGCTGACAACATCGATGAGTACATCGGCGCGCTCGATGGCCGCATCGGCGCTCTTTCCAATGCGCACAGGCTATTGGCGAGTTCGCGTTGGGAAGGCGCGGATTTGAACCGCCTTGTTGAAGAAGAATTTGCTCCGTATCGCGCGGGCGGCAGTGAGCGCGTTGCAGCTCGCGGCCCCGGCATTGTGCTGCCGCCAGCCACCGCACAAACAATTGCCCTGGCACTTCATGAGTTGGCAACGAACGCGGCGAAATACGGCGCGCTGTCCGCCGACGCCGGGCGAGTGGACCTCTCATGGCGTACTGAACCAGGAAAGCTCGAACTGAGATGGGCCGAATCAGGTGGCCCGCAAATTTTGGTGCCCAGCCGCCGCGGCTATGGCAGCCGCGCCATCGTCGCCGGCATCGAACGCCAGCTCGGTGGTGCGGTGAGTTTCGATTGGCGCGCCGATGGCCTGTGCTGCACGTTATCTCTCCCCTACGATGTCGATATTGAATCGGCCAAGCGGACCGCCTTTGAGCGACGGCAAATTGACGGCATCGATGGCGCTGTGGTGGCAGCCATTTCAACCGATCCGAACGACAAGCGCGTCCTTCTGGTCGAGGATGAGCCTCTTGTGTCAATGATGTTGGCGGACATGCTCTCCGCTTTCGGCCACAAGGTCGACGGGCCTTACAACCGATTCAACGACGCCATTATCGCCGCCAAAAGTAACAACCTGCAGGCGGGTATTCTGGACGTAAATCTTGGCGGCGAGAAAACGTATGCCGTGGCCGACATTTTGAGCGGCCGAAAGATCCCCTTTGCGTTCGTCACCGGCTATGGCCCTGACACTATCGTGGCCGAATTTGCTCATGCCCCCGTGTTGCAAAAGCCCGTCGAGGCGGCAAAATTGCACGCGCTGCTGCAGCGGATCGTACGCTAGGCGCGCGTTGCTCGCCGGACTATGCCTGCTTTCAACGACAACATTTTTGAATGAGGCAATAATTATTGAAGAGGCCCCGCACTAGCCGTTGCTTCGCTGTTCATCATTGGAAGCAGCAATTCTTTAAGCGGCTGGGCTAAATTCTTCGCGTAACTCGTCGTTAGATGGTCCCTATCTCGATACACAATTATTCCACCCCGTACTGCCGGGCAACTCGTTCGATCGCAGAATATCGAAGAAAAATCGACGAAGCGGACACCTGGAACCGCCTCAGCGACGCTGCGCTCGGCGTCTGTGATTGTGCTACTTACGGCAAGCGAGCGCGGGGTCGCGCAATGGGATTCGGGGACGCCGCGCCAATCGGCATATGAAAGACAATTTCGGATATTCGTGGCAGGTGTCGGGCTGTCTCGCACCAGAATCACCGGAATCCCCGCAGCCTGAAGCTGCCTCAGCGAATTCTCAAGCCCGGCCGACCAAGTCGTCAAATCCACGGCATGTTCGCCCAAATCTGAATGCGGGCCCTGAATATAACCGCTCGAGAATTCCACGACGATGACAGCAGCAGGGCCAAGCCTGACAATCGAATCCAATGCCTGCGAGCGCCAGATTGCGCATTCTGAAGAAATACGATGCAAACGAATATTAAAAACGGGAATTTTCGCGACCGCGCACGACGATTTGAGATAGGTCACCATACGCCACCCCTCACTGTCGGCGAGTGCGGCGAGCGGTGTTGACCATTCATCGGCATGAGAGTCTCCGAGCAAAACGAAGGTCTTTGAAGGCGAGCCTGCCCCAAAACTGCATCCGACCGGATTGGCGTCGGTAAATTCAAGAAGGCAACCACGGCTGCTCGCGGCCGAAGGGAGCGATGTTGATTCGAAAAT
>DATFVF010000039.1:0-2349 GCA_035260465.1 Pseudolabrys sp. | reverse complement strand
AGCTCCTGATTGCCCACCAGCACCTTGTCGATGCCGTAAGGCGGGCGCGTATAGGTGAGGGAGGTGCGCGAGATCAATTCCAGCGCCGCGGCGAGCCGCCCGAACAGTTTGTCGGAGACACCTTGCGGAACGAGGTTAAGATATTTCAGCGCGTGCGCCGCCCCGCTCCGCCATGGCGCCGTGAGGTCCATGTGGTTCTGATACGCTTGATACATCATAGACATCATCCGGATCCGCCCCTGTCCCTATTGCTATGCAATAACGAAGCCAAAGCGAAGTCAATCAGCCTCAGAAACTGGCACGTGGCTTGCTGCATAAAATACGCAAAGTATAGATAATGGGCATTGGCCGTGGCACGCTTCGGCGAGAAGCGGTGCCCGCTTGGCCCTCGCGGGCGTTCAGGTGTAAGGGAAAAGCCATATGGCGAAAGCGACACTGACCATCAGCAGCAAGAATTATTCGTCGTGGTCGCTGCGCGGCTGGCTGCTGACCAAGTTTTCCGGACTCGAGTTCGACGAGATCGTTACCGCGCCCGACGATGCGTCGGCGCGCGCCGAAATCCTGCTGCTGTCGTCGTCCATTCTGGTGCCGTGCCTGCGCCACGAGGGCGCTATTGTGTGGGATACACTGGCGATCGCGGAATATCTCAACGAGACCATGCCGAATGCCGGTCTGTTGCCGGCGGACCGCGTCTTGCGGGCGCATTGCCGATCGATCTGCGGCGAAATCCATTCGGGATTTACCACCTTGCGCGCGTCGCTGCCGGTCAATCTGAAAGGTCATTTCCCCGGCTTCAAGATCTGGTCGCGCGCGCAGGCCGATATCGATCGGGTCTGCACGATCTGGCGCGAGTGCCTGGCCAAATCCGGCGGGCCGTTCCTGTTCGGCGAACAGCGCACCATGGCTGACGCCATGTACGCGCCGGTGGTGACGCGCTTCATGACCTATGACGTGAAGCTCGACCCGAGGCTCAAGACCTATGCCGAAATGATCATGGGGTTGCCGGAGATGCAGGAATGGATCGAGGCTGCCAAAGCCGAGCCGGCCGACATCGAGGAGCTCGAGGTCGAATATTAGGCAGCGCGCACCCAGGGTTGCCTGTTTGAAGGGCTCAAGCATCGGGCAGGTTTTGCTTAACTTGGTGCCAAACTGAGCGTTTGCGCGGCCGGCGCCGCCAAGCCGGCGCTGACGCTCGGAAAATCGTTCAACCCAAATTTCAGATTGCCTACAGCGGCTTCGGCACGTCAGGACTGGCGCCGCGCGAAATCGCCGCGGTGCAACGCGGCTGGCGTGATTTTCGCATAGCACAATAGGGCTGCGAACACGACGATCTGGCGTTGCCAAAAAATTGGACGCTGCAGGGTTGGCGCGATTGCATCGGCAAGAACAGTGGAGGCATAGGATGAACCAGCATGCGGTCGTCAGCAAATTTTCTCACGTCAAACCCGAGGATACCGAATTCAAGGGAGGGGGCCTGCGCGACTTCTTCCTGTATCGCGATCTTGGCATCGCGGACGCCACCGGCGGCCAGGTGATCTGCCATCTGGTCAAGGCCAATGCCGACATGCCGCCGGAAGACGGCACCGGCTGGCACAAGCACGAATGCGATTTCCAGATCGTCATCATGACCAAAGGCTGGGCGCGCTTCATGTACGAAGACAAGCCGACTTTGGTGAAGGCCGGCGATGTCGTGCATCAGCGGCCCGGCATCGTGCACTACCTGTTCGATTACTCGCCGGACATGGAATATCTCGAGATCGTCAGCCCGGCTGATTTCAAGACCGTCGACGTGCCGCCGGCCACCGACAATGTGCCGCCGGTGACGCCCTGGAAATAGCCCAGGCGGAATAGTCGACAGCGTTAAGTGCAACAGCGTTAAGCGTCCTCTCCGGAGGAATTAACGTTTGTGGTCGGCCGCTGGCTGCGGTCGGTCGCGGCGCTGCTGGATGTGGTGCGACGTCTGGGGCTAATGCCGACATCTAGCCGTGAACACCGGAGTACGGAGCTTCACGGCTGATTCGGGCGCGGTTCGTTCCATGCGCGTTCCGAACCTTAAGATGCCCGTTAGACGCTAGCGGTTTCCGTCGCATTTTGGCACAGCGCGCGATTCCCCAAGGCCTAACCTTGACGAGACGTGCCTTCGATCAGGCTTGGCTTCGATCAGGCTTGGCTTCGATCAGGCTTGGCTTTGATGGGGCTTGGCTTTGATGGGGCTTGGCCTTGATAAGCGCTAGCTTTGAAGAGGCATCGGCTTGCGCAGGCGCCAGCCCACCACAGTCGCCTCGACAGTGACGCCCGATTCATGGTTGCGCCATGCCCCATCGACAAAGCGGCAGGCGAACGGCAGTT
>DATFVF010000038.1:0-10367 GCA_035260465.1 Pseudolabrys sp. | reverse complement strand
TGGTGTGTTCATCGTGCGCGAGGATCACAAGCATCCGCCGCAAGAACTGACGCGCGCCGACTGGACCCTCGGAGAACGCGTGTTGGTCGAGCCGTATATCCCCGGCAAGGAGCTCACCTGCGCGGTGATGGGCGAACAAGTGCTTGGCGTTATTGAAATCGTGCCGACCGTCAAATTCTACGACTACGAAGCCAAGTATGCCCCCGGGGGCTCCAAACATTTGCTTCCGGCGCCAGTCGCGCCGGCCATCTATCGCGAAGTTCAGCGCCTATCGCTCGCCGCGCATCGTGCGCTTGGTTGCCGCGGAGTCACACGTTCCGATTTTCGGTACGACGATGGTCTTGATGGCGCGAAAGGATTGTTTTGCCTGGAGGTCAATACTCAGCCGGGCATGACCGAAACTTCACTGGTGCCTGAACTTGCAGCCCATGCCGGCGTCAGTTTTGAAGACCTGGTGCGCTGGATGGTCGAAGATGCGTCCCTTGACCGCTAACTCGATTTCTTTTTTGCATTGCAGGTCGAGAAGCAGTGGGCCTCATTTCCGTCCAAAATATCGGCGCTCGAGCGCGGTGGCTTCTTCAAGCACTCGCGCGGCAGGCTCAAGATCTCGTCCCGGCTGACGAGGACGCACCCATCCTTCTTTCGACGCAATGCGACGCAGCGTCCGATCGCTGACGCCGAACTCGCCCGCGATCGAGCGCGCCGACTGCCACGTGCGTTCATAGCGCTGCCGCAATGCGGCCAGCAGGCGAGGCGTGAACCGCGCCACGGGAATCCGCGAAAGCGTCGCTTCGGAAGTGAAGGTGGGCGTGTCGTTGCCGCGCTGTCGATTGAATTCCCGCTCCAGCGCGATGGTCTGTCCGAGCAGCCGCATGGCGGGCTCGAGGTCGCGCATCGGTTCGGGCGGACGCAACCATTCTTCCTTCGCTGCGATGCGCAGTATTGTGCCGCCGGCCAATCCGAATTCGCGCGCGATCGAGCGCTTTGACTGATGGGTCTGTTCATAACGATGCCGCAAGGCCGCAAGAAATTCAGGCGTGTATCGCGCCATAGCAATGCTCGTCGATCGTCTGTTTTGGGGTGTTGGGCGGTTCGCGACATTTGTGCGCGCGAAGCCATGTTGGGTTGCATCTAGCGAAGGAGCGTGACGCTGTCAAGGAATTTATTCTTATATTGAAGCGATTACCTTTCAATCCCGCGGACTTGCTGTCGAATTCCTTCAAATTTTACTAATCATTTACCAATAAGCCTGAAGACTAGGCATTGGCGGCGTGTCGCACGCCCGGCTGCTGCACGGTCGTGTGCGCGAGAGCTTCAACCGCTGACGGCGGCCTCTGAGGGACGGGATGGTCTCAAGTGAAGCCGGATACCCGGGCATGACTGACATCATGCTTGTGGCGGAGCTTGCGGCCCTTATCGGGCACAACGGGTAAAGCAGGTTGCGATGGAAGGCCGAAGACGCCTCGCTCAATCGCTCAGGCTGAAACGACGTTCATCGTTCGCTTCATATGAGTGGCGTTGGTCGAGGATGGTGCGCCGCTGGGGTGGCGCACTCATCGACTTGAAAGTGCCGCGGGGCGCAGGCTCATCGGCTGCTGCTTTGCTGCTGCTCGCCAGCGTCAGCTATGGCGCAATCAAGGGCGGTCACGGCCCGCAGATTTTCGAGAACGTCCAGGATCTTTGCGACGCTGCCGCTAACAAACTTGGCTTCCGCATTTCCGAAGTTGCGCTCGCCGGCGAGCATGAAGTCGGCCGCGATGAAATTCTGGTGCTCGCCGGGATCACTGACCGCTCGTCGCTGCTGTTTCTCGATGCCGCCCGCACACGCGCACGCTTGTTGAGCAATCCATGGATCGCCGAGGCCACCGTCCTCAAATTGTATCCCGACCGCCTGCGCATCGAAATCAAAGAACGCAAGCCATTCGCCATGTGGCAGAAGGACGGCCGCGTCGCGCTCATTGCCGCCGACGGCACCGTGCTCGAAGCGATCGTACCGTCGCGCTTCTCCGCGCTGCCACTGGTCGTCGGCAAAGGCGCCGAACAAGGTGCACAAGATTTTCTCGCTGTTGTCTCGCGGTATCCGATGATCGCTCAGATGACCGAGGCGTCTGTGCTGGTGGCGGAACGGCGGTGGAATTTGCATCTTAAAGGTGGCGTCGAAGTCCTGCTGCCAGAAGGCGAAGCTGGACAGTCGCTACAGACCCTTGTCGATCTCGACAACAGTAAGAAGCTGCTATCCCGAGACGTCACCGCGGTCGATCTAAGGCTGTCCGATCGCGTTACTGTGCGACAATCTGAAGCCGCGGCTACGACGCGTGGCCAGGCCCTCAAAGACGCCGAGAAGGCGAAGAAGGTAAAGTCGGGCAAGGGAGGCGAGGCATGACGGTGCTTCGCTTCGGCCTCACCCCGAAAATGAAACCGGTTTCGCTTAAGCGCGCTGCTGTTGTCGCCGCACTCGATATTGGCACCAGCAAGATCGTCTGCTTGATCGCGCGGCTCGAGCCGCAAGCACCACAGGACGTCCTGCGCCGGCGCAGCCACGGCGTGCGGCTTCTGGCTTTTGCCCATACCGCGGCGAGCGGTATGAAGGGCGGTGCGGTTGTTGATTTGATCGAAGCCGAAGAAATGGCCCGTCAGGCAATCGACATTGCTGAAAGCATGGCCGGCGTGCAGCTTGAATCTGTCGTGGTGTCCATGTCGGGCGGGCGCCTGGGCAGTGAACGCTTCGTCGCAAATATCGATCTCGCCGGGGGCTCCGTGACCGAGGCCGATATTGGGCGCGTGTTGGCGGCAGCGAGTCGCCATTCAGTGCGCGATGGCCGCGCCGTGTTGCATTCCATGCCCATCGGCTTCGCCGTCGACGACGCTGGGGGCATCCGCGAGCCACGTGGCATGCTCGGCCATCGTCTGGGTGTGGATATGCACATGGTTACGGCCGATGTGCCGACCGTACGGAATCTGATGCTCACCGTTGAGCGCGCCCATCTTTCGGTGGAGGCGATGGTCGCATCGCCCTATGTCGCCGGCCTCGCCGTACTGGCGGACGATGAGGCCGATCTCGGGGCGGCGACTGTGGATATGGGCGCTGGAACCACGACTTTAGCGGTTTTTTCCGGGGGTAAGTTCGTCCATGCCGACGGCTTCGCCCTTGGCGGCAATCACGTGACCATGGATCTCGCCCGCGGTCTCAACACCCCGGTCGCCGACGCTGAGCGAATCAAAGCGATTTATGGCAGTGTTTTGGCCGGAGGCTCGGATGAGCGAGACATGATTACCATACCGCCAGTTGGGGATGACGAGCGTGAGCCGCCGCATTTCGTCTCGCGCGCTTCGCTCGTGCGCATCATTCGGCCGCGGGTCGAAGAAATTCTCGAAATGGTGCGCGATCGCTTGGCGGCCTCGCCGTTCGCGGCGGATCCCCGCGCGCGCGTGGTGCTGACCGGCGGCGCGAGCCAGTTGACTGGGCTCGCCGACCTCGCCGCCCGCATCTTGCGACGCCCCGTACGAATTGGCCGTCCACTTGGCTTGGCTGGCTTGCCGGAGGCGGCCAAGGGGCCGGCCTTTGCGGTGGTGGCGGGCCTGCTGGTTTACCCGCAGGCGGCACATCTTGAACACTTCGAACCGCGGCGAACGCGGCAATTGATGACAGGGACAGGCGGTTACATGGCACGGGTCGGACGATGGCTGCGCGAGAGCTTCTGACCCTTCATCACCTGAACCACGAATCGGCCGGTGGCGGACTGGCCCAGTTCGGCGGCGTGCAATTGCGTTTGCGCCTTGGGCGCAACGCAAGGCCTGCTGCCCGTGCACTCATGAGGCAACCATGACTATCAATCTGACGATCCCTGATATCCGGGAAATGAAACCTCGCATTACCGTGTTCGGCGTCGGTGGCGCTGGCGGTAATGCTGTCAACAATATGATCACGGCTGGCCTGCAGGGCGTCGAATTTGTCGTCGCCAACACTGATGCGCAGGCTCTCACGATGTCGAAGGCCGAGCGCATCATTCAGATGGGCACCCAGGTCACCGAAGGCCTCGGTGCCGGTTCGCAACCCGAAGTGGGACGCGCCGCGGCGGAAGAGGTGATTGACGAAATTCGCGATCACCTGACTGGCGCACACATGGTGTTCGTCACTGCCGGTATGGGCGGCGGTACGGGCACTGGTGCCGCGCCGATCATCGCCAAAGTCGCCCGTGAACTGGGCATTCTCACTGTCGGTGTGGTGACCAAGCCGTTCCACTTCGAAGGCCAGCGCCGCATGCGCTTTGCCGAAGCGGGGATCGTTGAGCTGCAGAAGGTTGTGGACACCCTGCTGATCATCCCGAACCAGAACCTGTTCCGGGTGGCCAATGAGAAGACCACCTTTGCCGATGCCTTCGCGATGGCCGACCAGGTGCTTTATTCGGGCGTCGCTTGCATCACCGATCTGATGGTGAAGGAAGGCCTGATCAATCTCGACTTTGCCGACGTCCGCGCCGTGATGCGCGAGATGGGTAAGGCGATGATGGGCACCGGTGAAGCATCGGGCGAGAAGCGGGCGCTGACGGCTGCCGAGGCGGCAATCTCGAACCCGTTGATCGACGATGCCTCGATGAAAGGTGCCAGAGGTCTTCTTATCTCGATCACGGGCGGCAAAGACCTCACGCTTTACGAGGTCGACGAAGCTGCGACCCGTATCCGCGAAGAAGTCGATCAAGACGCCAATATCATCGTTGGTGCGACCTTCGACGAAAGTCTGGAAGGGATCATCCGCGTTTCGGTGGTGGCGACTGGCATCGACAACACCGGCCTGGCACGTCACGCACAGCCGGCGGAAAGTGCGCTCAGAGAGCTCGCCGGCAAAATCCGCAACGACAGCCGTCGGATTGCGGACCGGATTGAGCGGAGTGCTCCACCAATGACGGCGTATGCCGCGCCGTCGGTCGAATCCGCGGCGCACGCTGCGGTCGCCGCGGCCATCCTGCCACCTACGGCAATCGAAGATGTTTCAATTCGGCCGATGCCGATGAAGCCGTCACTGTTCGAGCAACCTGAGGCGCCAATGGCCGAACCGCCAATGCCGGCGGCGTATATTCCGCCGGCACCTGAACGAATGCCGCGCACACCGCGGATGCCGCGTATCGACGAACTGCCGCTGCCGGCGCAAAACGAGATTCGTGCGCAGCGCGGCGAACTCGACGACGATCATCCGGAAAGACGACGCATGTCTCTGATGCAGAGGCTTGCTTCGGTCGGGCTCGGGCGGCGACCCGAGGCGGAGGCGCCACCAGCCCCGCCGATGCCCCGCCAGGCGCGTCCGATGCCCCAGTTTGAGCGGCCGCCGCAGCGCCCGACGGCTCGTCATCCTGAGGGCCGACCGGCTGAGCCTGTATCGGAATATGCGCGACGGGCGGCTCCCCAGGGCCTAGACCCCCACGGCCGGTCTGCGCCTGTGCATAATTCGGCCGAAGAGGACCAACTCGACATTCCGGCGTTCCTGCGCCGTCAGGCCAACTAAGAACCGATCCAGCAACCAATGGCCCCGCTTCCAATTCGGAAGTGGGGCCATTTGCTGATCGGCTGTGATCGATGATAACCTACTGAAACAAAACACGATTTAGGCCTACGGGTATCATCGACTATCGTGGCAGCCGGCGGGTTTGTCACGCTGAACTCATCGCCTGCCGGTCAAATTTTGAGCAGAGCGGCCGCCGAGGTCCGGCAATTGCGGCAAAAGAGAGTAACAGTTGGTAAGAAAGCGTGAGTTGGAGAAGGCAGTCGCAATAGCCTAAGTTTCAGGAGTGAAAGGGACTTTTCGAGTCCTTGGGGATAGCTGCCGCAGCTGCGAAGGCGGTTTCGACTGAAGGCAAAAATGTGGCCCTCCAGGGGCCACGGGGATGGGGCCGCGGCTCTTAAAAGGGCCGTCGGAAGTTGGGTAGATGAAGGGCGCTAAGCAGACAACGCTACGCCATCAGGTCGCCGTCTCCGGCATGGGTGTCCATTCAGGACTCCCGGTTACACTCACACTTCATCCCGCTGACGATGACAGCGGAATCATTTTCCAGCGCATCGCGGCTGACGGCTCGATCGAGCGCGAAATTCGCGCCGACGTGCGCGCAGTTACCGCAACTGAATTCGCGACTGTCCTTGGCGATGCCAAAGGCCCGCTTTGCTCTACCGCCGAGCACCTTCTCGCAGCCTTGCGTGGCCTCTACGTCGATAACGTGGTCGTCGAAATCGACGGGCCCGAAGTGCCAATCATGGATGGCAGCGCCGCTGCGTTTGTGGATGCAATCGACCAGGCCGGCCTCACCGCGCGGGCTTTGCCACGCCGCTATATCGAGGTGATCAAGCCCGTCTCGGTTTCCAAAGATGGTGCATATGGCGAGTTGCGGCCGTACCAGCATGGTTTCCGTGTCGAAGCCAAGATCGATTTCGATCATCCTCTTATCGGCAAGCAGGCGCTTTCGCTCGACATCGAGCCCGACACGTTCCGCCGTGAGATTGCGCGCGCCCGTACTTTCGGTTTCATGCGCGACGTTGCCAAATTGTGGAGTGCGGGTTACGCACTCGGCGCTTCGTTCGAAAATACTCTGGTGGTGAGCGAAGATCGTGTGCTCAACCCGGAGGGATTGCGCTTCGCCGACGAATTCGTGCGCCATAAGGTGCTCGATGCCATTGGCGATCTGGCGCTCGCGGGTCAGCCACTGCTCGCCGCCTACAAAACCGTTCGTGGCGGCCATAAGCTTAATCACGCTGTGCTATCCGCGCTGATGGCCGATCCAAGTGCTTGGCGCGTGATTGAGGCGGCGGCCGAACCGGCCCGTCGCGTGCGTGGCCACGCGAACGTCTTTACGGGCCAGGTGGCTCCGGCCTACGGGCCGGAAGTATCCTGAAAACCTCAGGATTTTGCCTTAACCTTCGCCTTAATCCGGGCCGAATGTCGGCTTAGTCGCATGGCGAAATCGCGTGCTTTCGGATAAACCGACGCGGGTAGTCGCGCTTTTTACAGGCGTTTGCGAAGCCGACTTTTGGGGAAAAAACAAGTTCGCGTGGATGAGTTCGAGTTCAAGATATACATGGCCAAGCACATCGTGCCCGAGAACGCCGCAGAAATGAGGGTGGCTCGAAAATCGGTAGGCTGGACGCGTTTTGCGCGCGCTCTGGCTATCGGGTTGCTGGCGGCAAGTCTCGGTGCATGCAGCAGCTTCGATTTTTTCAGCAAGAAGGACGATACGCCGCCCGATGAGCCAGCCGACCGGCTCTACAATGAAGGGCTTTATCTCCTCAACGCCAAGAAGGATCCGAAGGAAGCGGTCAAGAAGTTCGAGGAGGTCGATCGTCAACACCCGTATTCGGAGTGGGCGCGGAAATCCCTCATCATGATGTCTTACGCGTACTATCAGGCTGGCGAATATGATGACTGCGTGAATTCAGCCAAACGCTACATCACTCTGCACCCTGGCAGCTCCGATGCCGCTTATGCGCAATTTTTGATCGGCTCTTCTTATTTCGACGAGATCCCCGACATTACGCGCGATCAAGCGCGGACCGAAAAGGCGCTGGCCGCGCTTGATGAAGTCATCCGGAAATATCCGACCAGCGAATACTCGAACAGTGCCAAGCAAAAGATAGAAATCGCTCGGGACCAGCTTGCCGGGAAGGAAATGGAGACGGGACGCTATTATCTGCAAAAAAAGGATTACACTGGCGCCATCAACCGCTTCAAAGTTGTCGTCACCAAATACCAGACGACGCGCCATGTCGAAGAAGCGCTTATGCGGCTGACTGAAGCCTATATGGCGCTCGGGATTGTTGAGGAGGCTCAGACCGCGGCCGCCGTGCTCGGGCACAATTTTCCCGACAGCACCTGGTACAAGCACGCCTACGCCCTCGTGAAGACCAGCAGCGGCGTCGAGCCCACTGAAAACAAAGGCTCCTGGATCAGCAAGGCATTCAAGAAGGTGGGGCTGGGCTAGCCATCGCCGTATCGAATTCACAGCGTAATGGCCGGCACAAGGCTCGTGCTCGGGACGTGCCCGCGGCCCGCCCCGAGCACGAGCCTTGTGCCGGCCACCGGCGTCTTTAATGATGGAGAATCTGCAAGACGTAGGTGCCCGGAACGCGTCCGGGCATGACGAAGCCTTGGACCGTACGCCATGCTCTCCCGACTTTCGATCCGCGATATCGTCCTGATTGACCGGCTCGACATTGATTTTGCCGACGGGCTTGCCGTACTCACAGGCGAGACCGGCGCGGGGAAATCGATTCTGCTCGATGCTTTCGCGCTGGCTTTGGGGGGGCGCGGCGACCAAGCACTGGTAAGGCAGGGCGTCGAACAGGGCCAGGTGACCGCTGTATTCGATGTCGCACGCGACCATCCCGCGCGCGCGTTGCTCAAGGCCGACGATATACCGGCCGAAGACGAGCTGATTCTGCGCCGTGTGCAGCTCGCCGATGGTCGCACCCGCGCATTCGTCAACGATCAGCCGGTCAGCGTCCAGGTGCTTAAGCTGCTGGGCGGCGCACTGGTCGAAATTCACGGCCAACATGATGAGCGCGCGTTGGTCGACGCCGGAACTCACCGCCGACTGTTGGACGCCTTTGGAGGCCTCGAGGACCAGGCGGTGAAGGTAGAAGCCCGGTGGGAAGCCAGGCGCGAGGCACACAGCGCTGCCGACATCCATCGTGCCGAAGTCGACCGCGCCAAACGGGAGGGCGACTGGCTGCGCCACGCGGTCGATGAGCTTAACAAGCTTGCGCCGCAGTCCGGCGAGGAGACCGCGCTCGCCGAACGGCGGACCTCGATGATGCAGGCCGAGAAAGTGGCCGAAGATTTGCGTGATGCTCACAATGTGATCGCCGGCCCCAATTCCACCGTGCCCGCGCTCTCGGGCGTGATCCGAAGGCTGGAACGACGTACCGCTCAGGCGCCAGGCTTCGTCGAACCGGCGGTGAAAGCGCTCGATGCGGCGCTGGCCGCCTTGGACGAGACCCGCAACCATCTTGAGGCGGCCTTGCGCACTGCAGACTTCGACCCCGCCGAACTCGAACGCATTGAGGAGCGGCTCTTCGCGCTCCGCGCCGCCGGCCGAAAATACAATGTCCCGGTCGATGGGCTCGCAGCGCTGGCGCAGAAGTACAATGCCGACATTGCGTTGATCGATGCCGGCGAGGTTAAGCTCAAAGCCCTGCTGGCAGCTGCGGCGCAGGCCGAGGCCGCCTATCGCGCGGCGGCGCAGGCGCTTTCCCAGGCGCGCGGCAAAGCCGCGGGCACTCTCGACAAGATGGTGAACGGCGAGCTCAAGCCGCTCAAGCTGGAGCGAGCGAAGTTTTCTACCGAGGTCGAGAGCGACGCGGCCGCTGCGGGTCCAAACGGTATCGACCGGGTGGAGTTCTGGGTGCAAACCAATCCCGGCACGCGTCCCGGACCCCTCATGAAAGTTGCATCCGGCGGCGAGCTGGCGCGTTTCCTGCTGGCTTTGAAGGTTGTATTGGCCGACCGCGGCTCGGCCCCGACGCTCGTATTCGATGAGATCGACACTGGTGTAGGCGGTGCGGTTGCCGACGCCATCGGCATGCGGCTTGCCAAGTTGGGGCGCGGGGTCCAGGTGCTCGCTGTAACGCATGCTCCCCAAGTAGCGGCGCGCGCTGATCGACACTATCTCATCACCAAAGACGCTCTGGAGAAGGGCAAGCGAGTCGTTACCCGCGTTACTGAACTGGCGGCGGAACGACGGCGCGAGGAAATAGCCCGCATGCTTGCAGGTGCGGAGATCACCAACGAAGCGCGCGCTGCAGCCGAACGGCTGATCAAGGCGGCGAGCTGATATAGTGCCGGCATGGCCAGTCACGACGCGTCAAAGGTCAGACCTGCCGACCTCAGCGAGCCGCAAGCTAAGGCCGAGCTGAAACGGCTGGCGGCCGAGCTCGCCGCGCACGACAAGCGATACTATCAGCAGGATGCGCCCACGGTTAGCGATGCCGCGTATGACGCGCTGCGCCAACGCAATGCCGCGATCGAGGCGTGTTTCCCCGAATTGACCCGTTCCGATTCGCCTTCGCGCCGCGTGGGGGCGGCGCCGACCGGAAAGTTCAAGAAGGTCCGGCACGCTGTGCCGATGCTCTCGCTCGACAACGCGTTCGCAGAGCAAGATGTGGTCGATTTCGTCGCGCGCATCCGGCGCTTCCTGAAATTGAGCGAGGACGAAAAGCTTGCGTTCAGCGCCGAACCAAAGATCGACGGACTTTCGATGTCGCTGCGTTATGAGAAAGGGGAGCTCATCACGGCCGCTACTCGCGGCGACGGCGCTGAAGGCGAAGACGTCACTGCCAATATTCGCACCCTTAAAGACGTCCCACACACGCTGAGGGGCAAAAACGTT
>DATFVF010000037.1:0-16751 GCA_035260465.1 Pseudolabrys sp. | reverse complement strand
GGCGGCGTGGCCGTGCACGCACCGCCTGTGCCGGCCGAGACCGCCGCGGTCGCGACCGATATGCGCGTTGGCGGCGACGACAAACAGACCCGGGTCGTGGTCGACCTGAATCGGAAAATCGATCTTGCCGCCTTCACGCTCGCCGATCCGTATCGCGTGGTCGTTGACTTGCCGCAGGTCACATTCAAGGTGCCAGCCAAAACCGGTGAGCAATCGCGCGGCCTCGTGAAGGCGTTCCGTTACGGCGTCATCATGCAGGGCGGCTCGCGTATCGTGCTCGACACCAAGGGGCCCGTGCGCATCGACAAGGCTTTCGTGCTCGATGCAGCGGAAGGCCAGCCCGCGCGGATGGTGCTCGATCTTGTTGCGACCGATCGCGCCAGTTTCCTGCGCAACGTCGCGCTCGAAAATCATCCGGCGCATGCCGCGGCCATCAAGCCGAGCGATGTGCCGCCGAAAGCGGACGGGGATTCGCGTCCGTTGATCGTGCTCGACCCAGGCCACGGCGGCATCGACAACGGCACCAAAGGATCAGGCGGGGAATTGGAAAAGGATGTCGTCCTTGCATTCGCGCAAACGCTGCGCGAGAAGCTCGACAGCGGTGGAAAGTACCGCGTCGCGATGACGCGCTCCGATGACACGTTCATTCCACTTGCGGAGAGAGTCCGCTTTGCACGCGCGCATAGCGCCGCGCTGTTCATTTCGGTTCATGCCGATGCCCTGCCACGCAGTGAAGGCCAGGCCGAAGGGGCGACGGTCTATACGCTGTCGGAGAATGGTTCCGATGTGGAGGCAGCGCGGTTGGCCGAGACGGAAAACAAAGCCG
The DNA here is from genome assembly GCA_035260465.1 of Pseudolabrys sp. Classification (GTDB taxonomy): domain Bacteria; phylum Pseudomonadota; class Alphaproteobacteria; order Rhizobiales; family Xanthobacteraceae; genus Pseudolabrys. Next base: position 15,925 of record DATFVF010000037.1, on the reverse strand, counting down.
ACGTGATCGCCGGGGTGGACCTGACGGCTGAGCCCAATGACGTCGCCAACATTCTCGTCGATCTTGCCCAGCGCGAGACCAAAACCTTTTCTGTGCAATTCGCGCATACGGTGGTTGGCGAGCTGAAGAATGCTGCACGAATGCACAAGCAGCCGCTCAAATCGGCAGGCTTCAAGGTCTTGTTGGCGCCCGACGTTCCTTCGGTCTTGGTGGAGCTCGGCTACATGTCGACGAAAGACGACCTCAAGCAATTGACATCGACAGCCTGGCGTGCCCGCACCGCTCAGGCGCTGGTACAAGCGGTCGACAAGTTCTTTACGCCCCGGGTGGCCGGGGCTAGCGGAGGACACAACTGAGATGGACGGCCGGCCTCAGTTTCAACATAAAACCGGGCAACCAAAGGGTTACACTGCGATCTTTGGCAATGGCGGACGCCGCCCGGCGGTAGTAAAATGCCCGTCAGGTTTGCGGCTTACGACCGTTGTAACGAACGCCTATAGCCGGGCCCAGGGCGGGACCATTTGGCCATGAAGTTCATATTGCGGTTCCTGGGCTTCCTGTTCGCGGCAGGCACCATCTTGTTTGTGGTGGGGGTGGCTGCGGCGGCCGGCATGCTCTGGCACTTCTCCAAGGACCTGCCGGATTATTCACAACTGCAGGATTACGAGCCGCCGGTGATGACGCGGGTGCACGCGGCCGACGGGTCGCTGGTCGCCGAATACGCGCGCGAACGTCGGCTGTACATCCCGATCCAGGCGGTGCCGAAACTGATCATCAATGCCTTCCTCGCGGCCGAGGATAAGAACTTCTACGAGCATGGCGGGCTTGATTTCACGGGCATCGCGCGCGCCGGCGTCATCTATCTCCAGAACTACGGCTCGAGCCGGCGCCCCCAAGGCGCTTCAACCATTACGCAACAAGTCGCCAAGAACTTCTTGCTGACAAACGAACTTTCGATGGCGCGCAAGGTCAAGGAGGCTCTGCTGGCGCTGAAGATCGAGCGCACTTACAGCAAGGACAAGATCCTCGAGCTTTACTTGAACGAAATCTACCTGGGCCTTGGCGCCTATGGCATCGCTGCGGCCTCGCTCGTCTATTTCGACAAAGCCGTCAACGAGCTCACCGTTCCCGAGGCCGCCTATCTCGCGTCATTGCCAAAAGCGCCGAACAACTATCATCCATTCCGCCAACGCGAGCGCGCGATCGAGCGTCGGAATTGGGTCATCGACCGCATGGCGGAGTCGGGCTTCGTCAAGACCGCCGACGCGGAGAAGGCCAAACGCTCGCCGCTTGCCGTTACAACGAAAGCCACAGGGGCACACATTTTCTCCGCTGAGTATTTCACCGAGGAAGTCCGGCGGGAGCTCTATGAGCGGTACGGCGAAAAGAAACTTTACGAAGGCGGCCTTTCGGTCCGCACGTCGCTCGACACCAAATATCAAGTGCTTGCTCGCAAGGTCTTCACTGAGGGTCTGGTGCGTTTCGATGAAGCACAAGGTTGGCGCGGGCCGGTGACCAAGATCGACATTGCCGGCGATTGGGGTGTGAAGCTGGCCGATGTCAAAGCCCTGGCCGACGTAGCACCATGGCGTCTGGCGGTCGTGCTGGAAGTAAGCGACCAGTCAGCCCGCATTGGCCTGCAGCCGGGACGTGAGCCGGGCGGCTTTGTCAGCAAGGAGCGCACGGTCGGGATTCTTCCGCTCGAAGGCGTGAAGTGGGCCAAAAGCGGCGGCAAGGCGATTGGCAAAGTCAGCCAAGTGGTCAATCCAGGCGACGTCGTTTATGTGGAGTCGGCCAAAACCGACGGGCAGTTCAGCCTGCACCAGATCCCCGAAGTGTCCGGAGCCATGGTCGTTGAAGACCCTTGGACTGGGCGCGTCCTCGCCATGGTCGGTGGTTTTTCATACGACCAAAGCCAGTTCAATCGCGCTACTCAGGCGCTGCGTCAGCCCGGTTCGTCTTTCAAACCCTTCGTCTACGCGGCCGCGCTCGACAACGGCTACACGCCGTCGACCATTGTGCTCGATGCCCCGGTTGAGATCGACCAGGGGCCTGGCGTGGGCGTCTGGCGGCCTGAAAACTACGAAGGCAGTTTTGCCGGTCCTTCCACACTCCGTTACGGCATCGAGCACTCGCGCAATGTGATGACTGTTCGTCTGGCGCAAGACATCGGCATGCCGCTGATTGCCGAATACGCCAAGCGTTTCGGTGTCTATGACGACCTGCCGCCTTATCTTTCTTTTGCGCTCGGCGCGGGCGAAACCACGCTTCTGCGGATGACGACCGCTTACGCGATGTTCGACAACGGTGGCCGGAGGGTGAAGCCGACACTCATTGATCGCATCCAAGACCGTTATGGTCACACCGTCTACAAGCACGACGAACGTGAATGCGTTGGTTGCGACGGCAAGAAGTGGGAGAACCAGGCGGAGCCCTCGCTGATCGACCGTCGTCAGCAGGTGCTCGATCCGATGACCGCCTATCAGATCACTTCAATGATGGAAGGCGTCGTCCTGCGGGGCACAGCGGCGGGGGCTGGCTTCCAAAAAGAAGTCGGCAAACCTGTAGCCGGGAAGACCGGTACGACAAACGACGAAAAAGACGCGTGGTTCATCGGCTTTACGCCCGATCTCGTTATTGGCGTCTATATGGGTTACGACAAGCCGCGCCATCTGGGCCGCGGAGCGACTGGAGGCCATCTGTCCGCGCCGATCGTGAAGGACTTCATGAAAGTCGCGCTCGCCGACAAGCCATCTGTGCCGTTCCGGGTGCCGCCGGGCATCAAGCTCATCCGCGTGGACTTGAAGTCAGGGACGCGCGCTGGGCCGGGCACCGAACGGGCAATTCTCGAAGCGTTCAAGCCCGGCACCGCGCCGCCCGATGGCTACTCAGTCGCCGGCGATGGCGCTAGCGAGGGTGGACGATCTTGGGGTGTTGGCGTGACCCCCGACGCCGATCGTGCCGTCCGCTCGGGCACAGGTGGATTGTACTGAGCGACAGTGGCTATATTGGAAAAAAAGCCCCGCAGTTCGCGGGGCTTTTTGTTTTCGGCGAGGTGCTACGCCGCTTTTACGTTGACGCTGCGTTCTGCGAGCGACGTCAATTTGGAATCGGCAGATTTTTCTTCCTCGAGATTCTGTTGCAACACGCTGGCACAATCCGGCCGGCCGAGTTGTTTCGCCCAAGCAATCAAAGTGCCGTAGCGCGTCATCTCGTAGTGCTCGACCGCTTGCGCCGCCGCGATCAGCGCAGCGTCAAGGACCGCTTTGTCTTCTACTTCGCCGGTAACCTCATCGGCTTCTTCAATGATGCCGTCAATCGCTGGACAGTCGACACCCTTTGCTTCGACCCCGTGCATCTTGAAAACCAGCTCGAGCCTTTTGACGTGGTTTTTGGTCTCGACAAGATGCGTTTCGAACCCCTGTTTGAGGCCGGCATCGGTGGCTTTCTTGATCATATCGGGCAGCACCTGCACGATCTGCCTTTCCGCGTAATAGATGTCGCGTAGTTGGTGCACGAAGAGGTCATTGAGCGTTTTGATATCTTTACTAAAGAGGCCCATGGGTTTTCCTCATTGCGGCTGATGGTGAGGGAGGGAGTGGTGCGCTCCTGAAGCGTCAATGCATGCGCACGAGCATGGTTCCGGGAACGCGAACAGTTCGTTGGCCGCTGTTAAATGAGGGTTGCGGCACGAGTTCAAGAACGCTACATGCGGACCAATTCGGGTGAGGTACGAGTCGATGCGCGCGGAAACACAGAACCTAGTCGAGGAAATCAAGCAGTCGGTGCGGCTGCTGAGGAGGCATCTTTGACGTCGATGCCGCGACCCGGCGTCTCGCCGAATTAAATAAAGAATCCGAAGATCCTAATCTCTGGAACGACCAAGCGCGCGCGCAACGTGTCATGCGTGAACGGGATGCGCTTGACGACCAGCTCAGGGCCATTGGCCGCATCGAGCAAGAGCTCGATGATCAGATTACCCTGGTGGAGCTAGGTGAGGGTGAGAAGGACGATAAAACCATCTCTGAGGCAGAGGCCGCGCTGAAAAGGCTTAAGGCTGAGGTGGCGAGGCGCGAGCTCGAGGCGCTCCTGTCTGGCGAAGCCGACGCCAACGACTGCTACCTTGAAGTTCACGCCGGCGCTGGTGGCACCGAAAGCCAGGATTGGGCCAGTATGCTCATGCGCATGTATGTTCGTTGGGCGGAAGCGCACGGTTACAAAGTCGACTGGATCGAAGAGAGTGAGGGCGAGGGTGCCGGGGTCAAGTCGGCGACCGTCATGATCAAGGGCCATAACGCATATGGGTGGCTCAAGAGTGAAAACGGCGTGCATCGGTTGGTGCGCATTTCGCCATTCGATTCCAACGCGCGGCGTCACACTTCCTTTGCCAGCGTCGTCGTGTTTCCGGTGGTCGACGATCGCATCAAGATCGATATCAACGAAAATGACGTACGCACCGACGTGATGCGGTCCGGCGGTGCCGGCGGCCAGCACGTGAACAAAACAGAGTCGGCGGTCCGCCTCACGCACATTCCAACAAACATCGTCGTGAAGTGCCAGCAGGATCGCTCACAGCATCGCAACCGAGCGATGGCATGGGACATGCTGCGCGCCAAACTGTTCGAAATGGAGATGAAGAAACGCGAAGACAAAGCCGCCGCGGAGCAGGCCGCCAAGACCGATATCGGCTGGGGACACCAGATCCGCTCTTACGTGCTGCAACCGTATCAGATGGTGAAGGATCTGCGCACCGGTGTTTCAACCTCAAACACGGCCGGTGTCCTCGACGGCGATCTGGATGAATTCATGCAGGCGGCGCTGGCGCAAAAAGCTTTTGGGGGCGGACCAGAACAGGTTGAGGACGTGGAGTAGCGAGGGCATCGTTTGTCGACCGCTGCCGATCCTCTTAAACGTCGCCAAGTCTTAATCCCGCGCGAAGAAATTTCTGCGGGTCGACAGCTTCGCCATTGATCCGCGTTTCATAATGAAGATGTGGTCCGGTGGAGCGGCCGGTCGAACCAATTCTGCCGATGACTTCGCCAATGCGCACCACCTGGCCCATCTTCACGTCGATTTGGGATAAGTGGCCGTAGCGGGTGGCAAGACCGTTGCCGTGGGTAATCTCTACCATATTGCCGTAGCCGCCCTCTCGACCGGCAATGGACACACGGCCGGTAGCGGTTGCACGCACAGGCTCGCCAAATTCGCCGCGCAGATCGATGCCGGTATGGATAGCCGGACGGCCTAAAAACGGATCCATGCGCATGCCGAAAGGCGAACTCATGTCGACTTCGCCGATTATGGGCTTGCGTACAGGAACTGCCACAAGAGTGTTGCTGTAGCGATTGATTTGCGCACGGGCGACATTGATCCGGTAGAGCTGACGTTCGAATGCGCTGGCACCCGATTGCGGCGGCCTGAGAGGAATAAACGGACCGCCGACAGCTGTGTCGTTGGGTGCACGGGCAGCATCGACTCCGAGGTCGGAGAGTACGCTCTGCATCCGGCGCGCTCGCGTGTCTATGCGCTCCTCTAGATCGGTAAGCGTTGCTGCCTGCCTTTGCTCAATTTTGTCGAGCGAGAGCGATACACGCGAGAGCATGCCGTTAAGGCCGCCGGCCTTGGTGCTCTCGGCAATGCGAGTGGTGGCTACCGGTAGTTCGCGCGATTGTAGCCGCGCCTCTCGATCCGGCGGCGCGACGAAAATCACGGTGTCATTGATTGGTGATGGCCGCAGCAGCTTTTCAGTTGACGCTGCGGTTGGCGGTGCGAGGCGTGCCGGTTTGACGGCGCCGGTCGTCGATAAGTCGCCGGTGAGCGTGGACGTGCGCTGTTCAAGCGTCGCTTGCCGTTGCAGCAGCGCGTTGAGCTTTTGCTCGAACTGTTCCTGGTCGAGCAACTGGCGGCTCATGATGCGATCAACCTGAGCGCGCAGTTCGGCGATACGGTCCTCGTAGGCGAATTGCATCTCGGCCTGACGGCCGATCAGCCGCGTGAGGACGTTGTCGCGAAATGTGAAGTAACTGCCGGTCGCAATTGACCACACAGCCATGATCACCAGCGTACCGACGACGATCCAGAACGCGACCGGTCCGATGCGGACCTGATGTCCGGCATGTGTCAGCGTGTAGCCGTCGTTGATTCGGTGCAAATGGCGGGATATTGCGCCGGCCGACTGCGCCCGCGGATTCGCCTGGCGACCTGCATGGTCGGCGGCCCGGTAATACGAAGGGGACGATTGCGGCATCGACACTCCGTGCCTGTTCGGCCGGGTGGGGGCCGCTGGCCAGCAGGGCCGATATCAATCCCATATGGTTAAAAAACCGGTAATCCAGCTGCGTGGTTGCTGAGATTCCTCAGCAATTGCCGGGCATTACAGGCTACGGGCAGCCAAAAGCACCTCCTCGGCGTGACCTGGCACGCGTACCTTCGGCCAGATGCGGGCAATGCGGCCTGCCGTGTCGATCAGAAACGTCCGGCGGATGACGCCCATGTACGTGCGGCCGTACATCGATTTCTCACCCCAGGCCCCATAAGCTGCCAGTACGTTTTTGGTCTCGTCGGACCCGAGCGCGATACCGAGCTTATGCTTGGATTTAAACTTGTCCTGGGCTGCCACCGGGTCAGCCGAAACCCCGAGAATCGCGGTATCTGCCTTGGCGAAATCTGCGCGGAGCCGCGAGAATGCGACCGCCTCCCTGGTACAGCCGGGTGTATCGGCCTTCGGATAGAAATAGAGGACGAGATTGCGGCCCTTAAAGTCCCTCAGCGAGACCTTGCCGCCGCCATCCCGCGGAAGGGCGAAGGCCGGGGCTCTCGTGCCCTCAATGAGTTCGCGCATGTGCCTTCCTTTCGTCGTTTTCGAGCGGTCATGTCGCACATGCCATTTGCGCCGGAGGGGCGCAACGGGTTCCACAGATAAGTGCCGCGGGCCGCGCCGGGTGTTCATCAGGCTGCCGGCTCGGCACGTATACGTATGTTGCGTCAGACGAGGGGCGCGACCTAGCGCATGACCGGTACTGAACACGAGCACGGACACGGGCATCGGGCCCACGCTGTCGCAGTCGGTCATGCGACGCATCAAAAGCGTATGGCGCGTCGTATCGGCCGCCGGCCCTGGAGCGGCCTGCAATACCGAACGTTCAACCTGCTGCGTTCCCGCTTCGTGAGACGCCTGGGTTGGAGCTTTGCAATTTGCATAGTGTTGGCGACCGTCGCGGTGCTCGGCCTCTGGTGGCGACTATCGAGCGGTCCGATCGAACTTAATGTCGCCACGCCGTGGCTGAAGGCAGCGATCGAGGAAAACTTCGGCGGCAATCACAGCGTGACTGTCGGCGGTACCCAGCTCGAACGTGATGAGAGGGGCCGCACCTCACTCCGCTTGCGCGACATCGTCGTACGCGATGGCGACGGTACGATCGTGGCGAGTGCGCCGAAAGCCGAGGTCGGCCTTTCGGGCCGACGTTTGCTTATGGGACAATTGCGGGCCCAAAGTCTCAATCTCGTTGGGGCCGAAATGTCCGTGCGAATTGAGACGGACGGTCGGCTTACTGTATTCGCCGGCGCCGACACGCGGCCGATCGCGACAGCCGCGCCGACAGTCAGACCTTCGCCCGCCGGCGAACCGGCTTCTGCCGCCACGCCAATGCGTGCTGAGTTCGAAAGTCTTGCGGGCATTATGGCGCGCCTTGATGCGGTAGGCGAGAGCGGCCTCGACGGCCACGATCTGCACGAGCTCGGTTTAAAAAACGGAAATCTGGTTGTTGACGACCGGCGCAATGGCAAGCGTTGGACGTTTGACGGCATCAACGCCAGCCTGACCCGGCCGCGCCAGGGCGGTGTCGTCTTTAAACTTGAGTCCGATAACCCCCAGCGTCCGTGGGTGCTGAGCGCTGCCATGCGCCCGCTTGCGGACGGTGTTCGCGCGGTGGGCATTGAAGCGCGCAAAGTCTCCACGCGCGATATCTTGCTTGCAATGCGGCTCAATGCGGGCCCGTTTGATGTCGATTTACCTCTATCAGCGAGCGTTCGTGCTGACGTTTCGGCGGATGGTACGCCCCAATTGGTGCAGGGCCAGCTGATCGCCGATGCGGGGACGATCATCGACCGCGACAACGACAAACTCCAACTTAAAATCGACCACGCCGATTTCCGGTTTAATTGGGATGCGCGGCGGCACAGCTTGGTCGTGCCATTTCAGATCCAGTCAGGCGGCAACCAATTCACTTTGCGCGCCACCCTGGATGCTCCGCCCGAACAGAGCGGCACCTGGCTGCTCGGCGTGACACGCGGCGACAACGTGATCGATCCGGTCATCCTCGCGCCGGGTGCAACGGCTGAAGACGAGGGCATAGCCATCAACCGCCTGGCGGTACGCGCGCGCATCGATGTGACACGCAAGCGCATCGAGGTCGAACAGGGTGATTTCGGCCGTATCGATACGCGGCCATCTCACAATATCGGAATGGCAGTGACTGGCAGCCTGGACTATGCCGGCAGTGAGCCGCGTGTCGCCTTCGGCGTCGCCGGCACGCGCATGCCGGTATCGGCATTGAAACGGCTTTGGCCAATATTTGCAGCCATCGACGTCCGCGACTGGGTCGAGGACCATATTTCCGGAGGGATGGTCGAACGCGTATTGGTGGCCGGCAACGCGCCTTTGGAGGACTTCAAGCACAACGGCCCGCCGATGCCGGAGGACGGGTTGTCCGTTGACATTGAGACCAGTGGGACGACTTTGCGCCCGATTGCATATCTGCCGCCGATCCGGGATGCCGATCTCACTGTCCGCATCATTGGTCGCAATGCCGTTGTGAATCTTGGTCGCGGCACCGTCGAGGCCGCGCCAGGACGCAAACTCAACATAGCCAGTGGCGTGTTCGAGGTTCCGGATACCCACCCCAAGCCCGCATTGGCGCGCGCCAGCTTCCGTATTGACGGTGGCGTTCCAGCGGCTGCAGCACTGCTTGCAAGCGACGGCTTGCGCGACACCGTGGGCATTACGCTCGACCCGGCAACGACGCGCGGCACAATTGCGGCGCAGGTTGGAGTGAAATTAGCCATCGCGAAGCCAATGCCGGAAGACGCATCGAGCTACATTATCAGCGCAGACCTCACAAATTTTGCCGCCGATAAAATGTTGCTCGGTCAAAAAGTCGAGGCGCCAATACTCAGAGCAACAGCGACAAGCGACGGTTTTCAAATCAAAGGCGACGTCAAGATCAACGGCACGCCCGCAATGATCGATTTGCGCAAGCAGAAAGGCGACACCGACGCCGAATTGCACATGCAGTCGACCATCGACGAAGCTGCGCGCCATCGCCTCGGCATGGACCTCGGTTCGACGGTCATCGGAGCGATTCCAATTAAAGTGGTGGGCCGTGTCGGCGACACCGTCACCGACGACAGCATGAGCGTAGAAGCAGATCTTACGCCCGTGAAGATCGACAATCTTTTGCCTGGTTGGCTGAAGCCGGCCGGCAGGCCTGCGCGTGCGACCTACACAATGGTGAAAACCGGAAAGACCGTTCGTATCGACGACTTGAGCGTTGACGGATCGGGAGCGACCGTGCGTGGCTCGATCGAATTCGACAGTTCGAACGAGCTTGTGTCGGCAAATTTTCCGGTGTTTGCCTTGTCCGACGGCGACAAGCTCACCTTGAAAGCAGACCGCGGTACCGACGGTGCGCTGCGCGTAGCCATGCGCGGAGATATTTATGACGGCCGAAATTTCGTGAAGTCGACGTTGGCGTCAACCGACAAGGTCAAGCAGAAGCAGGACGATCTCGACCTCGAAATCAAGGTCGGCACTGTGGCGGGTCATAATGGGGAGACCCTGCGCGGGCTTGATCTGAAAATGTCGCGACGCAGCGGCCATATTCGCACCTTCTCAATGACGAGCAAAATTGGCCGCGATACACCCCTCAACGGTGATCTACGCGTGCGCGCACGTGACAGCCATCAGGTTATTTATTTCGAGACTGACGATGCTGGCTCGTTGTTCCGGTTCACCGACATGTATCCGCGCATGTTCGGCGGCCAGATGTGGGTCGCGATGGACCCGCCGACTCAGGAGCAATCGCCGCAAGTCGGAACGCTTTACATTCGAACCTTCGCCGTACGCGGGGAGCCAGCGCTCGACAGAGTGGTGTCCGGGGCGCCTGGCGCTGCTGGAACGACAGGCGTCGACTTCAGCGAGATGCGCGCTGATTTTACTCGTTTCCCTGGCAAGATGGCCGTCCGCGATGGCGTCGTGCGCGGGCCGCTGGTGGGTGCAACAGTCGAGGGGAACATCGACTACACGCGCGATGATGTGCATTTGCGTGGCACCTTCGTGCCGTTCTACGGCCTCAACAATATGTTCGGACAAATTCCGATCGTCGGGCTGTTCCTTGGCGGCGGCAACAAAGAGGGATTGCTTGGCATCAACTACGAGGCAGTCGGCCCGCCCGGAGCGCCACGCATTACAGTCAATCCGGTGAGCGCAATTGCGCCTGGCCTGCTGCGCAAGTTTATTCCATCGCCGGGGACGTTCGATCCAAATTTCGCTCCGCCATCTCGGTAGGGTGGCGACGACGCTTTATTGCGGGACGCGCGTTAATATTCCACGCTTTTTTGCGCCGACACGTAAAAGAGCACGGCCGTCTTTATCAAAATCCTGCTCGCGAAATTTGTAATTTGGGTCGGTAATTTTTTCATCCCCTAAATAGATCGCACCGTCTTTTATGAATTGGCGCGCTTGGCTGTTCGAACTTGTAAAGCCCATTTTTGTACTTGCAGCCAAAATTCCATCTCCGACCTTGGCTTCTATCGCGGGCAGATTGTCGCCCATTCCGCCTTGCTCGAACGTGGTTTGGGCAGTCTTGGCCGCCTGATCGGCAGCGGCGCGGCCGTGAACCAGTGCGGTGGCCTCGGTTGCGAGCACTTTCTTGGCATCGTTGATCTCATTGCCCTTCAGGGTCCCAAAACGCGCAATCTCGCCGAGAGGCAGAACGGTGAATAACTTTAGGAAACGTGCAACGTCGCCGTCTTCGGTGTTGCGCCAGAACTGCCAGTAGTCATAAGGAGTCATCAGATCGGCATTGAGCCAGACCGCGCCGGTGACCGTCTTGCCCATCTTGGCGCCGGACGAAGTCGTAATCAGCGGTGCAGTGAGCGCAAACAGTTGTGCGTTGAGCATCCGGCGGCCGAGATCGATGCCGTTGACGATATTGCCCCACTGATCAGAGCCGCCCATTTGCAAGATGCAATTGTAGCGTTTGCTAAGCTCAACAAAGTCATAGGCCTGCAACACCATGTAGTTGAATTCGAGGAACGAGAGCTCTTGTTGGCGATCGAGCCGCAACTTTACCGAGTCGAAGGAAAGCATCCGGTTGACCGAGAAATGTCGCCCGACGTCGCGCAGGAAATCGATATAATTAAGCTTGTTAAGCCAGTCGGCATTGTTGCTCATGACGGCATTGCCGCCGGCGCCTTCGAATTTCAGGAAGTTCGAAAAAATCGCGCGGATACCTTTGAGATTTTCGTCGATCGTCTCGTCGGTGAGAACGCGGCGGCTTTCGTCCTTGCCCGATGGATCGCCGACTCGCGTTGTGCCGCCACCCATCAGCGCAATCGGCCGGTGTCCGGTCTGCTGCAGCCAGTGCAGCATCATGATTGGGAGCAGCGAGCCAATGTGCAGAGAGGCCGCTGTGCAATCGAATCCGATATAGGCGGTAATCGCGCCAGCTTTGGCACGCGCGTCGAGGGCGTCGGGTTCCGATACCTGATGGATAAATCCGCGTTCTGCCAGAACGTTGAGAAAATCCGATTTATAGGCGCTCATGGCGGGTTCTCGAGTCGCGGTCTTGTCGCTTTCGTCCGCGGGTGGTGTAACAGGTCCGGCGTCGGATTCAACCGAAGGGGCGGATTTTGGGGGTTGTTAGGGCGATTGGGCTGATGAGCGGGACCTCGCTCGACGGCGTCGACGTGGCGTTAATTGAAACCGATGGCGACCGCATCGCCCGCTTCGGACCAACGGGCTATCGGTCATATTCCGATGCCGAGCGCGACCTGTTGCGGCGGGCGTTCGTTGAAGGCGCGATGCTCTCGGACCGGTGGCAACGTCCAGGCGTGCTAGCGGAGGCTGACGAGTTTGTCACCCGTGTTCACGCTGAGGCGGTTAAAGCCTTCCTTGAAACCGAGCAGGTCAACAAATCGAACGTTGATATCGTTGGGTTTCACGGACAGACCGTTCTGCACCGGCCGGCAGCGCGGCTGACGGTGCAAATTGGAAATGGCGAAAGGCTAGCGGCGCAACTTGGGCTGCCAGTCGCACATGACTTTCGCGCCGCGGATGTCGCCACAGGCGGGCAGGGCGCGCCGCTGGTGCCTGTGTTTCATCAGGCATTGGCACGCGATCTTGATCGTCCGCACCCGATCGCGGTGTTAAATGTCGGTGGCGTCGCTAACGTCACCTTCGTTGACGGTGGCGATCCTATTGCTTGCGACACGGGTCCGGGCAACGCACTGATCGATGATTTCATGCGCGCCCGCACCGGCGCGCCACTCGACCGAGATGGTGACCAGGCTGCCAAAGGCCGGATACACGAGGAATTCGTCGCCCAGGTGCTTGCAGATCCGTTCTTCAACCGCCCATGTCCGAAGTCGCTGGATCGAAATGCGTTTGCATTCGCGAATATTGGATTGCCGGAGTTCTCAGTTGCCGACGGCGCGGCGACGCTTTCGGCGCTCACAGCCGCGAGTGTGGCTCGTATCGTGCCGCAGTTGCCGGAGCCACCGCGCGCATGGATCGTGGCGGGCGGGGGCGCGCGCAATCCAACGCTGATGAGAATGCTGTCCAGCAGGCTAAAACCGGCAACGGTAGAGACCGCGGATACCGTAGGCTGGTCATCACAGTCGATCGAGGCGCAGGCTTTTGCTTATCTCGCCGTGCGAACGCTCAACGATCTGCCAATTACTTTCCCAAAGACAACCGGAGCCCCGAAGCCGCTGAGCGGTGGGGTAGTGGCGCGGCCTTAACGCGGGGCATTCGACGCGATTTCCGTTTTTTCTTTAAGAACGCCGCGCAAAAGCCCGGCTCGAATTCCCGGTAATCGTTGGTGAGTTCCTCGCCTTTGCGGATGCTGCGGCGTGCGACGATGTAGCCGTTGCGCCAGCGGGTGTTGGCGTCTTCCGAATGGTTCATATGATGATCGTGGTCGATCGTCAGAAGAATTTCACCGTCCACGCGGTACCCGTAATTTCTGATGTAGTCGCGCGCCGGCTTTGGCAGCTTGGCAAATTCGCTGGGCGAATAAACGCGGTCGAAGCCCGCGACGAAGCGCCAGACTTTTGTGTCCTTACGGATAGCTTCGCCGGCAAAAACACCAAAACCGTGAATGGCGCTTTTTCCAATATAAGTTTTAACGAGAAGCATGGGTGATTTCGCGGGCAGGCATTCGCGCGTCGTTAGTCGCACACCGACCACGCTGCAAGCACCTCAGACCGAATGCGCCGGCGAGAATCTACGCCGCCGGCTTGCGTTCGGTCTTTAGCCGCTTGTCGAGGTAAGCGCTGATCGAAGTAAGCAGCGCTTCTACCTTGCCGTCAAAGAAATGGTTGGCGCCTTGCACAACCTTTTGCTCGATCACGATGCCCTTTTGGGTCTTGAGCTTGTCGACCAGGGTCGTGACATCCTTGTGGGGCACCACCGCATCTTTGTCGCCATGGATGATAAGGCCCGACGAGGGGCAAGGTGCCAGGAAGGAGAAGTCATAGAGGTTGGCAGGCGGGCAAATCGAGATAAATCCCTCGATCTCTGGTCGGCGCATCAATAGCTGCATGCCGATCCAGGCGCCGAATGAGAATCCGGCGATCCAGCAGCTCTTGGCTTCCGGATTGATGGTCTGCGCCCAGTCGAGTGCGGAAGCCGCGTCAGACAATTCGCCCTGACCATGGTCGAACGAGCCCTGGCTACGCCCGACGCCACGGAAATTAAAACGCAGCGCCGAGAAGCCCCGGTGCACGAAGGCGTAGTACAGTTGGTAGATGATCGGGTGGTTCATCGTCCCGCCGAACTGCGGGTGGGGATGGAGGACGATTGCGATCGGCGCGTTTTTCTGCCGCGCAGGGTGATATCGCCCCTCGATGCGACCGGCGGGGCCGGCGAAGATAATCTCAGGCATTGCTTTTAACCTCGAACCGGGCTTGCCGCGACGGCACGCGGCCTCGGGACTTATTCAGGGCCCGGAAGAAACTGACCAAACTGGACCCCTAGATTAGAATTATTCTAATTATATGATTTCCGCTGTTCCCGGCCTCGGCACACGCTATAAGGACCGGGCGATTTCGGGCTTCTACCACGATCCCCAGGGCAAAAAGCAAGCTTTTTGGGGACCCTAGAAGCAAAAACGGTAATTAGGTGCTGGCAAGAATTATGTCCGAACGGGCGTATTTCGATTGGAACGCAACCGCCCCCATCCGTGAGGAGGCGCGTATTGCTGTGAGCGCTGCTCTCGCGCTCGGCGGCAATGCCTCCTCCATTCATGCGGAAGGCCGTGCAGCCCGCCGTTTGGTCGAGGAAGCGCGCGAGCGCGTCGCAAAAATGCTCGGCGCCGAGGCGAAGAATGTGACGTTCACCAGCGGCGCTAGCGAAGCCAACATGCTGGCGCTGACGCCGGCAATCGAAGTTGGAGGGCGCAAAGAACCGCGCGACCGCTTGTTCGTGTCCGCGATCGAGCATCCCTCCGTACGCAGCGGTGGCCGATTCGCGGCGAAGCAGATCGGCGAATTGCACGTCACTCGCGGGGGAGTCGTTGATCTTGCCGCGCTCTCGCTTGCCATTCGCAAGGCCGAGCGGCCGCTGGTGTCGGTCATGCTGGCGAATAACGAAACCGGCGTAATCCAGCCCATCCCGCAGATCGCGGAGATCGTGCACGCTGCGAACGGAGTGCTGCATGTCGATGCAGTACAGGGTCCAGGCCGCATCGACTGCGACATCGCCGCGCTTGGTGCCGATCTTCTGAGCGTATCCTCGCACAAGCTCGGTGGCCCGCAAGGCGCCGGAGCACTCATCCGGCGTGGCGACATTCACATCGCGGAGCCACTCATCAAGGGCGGCGGGCAGGAGCGCGGCCAGCGTGCCGGAACCGAAAACGTTGCCGCAATTGCCGGCTTCGGCGCCGCGGCGACAACCGCAAAACTGTCGGACGCTGCCCACATGGCGGCACTCCGTGACCAATTCGAAGCAGGGCTAAAATCGAGGACTCCGCAGGCTGTAATCTTTGGCGAAGGCGCTGCGCGCCTTCCGAACACGAGCCTGTTTACGGTTCAAGGTCTGAAGGCCGAAACGGCGATAATTGCCTTCGATCTCAATGGTGTAGCGGTGTCGTCCGGTTCCGCCTGTTCATCCGGCAAGGTGCAAGCGTCGGATGTGCTAGCGGCGATGGGCGTGGAACCTGCGCTCGCGCGCGGTGCGGTACGTGTCAGCCTCGGATGGAACACCAGCGAAGCTAACGTTGAAATGCTCCTAAATGCTTGGAATAAGGTGGTTTCGTCATTACCTAACAAGCATGCCAATGCCGCCTGAGGCGGCACCAACCAGGATCGATCGCGACGCACGAAGCGAACCGACCATAACCGACAAATCCAACCCGCGGTCCTTGCAACCGTGAGCGGAGGGAAAAATGCCGGCCGTACTTGAGACCGTCGAACAGGTCCGCCGTATCGACGTTGACCAATATAAATACGGGTTCGTCACCGATATCGAATCCGAGAAGGCTCCCAAGGGCCTCTCTGAAGACACGGTCCGTTTCATCTCGGCCAAGAAAAGCGAGCCGGAGTGGATGCTGGCTTGGCGTCTGGAGGCTTATAAGCGCTGGCTGACCATGCGCGAGCCGACTTGGGCGCGCGTCGACTATCCTAAGATCGACTATCAAAACGCCTA